>CAYIAA010000001.1:0-150381 GCA_964361405.1 uncultured Candidatus Saccharibacteria bacterium
CAAAAGAATAGACGGGGACTTGCACAAGCGGTGGATCATGCGGTTTAATTCGATGACAAACGAAGAACCTTACCAGGGCTAGAAATCTTAACGAAGGCTAGAGGAAACTTTGGTCGTCTTCACAAGAGACGTTAGGACAGGTGTTGCATGGCTGTCGTCAGTTCGTGGCTTGAGCTGTTCCCTTAAGTGGGGAAACGAACGCAACCCTTGCCCCGTGTTACAAGTGTCACGGGGGACTGTCCCGCTTGTCGGGAAGGAAGCGAGGATGACGCCAAGTCAGCATGTCCCTCTGATATCCTGGGCCACACGCATGATACAATGGCCACGACAACGGGTCGCGACGGCGAAAGCCTGAGCCAATCCTAAGAAACGTGGCCCCAGTTCGGATTGAAGTCTGCAACTCGACTTCATGAAGTTGGAATCGCTAGTAATCGCAGGTCAGCCATACTGCGGTGAATACGTTCTCGAGCCTTGTACTCAAAAATAAACGCGCCCGGCAGGTAACGAATCTAAGTTGTTAAAATCAACTCTCCCGCGAAAGCGGGACGTAGCGAACGGATAGTCTCAATACCGCGAGGTTTGAGGCGGAGGATCCTAGTAGCAAAGAGCAGCCTTCTCAAACAAAGAGATATGTGACCCACGCGGTGAGTCGTGGGGAAACATCCGTGAAAAATCTCGAGGAGGATGCAGGGAATAGAATCGTTGCTAACCCGGGGAGATCTTGTGAAAAACTAGAGCTATAGTTTCACAAGAAGTCAGCAGCGTCGTAGTACCACGCGTCAAGTCATTTATGATAGAATGAGACGCATGGGAAGGACAAAACCGATAGTGTCAGCAGAATACGTTGTCGGATTAACCGACGGAGAAGGGTGCTTTTATGTGAACCTTAATAAACGTGCCGCGTATAACAGCGGATCGAGAGTGCAACTACACTTTCATCTGAAACTACAAGCGGCAGATAGGGGTTTACTGTGGAAGGTATGTAACACGTTAAATTGTGGTAATGTTTATTTTCAAAAAGAACAACGCCGCAATCACACACAATGTTACCGATACACCGTATCAGCACAGCGGGATATATTCTCAACAATTATCCCATTCTTCAAAAAACATAATCTGCAGACTGTTTCGAAACGTAAGAATTTTAATTTGTTTTGTCGTATTGCCGAAATGGTTTATGCGAAAAAACACCTTACCCCAGAGGGTATAGATAAAATTCGCGCGTTGAAGCAACGAATGAATCAGCGTACTGTTGGACTCGCGTAGTGCGGGAAATCCGCTCGCTACGTGGGAACACGAAGAGCTCTATCTATCGTAATCCGCCCGTCAAGTCAAGGGAGCCGGGAGTGCCCAAAGCCGAGCACATAGTGCATCTTTCTTTCGCAAAAGAGTGCGAGAAGGTGAAGGTGCTTTATGTGCTCGGTTAAGGCAAGCTCGGTGACAGGGACTAAGTCGTAACAAGGCACGGCTAGCGGAAGCTGGTCGTGGAACTACTCAAGGTGAACTTCTTCGCGCGGGAGCGCGAAGGCGTAGGTCGGTTCCGATTTTTGATCGGAATGGTGTTGGTCTCTAACCCATGGAGACTGCCCGGTTCCGCGGGCTTTGCGGAACTAGAACGAAGCAAGAGAAAGAATATTGATTACCTGATTGCAAAAACACCGCACAATTTGGCGGTTTTTGTGTGTATTGACAATTTGATAATAAGGGTGCTATAATTAAAAAAGATTGAAAGGAGGGGTGATGAATCATCCATTTGTTGAGAGGACAGTGTTTTCTTGGATCTGGCCCGCGGCAATAACGGCGGTCGTCGTCCTGCTGGGTTTGAGCTACTTCCTTCCGCCACTTCCCATGGTAGAAGTGGATGCGGCATCGCGCGAGTGCGTCAGAGTGTTCAAGCCGAACGGCAGAAGGATCCCGGACGGCTGCAAGTGGCTCAAGGACTATGAACGCGATGGTGGCCATTACCACATGGTCTACATCGCTCCAAGGTATCTTCGGGAGAAAGGAGACATGTCCCTTCCCGATGTCGCGGCCCGACCCCACTAGTTCCCCCTACCCCCCCACCCCCCGAGCGCACAAGCTGCTCGGGGGGTTTCTTTTATTTGCTGCGCTAGATTCGCTCTGCTATAGTTTTTCTTGTCGCGTGTGTAGTTCAGTGGTAGAACGCTGTCCTGATAAGACAGAGGCCGTAGGTTCGATTCCTACCACACGCACTAAGTTAAAATCTCGAGGGTAATCGGGTCGAATTTTTTGAGGGGTTTCGCGGTGGTTTTGCCGAGGATTTCTTCGTAGCGTTCGGAGTGGAGGCCAAGAGCATATTGCTGTGGGCGCATGGCGTAAATCATCTCGGGAGTGAGTTTTGTCCCCGCGGGAATGTCACGTCCTGCCATGAGTGATTTGCGAAAGAGCGGGCGGAAGACGGTCTCATCGTCTTTTAACTTCTTTTCTTTTTTACCAAGGATAGCCACAAGGTTTGGATGCGAGAGCCATCGCTTTTTTTCCGCCGGGTCTTTTTCAATTGTTCTGATTCCACGAACGAGTTCTTTAAACTCCTCCGGTGTGGAGCATACTTTGTGATCTGCGCCCCAAAGATCGCGGCTGGTGGTGAAGTGTTTCTCAACCATGGTAGCCCCGAGGGCGACGGCAATGAGCGATGGCTCGATCCCCACGGAATTTTCAGAGAAACCGACCGGTACACCGGGGAATCTCTCGCGGTAGAGTTCCATCACCGCGAGATTTGCCTCCTCGGGGAGCCCGGGGTATTTCGAGAGGCAGTGCATGAGCGCCACGCGGTTGTTCTTTGCACGAAGGAAGTTGAGACTTTTTTCCACTTCCTCAAGTGTGCTCATGCCGGAAGACATAATGATAGGGAGTGGACTTCGCCGCATGTAATCCATTGCGACGAAGTCGAGGATGTCGCCGGAACCGATTTTCCAGAGATTTACCTCAACCTCGGCAAGGCGCCGTGCCGCACCGCGCGACATCGGCGTTGAGAAAAAGATAATTCCTTTTTTATCACAATATTCCTTAAGCGGTTTCCAGAATCCGTTAACCGGCGTCGCGTTTGTATTTCTTGTGAGCCACGAATAGCGGTCTGCGCCCTTGAAGTGCGGCGAGACGATTTTCAAGTTTAACTGTTCATCCTCGACATTGTGGGTTTGGAACTTAATCGCATCGGCCCCGGCCGAGAGCGCCTTGTCCACGAGCTCCTTCGCGTTTTCGAGATATTCCGAAACCGATCGTTCCTCCTTCGTCTGGATGAAGTTTTTTCCCGCCTCGGCAATGATGAAGACCCCCTTCGTGATTTTCTCCCAAATCGTTTCTGGGCTAATGTTAGACATGGTATGGTGTATAACCAACTATAGGGGAGGATGGTTCACGAAACAAGGCGTTGTCTATGCTTGATTACAAAACCCATTTCCACGGAAAAAAAATCACGATCATGGGTCTCGGCCTTCTCGGCCGCGGGGTAGGTGATGTAGAGTTTTTGGCGGCATGCGGGGCGGAGCTTATTGTGACGGATCTCAAAACGAAGAAAGAATTAGCCCCATCACTTCGGCGGCTTAGGAAATATCCGAAAATCACCTATGTCCTCGGCAAACATCGCCTTGAGGATTTTCGGAATCAGGACATGATTTTGAAAGCCGCTGGTGTGCCACTTGATTCGCCCTACGTTGCCAAGGCACGGAAACACCGGATTCCGATTGAAATGGACGCGTCTCTCTTTATGCGCCTTGCGCCGGAGGTAACCTTCATCGGAGTAACAGGCACGCGAGGGAAGTCTACTACCACACAGTTGATCTACCAGATACTAAAAAAACATCTTGGCCTAAACCGTTCTCAAAAGAGAACGGTCGGCCCCAGGGCGTCCGCGCCCGGGCTAGCCCGAAAAACTTTGCAGAGCAAAGTTTTTTTAGGTGGGAATGTGCAAGGGGTCGCGACACTCCCGCTTCTTGCGAAAGTCCACCCGGGTGATTTCGTCGTAGCCGAGCTCGATTCGTGGCAGCTCCAAGGATTCGGTGACGCGAACCTGCCTGCCGGCAAGGCAGGGATGAGCCCGCCGATTGCCGTCTTTACGAATTTCATGCCCGACCACCTAAATTATTATCGCGGCAGTATGCAAAAATATTGGGACGATAAAGTAAATATCTTCAAGTGGCAGAAGGAGGGCGATGTAATCGTTTGCGGGGAGGGGGTCTCAAAAAGAATTAAAACGCGCGGGGATAAAATTATTGCGAGAACGCGCGATATTCCAAAAAGTTGGAAGCTTCTCATTCCCGGCGTACATAACCGCGAGAATGCCGCCTCTGCGTATCATGTCGGAAAAATCCTTGGTGTGAAAGAGAGCGTCATCCGTACAACTCTTGAACACTTTAAAGGCGTCCCCGGTCGTCTTGAACTGGTACGAACATGGCGCGGTGTGGAGGTCTATAACGATACTACTTCAACGACACCAAATGCTCTCATTGCTGCACTTGAAACGCTTGGGCGAAAAAAGAAGAATGTCGTTTTGATAGCCGGTGGGACTGACAAAAATCTTGAGTACGGTAATGCTGCCCAATCCATTAAAAAATATGTTAAGGCCATCATATTTTTTCCCGGCACCGCTACTGAAAAAATGAAGAAATTATTGCCAAGGGGTTTTGAATATACGAAAGTTAAAAGTATGAAAGAAGGTTTGAAGCAAGCTGTCATTTGCTCGGCTAAGGGCGACGTTATCCTCCTTTCTCCCTGCGCCGCAAGTTTTGGGCTGTTCAAAAATGAGTATGATCGGGGAGAGCAGTTTAATCGCGAGGTTCGGAAACTGAGCTGAAATGAAAAATATCATTAGTACAGCAAAAAATATTCACTTCATCGGCATCGGTGGGATTGGGGTCTCTGCTATTGCGCGGATGATGATGCTCGCCGGAAAGAACGTGAGTGGGTCGGATACCACCCGTTCAAGAATTACGGATGCGCTAAAAGGTCTCGGAGCAAGGATTTTCATAGGCCATAAAGAAGGAAACATCGCAAAAAATACTGACCTTATCATTTACACCGTCGCAGTACTGAAGACTAATCCGGAACTTGTTGCCGCGAAAAAACGCGGCATTCCTGTGCTCACCTACCCCGAAGCGCTCGGGCTTGTTTCAAGAGATAAATATACAATTGCGGTTTCCGGCACGCATGGGAAGACGACGACAACGGCGATGATTGCGCACGTTCTTACAAAGGCCGGGTTCCACCCGACGGCGGTAGTGGGGAGTCTCCTCAAGGATTCCCGAACAAATTTCATCGCCGGGAAGGGAGAGTATTTTGTGGCCGAGGCCTGCGAATATAAAAAATCATTCCTCAATCTCTCCCCGCAAATTCTCGTCATCACGAATATTGATAACGACCACCTCGACTACTACAAAACTTTTGCGAATCTCCAAAAGGCGTTTCATGAGATGGCAATGAAGGTTCCGCCGAATGGATATATCGTTACAAATCCGAAAGATAAAAAAGTTGCTCCTGCGCTCCGGGGGGTGGTGGCGAAGGTGGTTGATTATATCAAGGTGCGTGCGCCACGAACTCTTTTAGCGCCCGGCGCGCACAATGTTTCGAACGCGCGCGCCGCGATCGCAGTCGCTGAAGTTCTCGGGATTCCGCGCATAAAGGTCGAGCGAGCCCTCGCCACATTCCCCGGCACTTGGCGGCGGTTTGAATACAAAGGAAAAACGAAACGCGGAGCACTCATCTACGACGACTATGCGCATCACCCGACGGAGATCGCCGCAACACTCGCCGGGGCGCGCGAACTCTTCCCTAAAAAGAGGATCACCGTCGTATTCCAACCCCACCTTTACTCGCGGACCAAGCTCCTCCTTTCTCTCTTTGCCACTGCCCTTGGGAAGGCCGACTCCGTAATCGTGACCGACATCTATGCGGCGCGCGAAAAAAGAGACCATTCGATTTCGGCGGGTATGCTTGCGGATAAGGTCCGCCGGATCAACCGGAATACACTCTACCTCTCCAAGTTTAAAGACATCGCAACCGAGCTCAAAAAGAGTAGAGGCCCCAAGGATATTATTATCACCATGGGCGCTGGGAATGTGTTTCAAGTGGCCGAGGATATGGTAAAGTAATTTGTATGAAGCGAAGTACCGTCACGATTGGAGTCGGCATCTGGGTCATCGCACTCCCGTTTTTGGGGTTTCCGCCGGTTTGGGATACCTGGCTTCTCGCCCTCACCGGATTTTTACTCATCGCTCTATCGGTCAAGAGAATTTCCCCAGCACAACTCTTCAGAAAAAGGACTGAAGAGCCGCCGGTGGGTTCACCATAATGAGGGTACGCAGTAGGGCGATAGCTTTTAGCGCCGTCGCCCTCTTCTCGCTCGTCATCGGACTTGCCGTTTTTGATATGCCAGAGTTCTCCGATACGAAGGAATATTCGCGCGGCGAGGTGGCGAGTGGAGACGAGCCAACAAAAATTATCGAAGAACTTGAAAAAGTCTATATTCCCATCCATCTCTCGACACCGAAGCCCTTGAAAGCGATTTACATGACGAGCTGGGTTGCGGGGACTAAGGACTGGCGTGACCGGATGGTAAAGATGATTGACGAGACAGAGCTCAACGCCGTCGTAATCGATATAAAAGACTACAGCGGGAAGATTTCGTTTCCGATGGATGACCTTCTTATTTCTGAAGTTGGGTCTGTTGAGAAGCGAATCGGAGACATCAGAGATTTTATCCGAGTGCTTCACGAAAAGAATATCTATGTGATTGGCAGAATCACCGTATTCCAGGACCCGCACTTTGCCAAAAAGTACTCCGAATTCGCCGTACAACAATTGAGCGACAAATCAGTTTGGAGCGATAACAAGGGATTAAGCTACGTTGATCCGGGAGCCCGGGCGGCGTGGGAATATACCGCTACGATCGCGCGCGAAGCATACGCACAAGGATTTGATGAACTTAATTTTGATTACATCCGATTCCCGTCCGACGGCGCGCTTGACGATATCTACTACCCCATAAGCGAGGAGCGGGTAGTAAAGGCACCAACTCTAGGGAAGGTGCTCATCATGGAAGAATTTTTTGCCTACCTTGCTCACGAGCTGGAAGGGAGCGGCACAGTGCTCTCGGCCGATCTCTTCGGGCTCACGATGACGAGCGCAACCGACTTAAACATCGGGCAGGTGCTTGAGAAGGCGGAACCCTATTTCGATTACATTGCGCCTATGGTCTACCCGTCACATTTTGAACGATCGTTTATCGGTTTCGCAAATCCGGCAGAGCATCCCTATGAGGTGGTTAAATATTCGCTTGAGCGGGGGCGCGAGCGGCTCATCGCGGCAAGTTCGAGTCCTTCAAAGCTCCGTCCTTGGCTTCAGGATTTTGATTTGGGCGCACTGTACACCAAGGAGATGGTGCGTTCCGAGATAGAAGGAACCTATGCTGCGGGAGTTGATTCATGGATGCTCTGGGATGCGGCGAATCTCTACACTCGCGAGGCATTACAGTAGGTGTTAAAATCTCACTATGGACGAAAACAGAGTCGCTTTTTTCGCTGAAACCGACTACCGCGCTCGCCATGACCGTTTTGGCATCAAGGCGAAAGACAGGACGAAACACGTCTACGTCATCGGGAAGACCGGTATGGGAAAATCAACCATGCTCGAGAATATGGCAATCCAGGACATTCAAAACGGAGAAGGATTGGCCTTCGTCGATCCGCACGGGGCTTCCGCAGAGCGCTTGCTTGATTATGTTCCGCGCGAACGCCTTCGTGACGTTCTCTACTTCGCTCCTTTTGACCTCGATCATCCGGTGTCGTTTAACGTGATGGAAGATGTCGGTATCGACCAACGTCATCTCGTCGTGAACGGTCTCATGGCTTCGTTTAAGAAAATCTGGCCCGATGTGTGGAGTGCCCGGATGGAGTACATTTTGAGTAACATTCTTCTTGCCCTCATCGAGTATCCCGACTCGACTCTCCTTGGTGTGAACCGCATGCTTTCGGACAAGGATTACCGAAAATCGGTCGTGGATCATACGACCGACCCGACGGTGAAGGCTTTTTGGATTGACGAATTCGCCCGCTACACCGACCGCTATATGCAGGAGGCCGGCGCAGCGATTCAGAACAAAATCGGACAATTTACGTCGAGTCCTTTGATTAGAAACATTGTCGGCCAGCCGAAGTCGAGCTTCGACGTTCGTCAGATGATGGACAAGCGGAAAATCATCATCGCGAACCTCTCGAAAGGAAGAATGGGGGAAATCAATTCTCACTTAATCGGCGGCATGCTCATTACAAAAATCTATCTCGCCGCGATGAGCCGAGCAGACTTAAACGATGCCCAGATGCGGGTGATGCCGAATTTTTATCTCTTTGTCGACGAGTTTCAATCGTTCGCGAACGAGACATTTGCGAACATTCTTTCCGAGGCTCGGAAATATAAATTGAATCTCACGCTGGCGCACCAGTACATCGAGCAGATGGTTGAGGAGGTTCGGTACGCGGTCTTTGGAAACGTGGGTACGCTCATTTCCTTCCGTGTCGGCGCGGCCGACGCTGAGTATCTCGAAAAAGAATTCGCCCCGGATTTCACAGCGGAAGATTTGGTGAATCTCGGGTTTGCACAGGTCTACCTCCGGCTCATGATAGACGGCATCGGGTCACGTCCTTTTTCCGCTCGGACGATTCCACTTCTTCCGCCCCCGTCGCACTCTTTTCGGGAGGACATCATCCGGACGAGCCGTGAAACATTCGGGCAGACCCGGGAGAAAGTTGAAACCGATATTCTCCGGTGGTATCAGCCGATTAAGCCCACTTCTGCCACCAGAGAAGGACCAAGAGTGAGTGAGCGTTTGGAGAGACCACAAAGACCGCCACCCCCTCCTCCGATTCGGCGGATTCCTGTTCGAGAGATTCGAGAGAGGGGAGAAATGAGACCCGCACCACTCTCTTCGCTTAAGGAAAAGAGGATTCTTGAAACCGGAAACCTGCGGGACCTTCGGAAGGTTTTAGGAGAGGTATTGGAAGATAGCGAAGTCGATCGCAGTAGAAAGGAGGAAAAAGGAGGCATTAAGACAGTAGTAGCTGGGACGAGTGTACCACCACCCACCCAAAAAGAAGTTCCGGAAGACGTGCTTCGCAAGATGCTTGAAGTTGAATAAATAATGGAGTAATAGCACTCCGGTTCTCGGAAACACGAACAGTGAAACCACGCGTGCTTATTTTTTCTTTTGCATATGAACCGCTCATCGGGGGAGCGGAAATTGCCGTGCGGGAAATCACGGACAAAATTACAGATTTCGACTTTGACATGGTGACACTACGTTTCAAGGAGAGCGACTCCGCTCACGAGCGAATTGGAAATGTAGAGGTTTACCGCGTCGGGCGGGGGAATAAGTATCTCTATGTATTCTCCGCTTACCGGATGGCCCGGAGGCTCCACCAAGAACGGACCTATTCGCTTACGTGGTCAATCATGGCAAATTATGCCGGTTTCGCTGCACTCTTTTTTAAAATGCGATTCCCGGAGGTTCCATTCCTCCTCACCCTCCAGGAAGGTGATCCTGTTGAGCACATCAAACGGCGGGTACGTTTTGTCTATCCATTATTCCGGAAAATATTCACCCGCGCTGACCGTGTGACGGCAATATCCCATTATCTCGCAGAGTTTGCGAAATCCATGGGGTACCCCCGGGAAGTTCGAGTCATACCAAACGGTGTCGATATACCCCGATTCCCTATGTCCGCCACGTGGATTTCTCCCGACACTGGAGCGATTACGAGGCCAGTCCTTATCACGACTTCACGCCTCGTTAAAAAAAACGGCGTTGACTACATTATCAGAGCGCTCAGCAATTTGCCGGAGAGTGTTCGGCTTACTATTGTCGGGGACGGCCCCGAGAAAGAGCATCTCATACATCTCGCGGATGAACTGGGTGTTTCCCCACGCGTGACTTTCGCCGGAAGAGTGCCGCACCGCGATATCTCCGAGCACTTGCGTCGTGCACACATTTTTGTTCGTCACTCGCTTTCTGAAGGTCTCGGCAACTCATATCTTGAGGCAATGGCATCCGGAATTCCCGTTGTTGGGACGAATGTCGGAGGCATTATCGATTTTTTGCGAGATGGTGAGACCGGCTTCATAAGCGAGAGAGGTAAGCCTAAGAGTATCTCTAAGCAAGTGCTCTGTATCCTTCTACCGGAGAACCGGACAGAGGTGGAGAGAGTTGTAAAGGCTGGGAGAGCGCTTGTGGAGGAGCGTTTCAACTGGGACGGAATTGTTCTTGACATACGAAGCGTGATGGAGAGAATGTCATGAATTCTTTTTTATTCATCCGCTATTTTCTCTCTGGAACCGCGGGAGCGGTGACGAATCTTATACTCCTCTATCTCCTCGCGGATATCGCGCATTTCTACTATCTTACGGCGGCGACTCTCGCTTACCTTTCCGGAATCATTATCGGCTTCTCGTTCCAGAAATTTTGGACGTTTCGGGGCGCACATTGGGGAACTCTCCCTCGGCAGTTTATTTTCTACGGAGCCGTCTCAACTGCAAACCTTTTCTTAAATATCGCCCTCCTCTACTTATTTGTGGAGCACATACATCTTTGGTATATCTATGCCCAAGCGATCGCCATCGTTATTTTGAACACCGCGAGTTACTTAATCCATAGACATATTACTTTTCGTGAACACTTTTAATACCAATACAAAACACATGAGTATTCTCATCGCCTCTCCTGAAGCTGGAGGGCCAAAAACATATACGGGGATACTTGCGCGCGAACTTCCGAAGAATGGTATTTCTGTCGCTATCCTAGGGTTCAGTTCTTACCTTTTCCTTCCACCGATTCTGCGGCATATTGCGTTTACCTTCGCACTCGTCATGCGCGTCTCTGGAGTAAAAGTGCTCTATGCGCAGGATCCGGTGAGCACGGGTTTGCCCGCATATCTTGCCGCGCGCATAACGGGGAGACGATTTATACTTAAAGTTGTCGGGGATTTTGCGTGGGAACAAGGAGTGCTCCGCTACGGAGTTCGGCGTTCGCTTGACGAATTCATGGCAGAGAGCGATGTTCACTGGTATGTGAAGCTCTTGCGGACTATTCAATCTTTCGTTACGCGTCATGCCGACCATGTCATCGTGCCGAGCAATTATCTTGCTCGTATTGTGGCTCGGTGGGGCGTAGAGCGCGAGCGGGTGAGTGTCATACGGAATGGATACTTGGCTCTTTTCAATAAAACATCGCGAGCGGATATTCGAAAAGAGCTTGAGATTGACGGCTTTGTTATCTTCTCTGCTGGACGATTGGTTCCCTGGAAGGGTTTTGAATCTCTTATTGAGGCAGTTGTTGAATTAAAGAGAGAGATACCCAATGTGAAACTTCTTATTGCCGGAGACGGTCCTCACCGGGAAAAACTCGGAGAGCTCATTCGAAAAGCTGGAGTGAGAGACACTATCGAAATGCTTGGACACTTGCCGAGGTACGAGCTTTACCAGTATCTACGAGGGTCCGATCTCTTTGTGCTTAACTCAAGTTACGAAGGGATGTCGCATCAACTTCTTGAAGCAATGGCGCTTGGAATCCCGATTGTAACGACGACTGCGGGAGGAAACCCAGAAATGCTCTCTGATAAGAAAGAGGCCTTGCTCGTGCCTTCTGGCGATTACCGCGCCTTAATTGAGGCCATACGCGAGCTCTATAGGAACATTTCTCTCCGAGAATCCCTTGCCCGCGCCGCGCTCGAGCGGGTAAAAGAGTTTAGCGAAGAGAAAATGGTGAGTGAAACAGCCAAGATATTTCTATGAAAGTTCTTATGTTAAGCATCGACGAGAGAGTGTTTGAAGATGGATCACCCGCCTCTTTGCGGATGATTGATTACGGGTCGCTTGTCGAAGAACTCCACATCGTCGTTTACACTCGCCCGGGGCGGACGCAGAAATTCCTTGCTCCGAATGTTACGCTCTATCCGACTAACACTCGTTTCAAGATGATGTATTTTTGGACTGCTTACGGCCTATGTGAGCGCCTTCTTCTCGGGGATTCATCTATGCTTGTTACCTCGCAGGACGCATTTACGAGTATTGTCGCGCTCCAGCTTCGTTGGCAGTTCCCAGGAATGAAGCTCGAAGTACAAGTACACACCGACATCACCAGTCCTTATTTTCTGCGCGAGTCGCTCAAAAATCGTCTGCGGTATAGCGTGTACCGTTTCAGTTTCCGTCGTGCAAGCTGTATCAGGGTTGTGTCACAGAGAGTGAAGAATGAGTTCGTTTCCCGGTTCAATCTTCCCGCCGGGAAGATTTCGGTTCTTCCGATTTTTGTTGATGTTCAGGCCATCGCCAGAGCGATGTCTCTAGAGGGCGTGCAAGTGAAGTATCTGGAGTTTGGTGTCCGAATTCTTATGATGTCTCGGCTCACTAGAGAAAAAAATATACCGCTTGCACTCTCCGTTTTTAGAGAAGTCCTTTCGAAACGAAAAGATGCGGGGTTAATCGTTGTGGGGGATGGTCCCGAAGCGCCAAAACTCCGTAAGCTTGCGTGGCGGATGGGTATCGAACGAAGTGTTCGGTGGGAGGGGTGGCAAAACGACACCATCTCTTACTACAAAACTGCTGACCTCCTTCTCGTCACCTCCGACTATGAAGGATACGGAGTCGTGATTATCGAGGCTCTTCTAGCCGGACTTCCGGTTATTTCAAGCGATGTCGGCGTGGCACGCGAGGTCGGAGCCATTGTCGCACTGCGGAGCCCCTTGGCGATAGCGGAGAAGATTATTGATGTACTTGCGAAGCACGAGCGAGGAGTACTAGAGAATTATCCGTATTCTTCCCGCGCCGACTACCTTAAGCTTTACCAGGCACAGTGGGAGAAGTGTGGCGTGAACTTGTTGCCTGGAGCGGGGTTATAGGTTATAAAAGGAATGTTATGAGTAAACTTAAGAATAGCAAACCGCGCATCGGTTTTATCGGACAAGGGTACGTCGGCAAGAGTTACGCCACCGATTTTGAGAAACGCGGGTTTGAGACGGTGCGGTATGCCCTTGAGGAACCTTACTGCACACACCGCGACGAGATACAACATTGCGATATTGTTTTTATTGCCGTGCCGACCCCCACGACACCAGGGGGTTTTGACACGAGCATCCTCGACTCCGTAATAGGGTTGGTGGGAAAAGATAAAACGGCCGTTATTAAATCAACAATTCTGCCGGGCACAACGGAAAAAATACAAAAGAAGTATCCGGATATTTTTGTTTTGCACTCTCCGGAGTTTCTCACCGAGGCGACAGCCGCAAACGATGCCGCACATCCGGATCGAAATATTATTGGTATGCCGGAGGATTCGGAGGTTTATAGGAAACGCTCGAGGCAGGTGATGGACGTGTTGCCAAGGGCCCCGTACGAACTCATGACGACCTCTCGCGAGGCGGAGTTTATAAAGTACGCCAATAACACGTGGTTTTACGTAAAAGTGGTGCTCGTGAACCTGTTCTATGATCTTGCAACGGAAATGGGTGGTGACTGGGGCCGAATCAGAGACGCGATGGCCGCAGACCCGCGTATCGGGCGGACACATCTCGACCCGGTGCATAAGAGTGGACGTGGAGCCGGGGGCAACTGCTTTATCAAAGATTTCGAAGCGTTCGTGCGCTTTTATACAGAAACTCTGGATGACCCGTCGGGGAAGGATGTATTCCATGCTGTGCGCGCAAAAAATCTTGAGCTCCTTCGGAGAAGTGGCAAAGATACGGAGCATATCAAGCGTGTGTACGGTACGACCCTGCCTACCGGCAGGCAGGCGCCGTGAAGCTCCTCGTCGTAACCCAGGTTGTTGATATGAATCACCCGATCCTCGGGTTTTTTTGGTCTTGGCTAAATAGATTTTCGCACACGTTTGAAAAAGTAACCGTTATTTGTCTTGAGAAGGGATCTTCCGCAGATTCTATTTCGGGGAACATCGAAGTGCTTTCTCTGGGGAAGGAAGATGGTGTCTCTCGAGCCGAGTATCTCAAGCGGTTTTGGAAATATATTTGGGAAAAGCGTGGTCAATATGATTGTGTTTTCGTTCACATGAACACAGAGTACGTGCTATTGGGTGGACTTCTCTGGCGCTGGTGGGGAAAGAAAATAATTTTGTGGTATATGCATGGAACGGTAACGGCGAAATTGAGGATTGCCGTTTGGCTCTCAAACGTGACACTTACTGCCACTCGAAAAAGCTGTAGAGTTAAGAGTAAGAAAGTACACGTCGTGGGGCATGGCATTGATATAGAGTATTTTCTTCCACGGCCACGTGCCACGAGTGAGATACTCCGCTTGATAACTGTTGGGAGAATAAGTCCGGTGAAAGATTATGAGACCGTGATCCGAGCACTCGGGCGTCTCAAGCAGACGGATTTCAAATTTGTTTACACGATTGTGGGCGCTCCGGCAACGGCGAATGATCGCACGTACGCCGAAAGACTTGCCGCGCTCATCGAGGAATGCAAACTCACCGTCGGAGGAGATATAGTTTTTGCGGGACCGGTGAGGCACTCTGAAGTTAAGGACCACCTCTATAGAGCCGATCTCTTCATTCACACAAGCAGAACGGGGAGTCTCGATAAGGTAGCGCTTGAGGCAATGGCAACGGCCCTCCCAGTATTGAGTTCAAATGAGGCCTCACAAGAGGTTTTTGACGAGCATACAGATGAATTATATTTTTCAGAAGGTGCTGATGAGGAACTCGCGAAAAAAATTCTTATATTTTCAAAAAAGAACGAAAAAGACAGATACCTTCTCGGTTTTAAACTTCAAAACATTGTGCTCAAAAATCATAGTCTTCCGCACCTGGTGAATGAAATACAGAAAACATGTGCGGCATAAATGGGTTTAATTTTTCAGACCGTGATGCCATCCAAAAAATGGTTGCGGTGACGCGCCATCGTGGACCGGACGGAGAAGGGATATTTGTGCGCGACGGGATTTCGCTTGGCCATAACCGGCTTGCCATTATTGACCTTTCCACTCTGGCGGCACAGCCGATGGAGAGTCGCGATGGGCACCATAGGATAGTTTTTAACGGCGAGATCTATAACTATCGGGAACTTCGCACCGAGCTTATTGCGAAGACCGGTCCTTTTCAGACGACTAGCGATACCGAGGTCATTCTCCGCGCCTACGAAGCATGGGGAAGTGGATGCTTTAAACGTTTTAACGGAATTTTTGCTCTCGCGATCTGGGATAGTGAACGAAAAGAACTTGTACTCGCTCGTGACTCCGTGGGTGTGAAGCCACTTTTTTACTACTGGGCAAATGGCTCATTCATTTTTTCGTCAGAACTGAAGGGAATTCTTACGCACGAGATTCCGCGAACTCTTGACCAGACGGCGCTTGCGCTCTATTTTCGGCTTCTCTATGCGCCGGGTGAGCAAACGCTTCTGTCGGGTATCAAGCGCTTGCCACCGGGGCATATGGGGAAACTCCGTGGAGGGACGTTTGAAATAAAACCCTACTGGAGCGTCTCCGATTTTCAAGATTTTGACGACAAAGAAGGTATCAAAGAAGAGATTCGGACACTGATGGGAAAGGCCGTGAGACGGCAGATGATTGCAGACGTTCCTGTCGGTCTCTATCTCTCGGGAGGGATTGATTCGACTGTTTTGCTTGGACTCATGGCAAAGGAATCCACACGGCCTATTGAGACATTCTCCGTCGGTTTTGATGTTGGAGAGGAAGAGAAAAAATTCAATGAGGATTTCGTAGTTGCGCGAGAGACCGCCAAACGCTATAGAACACATCACCACGAGCTTACAATTGGCGCTCTCGATGTAGCAAAAAATCTTGAGCAGATGTTTTGGCACATGGACGACCTTGTGGCCAATCCGGCGCAAGTTGCGAACTTTCTTCTTTCTTCGCTCGCTGGCAAACATGTGAAAGTGGTTTTGGGCGGTGATGGGGGAGATGAACTCTTCGGCGGCTATGGCCGACACTATTACTACCGGCTCATCGAGCGTTGGCAGAGCCTGCCGCGGCTTTTGCGGAACAACGTTCTCACCCGCGCAGGATTTCGTGCCTTGGGTATCGGTAGAGCAATTGAACGTTTGAACACCGAAGATACATTTTCGTTATGGTGGTCTTTTATGGCACAGAAAGAATATCCGGCGAGAAGTGTGCTCAAAGATGACGCCGAGAGTTTGCGGAACGGGAAAGAGTATATGAAAAAAACATTTTTTGAAAATCTTCCGCGCACGGACCTCGCCAAACAAATGATGTATCTCGATCTCACGACTTGGCTCCCGGGCGCATCCCTCATTCGCTCCGACCAGATGGGTATGGCTTCAGGACTTGAAGAACGTGTGCCTATTCTCGACCGCGATGTGGTCGAACTTGCGATGCGAATCCCTTCGCGATGGAAGATGCGGAACCCGCGGCAAGGAAAGGATATTTTCCGCGAGGCAATGAAGGAATATATTCCTGAAGCGGTGTACGGAAAAAAGAAAACCGGATGGTTTCTCCCGACTTCGAAGTGGCTTCGTACGGGACTCAAAGACGCGGCATATGAAATCTTGTCGCCCGATTATAATCGGGCGACCGGAGAGTTTATTGACTTTACTGCCGCACGCATAATGCTTGACGATCACATCACTCGCCGCCGCTATGCTCTGAACACAATTTGGTCTTTGATTGCATTCCAGGTGTGGGCGAAGAAGTATTTGACTGATCTTTAATCTCCTTAGATTTTTCTTTTTATTTCCTTGTATTTTTGTATAATAGTTCGACATGCTCACTACACTGGAAGACTCATGAAAAACGTGCATTCTGAAACCATATTGAATAGTGAAGCGAACACTCTCGACAAAATCTATGAGACGATTTCGAAAGAAATCAAGCATGCTAATCCACGGTGGTGTGTTGAGTTTGGGGCAGGAAGGAAAAATAGTAACACTTGGGATTTAGTAAACCAAAAAGGCTGGCACGCTGTTCTCATCGAGGCACACCCTGTATTTTTTCGCGACCTCGAGAAATTGTATGCCGGGAATACTCGAGTAACCTGTATCAATCGGCGTGTTTCTTTTGAAGGGAAAGATGTGCTTGACGGGATTTTTTCCGAAACCCACCTTCCGAAAAACTTTGATCTCCTTGTCATTGATATAGATGGAAATGACATCCATGTCTGGGAATCGCTCTCTGCTTATCGACCCAAGATTGTGATGATTGAATATAACGGTCGCATTCCAATTGATATAGATTTTGCACAACCAAAAGATTCACATCTCAATTGGGGCTCATCG
Source organism: uncultured Candidatus Saccharibacteria bacterium (assembly GCA_964361405.1). Lineage (GTDB taxonomy): Bacteria > Patescibacteriota > Minisyncoccia > Phycocordibacterales > UBA3531 > CAYIAA01. The sequence goes on from CAYIAA010000001.1 coordinate 17,265, forward strand.
CTTCCTGCGCTTGTGAGGGTGGGTAAGGAAAAAGGATACGAGCTTGTGTATGCCCATATCTGTAACGCAATTTTCGTGCGTAAGGAACTTTTTCCACTGTTTAGTATTGCCGATAACTCACCGGAGCGGATTGAAAAACCTTTTTGGCCCGAAGGACGATGGTTTCAACTTCACGATGGCACAATCGTCCTTCATGGTGTGGAGCGAAAGAAACTCTTGAGCTTTAAGAAGAAAATTACGAGAGAACCTCTCTATCTCCTTACGCCGGAGGGGTTGTCGCTGGTGACATTCAGGCGGGATGGGAAGGCAGTGCGTTTCTTAAAAAACTTCATTAGAAAAACTCCGTTGTATGGTGTGCTCTACCCCTTTGTGAGTCGTATCTATACCCATGCCTGGCGGCGCAAAAAAGCATCACTATGAAAGTTCTCATTGCCACCCCCGCCTGCCACGGCAAGAATATCGGTGCCGTCCAGAAAGATATCTACGGCACAATCAAGTTACTAAAGGAACTTGGGCATACCGTGGCGCTCTACACGATTAAGAGCCATCACCGTGATGCCTCGGTGCTTGAGTGGGTGTCCAAGGAATACGGCATCCCTGTCCGGTTTTTTGAGCCGGATCCGTCGCTTCTCCTCCGACTTCGTGACACTCTCTTTCGCAGTCCGCTTTTTTTCGACGGTGCGTCACATGTTTTTGGGCAAATGGTTCGCGATAGGACGTTTAACGATTACGTAGAGAGTTATGCGCCCGATGCAATCATTTCGTTTATTTCCGACTCGTGGCCTCTCATTGCCTGGGCGCGTGCGGAGGGGATTCACACCGTGCTTCGCTCACATAATTTTGAGTCGAGTTTTCTTTGGGAGGCACTTTCGACGGCCGGAAAATGGAACCCCATCAACTGGTTCCGGTGTGCGGTGAAATACGGTGCCGAGAAGCGCGCTGTTTGCCTCGCAGGCGCGGTGGGAACACTGCCTTTCGTTCAGGTCAGCACGTATCGAAAATGGAAACCCAAAAACATCGCAGTTTTAACCCTCACTTTTCTTCCCGAATCCCTGCGTGGGGCGCACCTTAATTCAGATAAAAAGAAGCTCGATGTCTTTTATCTCGGCGCGAACTATAGCGTCATTTTTCACCTGAGAGGCGCAAAAAAACTCATTGAGGAAATTGCACCACAGGTGCTACAAAATGCGCTGAACGATTTCACCTTTCATATCTGCGGAGCAAAACTGCCAGACGAACTTGTGAAAAAATGCATAGGCAATATCGTCTATGAGGGATACGTTCCAGATCTCGAAGCCTTTCTTTCGAAAATGGATATCGGAGTTTTTCCGGTCGAAACCGGAAAAACTATGAAAGGAAAGGTGTTTGAGACCTTAGCGCGGGCGTTTCCGATGATTATTTCACCAAACTGCCTTGGAGGGTATCAGCTTGTCGATGGAAAGGAAGTTTTGGTCGCCCACACAACTGCCCAATTTGCAGAAAATATTTTGAAGCTTCGTGATCCAGAAATACGAAAAAAATTAGCCGAAGGAGCTCATGAGTTCGGAAGAAAAAATTTTGGGAAGGAAGCCCTTCTATCTGTGCTAGCGAAACTTTTATCGTCGTCGAAGATCAGTTAGTATTGATCCTTTTCTCTTTTATACCACTCGATCGTCTCGGTGAGACCCCGCTCTAATTCATATTCTGGCGTAAACCCGAGTGTATGCTCGGCTTTCTCAATCGAAACCGAGCGGCGCGGCTGTCCGTTTGGTTTCGTCTTGTCGTAAACTACAGTACCATTGTAGCCGGTGAGTCGGGCGATGGTGGAAACCAAATCACTTATTTTTGTTTCAATTCCACTCCCTAAATTCACGTGCCCATGTTCCGGTTCGAGTTTCTCGGCCGCGAGGAGGACCCCCTCGACAAAGTCTTTAACGTAGAGAAAATCTCGTGTGGGCGTCCCGTCTCCCCAGACGACGAGAGGAGTTTGGCCCTCGAGACACTTCCGTATAAGAGAGGGAATCACATGTGAACTCTCGGGGTCAAAATTATCTCCCGGACCGTAGGCGTTATTTGGCACCACCACGACAATGTTCATTCCGTGTTCCTGCTGGTACGCTTCGGCCTGCACGAGTTGTATGCGTTTTGCAATACCGTAGGCGCGATTGGTTTCCTGCGGAAGACCATCCCAGATATACTCTTCTTTCATGGGATATTCCGTATCGCGCGGGTAGGCACAGGAAGAAGAAACCAAGACCACTTTCGTCTTTGGATTTTCACGCGCGGCCTCGACAATATGGAGATCTATCAATGTATTCTGGTAATACTGTGTTGCCGGGAACTTACTGCTAAAGCCGACGCCCCCGACGACCGCCGCGAGATGGATGATAATGTCTGGTTTATGCTCCAAAACAAGTCGCTTCGAATTTTCAAAAATTCGCAAATCATCCTTTCTCTTGTCAGGGATGATGATGTTTTTTTGTGGCACGCCGCGTTTTTCGATAAGGTTCGCAACAAGAGTTCTTCCAATGAATCCCTTGCCGCCAGTTACGAGGATGCGTTTTTTTGAGAGATCCATGTTTTTCTACAACGCGATTACGGTTTACCGTGAGCCTGGTCGAACGGGAGCGAATGTCCCACGGCGGCGAGTTCTTTTTCTACCATGATACGAACCAGGTCTTTAAAGCGCGTTTTAGCTTTCCATCCCAGCACGCGCTGTGCCTTTGCCGGATTTCCGCAGAGATACTCGACTTCGTTTGGCCGTTTGTACCGCTCGGCCACCGTGATGACTTTTTTCACCTCGAGCTTGGCAAGCCGGCACGCCTCCTCGGCAAATTCTTCCACCGAGTGGGTTTCACCGGTTGCGATTACGAAGTCATCGGGGGTTTTTTGCTGGAGCATTCGCCACATCGCCTCGACATATTCCGGCGCATAGCCCCAGTCGCGATGGGCATCCAAGTTGCCGAGCGTTATAGTTTTTTGCGTTCCTAAGAGAATATCACGAATCCCAAGAGTGATTTTCCTCGTCACAAAATTTTCTCCCCGCCGCTCTGATTCGTGGTTAAAAAGTATGCCCTGGGCGATAAACATTCCGTAACTTTCCCGATAGACGCGCGCGATCTCGCTGGCATAGAGTTTTGCCACTCCATACGGACTCCGCGGGTGAAATGGTGTTTCTTCACTTTGCGGAGCCTCTTTCGGATTACCGGAATAGAGCTCCGATGTACTGGCTTGGTAAATTTTTGGGCAGAGTTTAAGCACTCGTATTGCTTCAAGTAAGTTGAGGATTCCCATGCCGGTCGCGAGTGATGTATAGAGAGGAGTTTCAAAAGAAACTTGAACGTGAGACTGCGCGGCAAGATTGTAGACCTCATCGGGTTTAACGTTCGCGAGGATATTAGCGAGGGAAACAGAGTCGGTCATGTCGCCGTAGTGAAGCGTGATTTTTCGCTCTTCAGGAACGGAGCCGTGGAGGTGTTTCAAGTTCTCGCGGTTAAAGAGGACGGCATTTCTCCTCACTACCCCGTGGACCTCGTACCCCTTGGCGAGCAGAAGGTCCGCCAAGAAGGATCCGTCTTGGCCGGTGATGCCGGTTATCAGCGCAACTGGTTTCGGGTTCATAATGAGAGAGGGATGCGTTTCATACTATCGCCACCGCTCCTCTATTGCAACGTCCCGATATCCCGCTTGGTTATATGAGTACAGCATGATACCCTAATTTTCATCCATGTCATTTCTCAAAGGTAAAAAGGTAATGATTACCGGCGGCGCCGGGTTTTTGGGTACCAACCTCTCATTATATTTGGCTGATCGTGGCGCTAAGCTCATCATAATCGATAACTTTATGCGACGAGGTGCGGAGAAGAATTACGAAGTTCTTAAGGCACGTTTCCCAGATATTATTTTTTACACCGTAGAAATAAGCGATATTCCTTCCATTATTACAAAGGAATTACCAGAGCTTATTTATCATTTTGCTGCACAAGTTGCTGTCACATCAAGCGTTATTTCTCCGGTTAGCGATTTTCGAATTAATGCAGAAGGTACTTTTCACATTGCCCGCACGGCACATTCTAATGGCATCCCTGTTGTATACGCATCAACAAATAAGGTTTACGGCGACAATGTAAACAAGGTACCTATCAAGGAACATAAGACCCGATATGATTTTGACGGAGATCTTGCACGCAGGGGAATAGATGAAAATTTTTCCATTGATGCATCAAAGCGGTCACCATACGGAGTCTCAAAATTAGTTGGGGAAATGTATGTAAGGGAATACGGTGGCGTATCAAACCGTTTCTCCTGCATGTACGGACCCCACCAGTACGGCATTGTTGATCAGGGGTGGGTTTCATATTTCGTCGCCCGGAAACTTGCCGATGAGCCGATCACGATTTTCGGCGACGGAAAGCAGATCCGCGATGTTTTGCACGCGGCTGATGTTGTGCGCCTTCTTGAGCTCGAGGGCTACCATTTGACGAATAATACCGGTGTTGATCTCCGCGGAGAGGTTTTTGCGATCGGCGGAGGGCACCAGAATACCATCTCGCTTCTTGAGCTCTGTAAGGAGCTCGATATTACGCCCTCTTTCGGTCCTTGGAGGCCGTCTGACCAGAAAGTATTTTACGCCGACACCGCAAAAGCAAAACGTCTCCTCGGGTGGGAACCGGTTGTGGGGATACGGGAAGGTATTGCCGATTTGGTACGATGGGTGAGCTCCGCCAAGGCGGGGTAACCTATGAAACTCATCTATATTTTTGATGGGCGGATTCCAACAGAACGAGCCCACGGTCTTCATATTGTCAAAATGTGCGAGGCCTTGGGCAGAATTACAGATGTGACACTCGTTGTGCCGGGGAAAGGAAACCGAGATACAGAAGCGCCCTTTACCTTTTACGGTCTGAAAAAAACATTTTCCGTGCACTATGTTCCGATCCGGGATTTTATCTCGTGGGGACGAATCGGATACTGGATTAATCAGCTTTCTTTTACGCGAGCGCTTCTTACGGTAGGTATCTTGCCATCGCCCGCCGAGTGCAGAGTTCTGACGAGGGACGGCGTCTCCGGATGGATTCTCGCGCGGCGCGGGTATCGAGTATTTTACGATATGCACGGTGTACCTCACCGTTTCACTCTGCTGTGGAGGATTGGAATGCGCGTAATGCGCGGTGTCGTCGTTACCAACCAATGGAAAGTTCGTTTTTGCACTGAAGTGCTCGGTATTTCCCCGGACCGTCTCTTGGTTATGCCGAATGCATTTGATCCGCGCGCATTCTCCGGGCTTCCGGAGAAAAAGGAATTACGCCGGCAACTTAACCTTTCTTCGGGGCCTATTGCCGCTTACACCGGCCACCTTTACGACTGGAAGGGAGCGGGAGTACTTGCTCGGGTTGCCAGACTACTCACAGACGTCACTGTGCTTTTTGTCGGCGGAACGGAGCGGGACGTTGCCCGGTTCCGAGAAGAACATGGGCACAGCGCCAACATACTCCTTCTTGGTTTTAAGCCGCACGCCCTCGTGCCGCAGTATCTCAAGGCCGCAGATGTTCTTGTTCTTCCCAACTCAAACGTTTCTCAATCGCGGCGACTTGAGGGTTATTCAAAGTTTGAAACATCACCGATTAAACTTTTTGAATATATGGCAAGCGGAACCCCTATTGTCGCTTCGGATCTTCCATCTATCCGAGAAATAGTTGATGAGGAAAGTGCGGTTCTCGTGGCGCCTGACGATCCCGAGGCGCTTGCTCGCGGTATACAGAGGGTGTTAAATGAACCTGTACTCGCCGAACGTTTAGGAAAGAAGGCGCAAGAAATAGTGCAGGCATATACATGGGACAATCGCGCCGCCGCAGTGTTTAAGTTTATCAATACGCACTCATGAGAATCGGCATTATTTTACATCCCTACGATGAAGACAAACCGGCCGGGCTCGCCCGGACGATTTTTGAGTGGACGAAAGGAATGCTTTCCATCGATAAGAAGAATGAATATATCGTTTTTTTGAAAAATACTCCTCGAAAAAATCCCGATTTGCCGGGGAAAAATTGGCGCGTTGAGTCAACGGGGGGAGGGATTTTTTGGCTTGATAACCTGCGGAAGAAGACCCTCTGCGATGTGTATGTGTTCAATACTCCCGTGATGCCGCTCTTTTTTAAACCAAAGCGTTCGGTTGTTCTTGCTCTCGATTTTGCTTACTACTACTTGGCGCCGAAAACTATCCGCGGCCAGTTTTTTAAGTGGTTTACGTATTTTTATCATTTCCTCTCACTCAAGAGAGCGAATTCAATCGTTGCCATCTCGCGCGCGACGAGGGACGATGTGGTGAAGCTTTTCGGTATTCCAGCTGACCGAATGAGTGTTATTTATCTGGGGTACAAACACATCTGCGCCGTTTCCGAGACGGCCGTTTCCGGGACCCCTTCGGAAAAGTTCTTTTTTTTCGCGGGCATCATCAAGGAAAGGAAGAATGTCTATAATACCGTACGGGCTTTCCACCTTTTTTCTCAAAAAGTGAAGGGGTTCAAACTTGCTATTGCCGGAAGCCCGACGGGGAGCTATTTCGAAAAAATAAAAAAGTATATTGCTGAAAATCACCTGAGCGATTCAGTGATTTTTCTCGGCCACCTAAACGACGGAGAGCTTAGCTATGTGTATAAGAAAGCATACGCATTTCTCTTCCCCACGCTCATTGAAGGGTTTGGTATGCCTGTTGCCGAAGCGATGGATTGCGGTGTGCCGGTCATTACATCGAACCAGTCGTCTCTTAAGGAAGTTGGAGGAGAAGGAAGTTCGCTTCTCGTTGATCCATACGATCCCGCCGATATAGCCGATAAGATGGTGCGTCTTACTGAAGACGAATCCTTGCGGAGAAGGCTGATAGAAAAAGGTAACTTGCAGTCCAAAAAATTTTCATGGGAGCATTCCGCGAGAGAGCTTCTCGCCATACTTCACGAAGTGGTGAAATAACCATGAGAGGATTTTTACAGAAATTATTACTCCTCTCTGTGAGCATGATTGCCATCTTTTTCGTGCTCGAGATTGGGGTACGGATTTTTCTGCGGCAATCCTCAACCCTCATTGAGGATGATCCGTATATCGTAAAAAAACATAAAGAGAATCTCGACCTGCGTATTGCCGCAGATACGGAAAAACTCTCTCACATTCGCACCAATAGTTATGGGTTCATCGGCGATGAATGGGAGATGAAGAAAGACGCAACGACCTCGCGAATCGCGAATCTTGGCGATTCGTTTACCGCAGGCCACGATGTCGACTACGACAAAAATTTTAGCGCCATCCTCGCGGGGGAACTCTCCGGAAAAATCGGGGAAAAAGTAGAAAGCTTGAATTTTGGCGTCCCTGGGCAGGGGAGCGGCCACGCCCTTCTCACCTACCGTCACTATGCTGCCCAATTTATGCCAGACACGGTGATTCTATGGTTTTACATGGGAAATGATTTCGAAGATAACCTCATTTTTGAAGAAGGCAGTGCGAAGGCTGGCGGTGGCGGCGGACCTCTGGTGAAGAGGATTGCGAGAAAGTCCCAGCTCGCGCACTTTATCGTGAACCGCCTTGCGAAGAATCCCGCAGTTGCGAATTTTATGCACGGTAGAGTTCTCACCCGAGTTGGCTATGATATAACGGCCGAAACGCACAACGTGCCCCTTGCACTTCGGCTTATTTTTACGAATGATAAAGAGAACGACCGCGCCCTTCTAGAAACCAAAAGACTCCTTGATCTTTTGCGGCAAGAAGTTGGGGCGGGTGGTGGAAAACTTCTCATTGCGGCCATCCCCGCTAACTTTCAAGTAGAAGAGAACTTGAAGGACGATCTTTTCTCTCAATATCCCGGTCTCGACGAGCTTGGGTTTGATGCGGCGAGGCCAGGCCGCGAACTTAAGGAGATCGCCAGTGAACTTGATCTTCCGTACATAGATCTCACACCGGCATTTAAAGAAGCGTGCCAAGAAAAATGTACACTCTATGTATGTCCTCACTGCCACCTCTCCGAAGACGGTCATGCGCTTCTAGCCGAGGAGGTAGGGAAGGCGGTCCTTGAGCGCGGGCTCATTCCCCGGTAAGGTAAAGCTACCATGCCTCTATTTTTCAAAACCCTCTACCAGTGGTGGATGGCCTTTGCTCATGCCTTCGGCAGAGTAAATAGCGCTGTTATTCTCTCGGCATTCTTTATTGTTCTTGTGGGGTTTTATGCTCTCGTGTCGCGACTCATTACGTTATTCCGCCAAGAAAAAAGGGACAATACCGGAACATTCTGGCGCGCCAAAGAATGGCATAAACCGACAATTGAACTTCTACGTCGCCAGTTTTAGATATATTAAGACATGAAAATTCTCGGTATTTCATGTTTCTATCACGACGCCGCGGCGGCGCTTCTCGTTGACGGAGAAATTGTCGCCGCCGCGCAAGAGGAGCGCTTCTCGCGGAAAAAGCACGACGACAGTTTTCCTGCACACTCCATCGAGTACTGTCTCTCTTCACAGAAACTTTCTATCGGAGATATTGACTACGTTGTTTTCTACGACAAGCCCGTACTCAAGTTCGAACGTCTTCTCATGACATTCATCAAAGTGTGGCCACGCGGACTACGGCTTTTTGTAACGGCGATGCGTGTATGGCTTAAGGAAAAACTTTGGGTAGAACACACAATAGCAAAGAGACTTGAGTATAAGGGAGATATTCTTTTTACCGAGCACCACTATGCGCATGCGGCGAGCGCCTACTATGCTTCGCCGTTTCTCGATGCGACCGTTGTCACGATGGACGGCGTGGGGGAATGGGATACCGCGACCGTTGGATATGCCAGGGGGAATGAACTCAAATTAACGCACACGATTCACTTTCCCGATTCCCTCGGTATGCTCTATTCGGCCGTGACGTACTATCTCGGCTTCAAAGTAAATAGCGCCGAGTACAAAGTGATGGGGTTAGCTCCGTACGGGAATCCCAATCGGTATTATGAGCACTTTAAGAAGTTAATTGACGTGAAGGCAAATGGGAGTTTCCGGCTCGATATGCGCTACTTTGCCTATGAGTATGGGCTCACGATGACAAATACCAAGTTTGATGCACTTTTTGGAGGTCAGCCGCGCACCCCGGAATCAGAACTCACGGAGCGACACAAAGATATTGCCGCCTCACTTCAGAAGATAACTGAAGAGATAGTGCTAAAAATTGTCACTCATGCAAAGAAATTGCACCCATCCGAAAATCTCTGTATGGCGGGTGGTGTGGCGCTTAATGCCGTCGCCAACGGAAAAATTCTCGCTTCGGGAGTGTTCAAAAATATCTATATCCAGCCGGCGGCAGGGGATGCGGGGTGCGCTCTCGGCGCCGCATGCTACGTCTATTTCGACGTACTCGGGCACAAAAAGGAAGGGAGTGCGATGAAGAGCGCATACCTTGGACCGTCGTTTTCAAACGATGAGATCAAGGATTTTTTAGGTGAGGCAGGGCGCGAATATCCCGGATTCCGTTATAGTGTTTTTTCTGATAGTGATCTTTCTTCACACGTCGCAAAATTTCTTTCGGAGAATCAGGTCGTTGGTTGGTTTCAAGGGAGGATGGAATTCGGGCCGCGTGCCTTGGGGAACCGCTCGATTCTCGCCGATCCGAGAAAGAAAGAAAATTGGCAGAGGGTTAATCTCAAAATTAAATTTCGCGAGAGTTTTCGTCCATTCGCACCCTCTGTTCTCGCCGAGCGGGCAGGGGAGTATTTCGATTTACATGGCGCGGAGAGTTCTTACATGCTTTTGGTCGCCCCAGTTCGAATGAAAAGTATTCCGGCGGTTACGCATGTTGATGGCTCGGCGCGGATTCAAACTCTGCGACGCGAGGACAATGAGCGTTTCTATGACCTCATCAGCGAGTTTGAGAAACTGACCGGATGCTCGGTTCTTGTGAACACTTCTTTTAACGTCCGCGGCGAGCCGATTGTCTGTACTCCGAAAGAAGCCCTCCGCGTTTTCGCAAACACCGATATGGATGTGCTTGTTTTGGGGAACTTCCTCATTGTAAAAAGTGAGAATCCAATGTTAAATATAAAAGTGAATCAGGAGTTGTATCTCAAAGAATTTCAAATAGACTAAAACCATGGCAAGCAAATTTCGCATCGCGGGACAACTTTGGGACTTTATGCGCGTTAATAAAAAGTGGTGGCTCCTCCCTATGTTTCTTGTGCTCCTCCTTTTTGGCATCGTCCTTGTCTTTGCTGAAGGTTCCGCCTTCGCCCCATTTATCTACACGATTTTTTGATCACCGTACTCTACGGTTGTTATCGTGTGTCCGTTTTGACACCTTTTGACACCTCGGTTAGTTTTAGTATGTGACGGTTTGAGCCGTCACATTTTATGGATAGTTCAATCAAACCTCGAGTCGTTTATACCACAGGAGAAGCACGGAGGATCCTCAAGATAAGCGAGAGCACAGTTAAACGTTTACTTAAGCGCGGTTTTCTGCGCGCCAACAAGGTTGGTGGACAGTACCGGATTCTTGGACAGGAACTCCTGCGTCTTGTCGTGCCGGAGAGAAAAAAGCAAACCCCACGATGAAAACTGTCATGATGACTCTTTCCCGCGGATCCCTTATCCGCAACTTTTTTCATACAGGGATTGTTCCTGAACTCCTTCGTCGCGGATTACGTGTCGTAGTCTTGACTCCGCATTCGGATGACTCGGCTTTTGTACCTTACCGGCATCAAAATCTTATTTTTGAACCACTGATCGAATCGAAAAACTTGCGTTTCAATCAGCTATTCATTGAGATTGAAAAAGGAATTATTTTCAATAAGACTGTACGTGCGCGCTACCGCTATCGCGTTGCCGGCAGGATACCGTCGCGTTTCTACTTTGTGGTGCGGATGTTTCTCTTTGCACCGCTCTCACTCATTCCCAGCATAAAGCGCTTTTTTCGCTGGGTTGATTTTCACGTGAACCCAGAACGTCAACATGATTACCTTATTGAGAAATACAAACCGGATCTCATATTTTCAACATCAGCCGGCGGTGATATTTCGGTTATCAAAGGTGCACAGCGCTTTGGCACCAGGTCGGTTGATATGCCGAAAAGTTGGGACACATTACCAAAATATCTTTTCAATGTGAAAGCCGATTACATGGTCGTCTGGAGCGAGTTTATGAAAGAGCAAGCAATTGAAGTGCAAGGGTATCGCCCGGAGGAAGTTATCGTGACCGGCGTGCCGCAATTTGATTTTTATAAAGACGAAAAACGATTTATCTCGCGCGAGGAATTCTGCCGGCAGTTTGGATTTGATCCGGAAAAAAAAATCATTCTCTATGGTTCGACTGGGGGCAACTGCTGTGATGAGATGACATACATACAGCTTCTCCGGCGGTATATGGCGGACGGCATTTTGAAAGATGCACAGGTTTTAATCCGGCCGCACATTGGCTACCTCGGGGACGTGGATCGTTTTGCCGAGGCTGAACGTTATCCAGGTTTTGCGCTCGACCTGAGCGGAAGACAAGGAAGTACGTTCCAAGACAGGTGGGACACGAGCGAGAGCCATGTGAATCATCTCGTCAATTCTTTCAGACACGCCGCGGTAAGTATCAATATTGCCTCAACGCTTTCTCTTGATTCGCTTGCAGCCGGGGTACCTGTGGTGAATATAAACTTCGACGTTGATCCGAACATAAGTTCGCATTTTTCCACCAAGCGCTTGTATCAATCGGATTATATCGAAGCGGTTGTGCGTTCGGGCGGCACGCGGGTTGCCCGAAGTGAAAAGGCATTTCGAGAAGCACTCACGGAAATTCTTGATGGTGGTGTGGTCGAGAAAGAGAAAGAATCGGCACTACGCTACCTTGTATTCCGCGCAGACGGTCACTCTGGGGAGCGGCTCACAGAGGCGCTTGTCGGTCTTTTACCATAAACATATGTGCGCAATTATCGGAGTAGTCGGAAAAATTCCAGAGCGTGAAAAAGTCATCCGCGCTCGCGATACCATGACACATCGTGGTCCGGATGATGCCGGGATTTATTATATGCCCGAGGAAGGGGTGGCGCTTGGGCACCGACGTCTTTCCATCATTGATCTCTCACCGTCGGGCCGTCAGCCCATGGAATCGGTGGATGGGCGTTTCGTGGTTACCTTTAACGGCGAGATTTATAATTACCAAGCACTTCGTTCCGAGCTTCGCAGTAAGTATAAATTTTCTACCGAGACAGACACGGAGACGATTCTCGCGGCGTTTTCAGTGTGGGGGCTTTCCTGCGTCAAACGGCTCCGCGGTATGTTTGCATTTGCGGTGTGGGATAAGAAAACGCGAAAGTGTTACCTCGTGCGTGACCGGCTTGGGATCAAGCCGCTTTACTATACAGAGCACGCGGGGAATTTTTATTTTTCTTCTGAAATCAAAGGCATCCTTCTGCTTTCTGACATTCCCCGAAAGCTCAATCGGGCCGCTTTCACCGATTATCTAAGTTATCGTTATCCTCTCGGAGGAAAAACATTTTTTGAGGGGATTCACTCGGTTTTACCCGGACAGATTATGACAATTGTTCCTGGTGGAAAAGTGGAAGAAACGTTGTATTGGGATCTTCCCGTTGTCTCCGATAAAAAGGAACGCACCGAGGTCGAAGTCCTGTTTGAGACTGAACGGATTTTGAAGGAGACCGTCCGACTTCATCTGCAAAGCGACGTCCCGGTCGGGGCGTATCTTTCCGGTGGCATTGATTCAAGTCTTCTGGTTGCTTTGATGTCCGAGCTAACGAGTAAACCGGTCAAGACCTTTTCCGTCGGGTTTCCTGAAGTAGAGGCAAATGAATTCAGCTTTGCGCGGGAGGTCGCACAGCGCTATGGCACACAACATCGGGAAATTGAACTCGACGCGAAAAATTATCTCGCACTTCTGCCTGAAGTGATTCGGTTCAAGGACGCTCCTTTGGCAATCCCGAACGAGGTACCACTCCATGTGCTGTCTTCCGAATTGAAAAAACATATCACCGTGGTGCTCTCCGGCGAAGGAGCAGACGAACTCTTCGGCGGCTATGGGCGGATTTTTCGGAGCGGCTTTGATTGGGAGCGCATGTCATGTCTTCCGTTATTTCCGTTTTCGGATCATGAGCGAGGAGAGCTGAAGAAAAATTTAATCAGTAAATACGGCACTTCCTTTCCAAGGACAATCACAGAACATTTCACCGGAGAATACTCGTATATGCCAGTATCTGAAAAACAGGCGCTCTTGTCGGGAGAGCACTTCGATCTTTCCCGCCGCATGCTTTTGAACGAATCCTTCTTTGAAACTTTTTTCGAGAAGGCGCGGACATTATCTTTTTCAGAGCAGTATCTCTATCTTTTCGAAAAGGTTCACATCATTGGTCCACTGGAACGCTTGGATACGACGACAATGTCCCGATCGGTTGAAGCGCGGGTGCCGTATGTTGACCACGAGCTTGTTGAATTTGTCTCTGCGCTTCCGCTTTCTTTTAAGCTAAGGTGGAACGATATGGATGCAGAAACTGCCAGCCGTGTGTTGAATGCGGATCAGATCAGTGAAACATACGACACACCGAAATACATTTTGAGGAAACTTGCTGAAAAATACTTGCCGGAGAATGTGATTAACCGTAAAAAAATGGGATTCCCCGTACCGCTCAATGCATGGATGGGGGGTGAGCTCTCATCCTACGCTCGCGACATTCTCCTTAAACCCGACGCCCGCTTGAGCGGGTTATATAACGAGGAAACGCTCAAGCGTTTTCTTACCGAGCCGCCCCTCGCCCCCGGTCGCCGCGGTATGAATATCTGGATGCTCATTAACTTGGAATTATGGGCGAATGAGTATAAGGTAACAATTTAATTGAGAGACATGTATACAAAAAAAGACAACCATGGAAAGGAAAGTAAGGGGTTGGGACTTGCCCGACTTGCGGATGATATTCCGGCCTTTTATGTGCTTGCGATTGATAAAATTGCAAATGAATATCAACAAGCCGGGAAAGACGTTATCAAACTCAATCTTGGAAAGTCGGAGGTTCCGATGCCTAAATATGTTGCGGACGAGATGGTGCGGAATATCTACGACGGTATCCGACGGGAAATGATCGATCCACAAGGACTCATTCCACTCCGCGAAGAAATTGCACATGCGCACGAGGCGGCTTCCGGAGTACAGGTCTCGCCGGACAACGTCTTTATCAATAACGGGACGAGTCCGTTTTTCCTCTCATTTTTTCTCCTTCTTGCAGATCCTGGAGACGAGATTCTTCTTCCTCTCCCGTACTACCCGACCTATGTGGCGAGTGCAAATATGGCGCGTCTCGGAAAAAGTTTCTACCGGATTGAAAACGGGCGGGTGAACATGGATGATATTCGCTCACGTTTTGTTCCCGGAAAAACGAAGATTGTATTTCTCAATTCCCCTGGGAATCCGTTGGGAAACGTACACACGAAGGAGGAACTCCGGGAAATTCTCGACATTGTTGACGGTCGTGCCTATGTTATTTCCGACGAGATTTACGACGGTTTCGTGTACGGAGACGACTATACCTCCATCTTGAGTGTATACAATCCCGCGCGGGACAAAGTCATCGTCGTGAACGGTTTCTCGAAAATCCATCACATGTATACGAGGCGGCTTGGATACGCAATTGTACCAGAAGAATTGACACCGGCACTGCTTAGGTACCAACAGCATACGCTTGTCTGCGTCGACCCGATTACCCAGTTTGCGGGACTTGTTTCTATGAAGAACAAAGAACGCCTTATCCGTGACGAGACCAAGACAGAAGTTGAAGAGTATCGCCGCCGACTTCATGCGTCGGAGCGCATTCTCCGGAGCACGCACGCTCGGGTTATACCCCCCGCAGGCAGTTTCTACATGTGTTTGGATGTCTCGGGTTACCTTGGCGGTAAAACCTCCGATTCGCTCTCACTCGCTAAACTTCTTTTAAACGACGCACATGTTGCAATTACTCCCGCGGAAGATTTCGGTGGGAGCGATTTTTTCAGAGTGAGTCTTACGAGCAGTCGTGTGGTCGAAGGGATTGAACGGATAGCGGATTTTTTCGCACACTTTAAATGAAAGTTATTCTCTGCGCAGCTGGAGTGGGGAGCCGGATGGGACCACTTACCCTTGATCGTTCAAAAGGACTTCTTCCACTGGGTGACAAGCTTTTGATCGAGCATATACTTGACGCGGTTTCCGTTTGCGGCATCCGAGACGTTGTCATTGTTGTGGGGCACTTCGCACAGAAGGTTCGAGAGGCAGTGGGAGAAAGTTATGGCGGTTGCCGCATCACCTACGTTGAGAACCAAGAGTATGCCACGACACAAAATATTTACTCACTCTGGCTCGCGCGGAATCACGTGACTGACGGCATGGTATTTATAAACGCCGATACCGTTTTTCACCCCACAATTTTGAAGATGCTCATTGATAGTCCACACGAGAATGCTTTTGCAATGAGTACCCCGATTAAGATTTTTGAGGATTCAATGAAGGTGTACCTTGAGGAGGATAAGCTTTTCGCAATTGGGAAAGAAATTGCCTACGAACCGCACGGGGAGGCTTTTGGCATCTATAAACTTTCACAGGAGGGAAGCAAAAAATACTTTTCCATTGCAGAAAATCTTTTTAAGTCGGACAAATACCATAAAACCGTTCCTTTTGTTGTGCCGCTTCAGATAATGGCTAGTACGACGCCGATTAAAGCGGTTTCGTCCGGCGAATATCCATGGGCTGAAGTTGATACACCGGAAGATTATGAACGGGCACAGAAAATTATCGGGCTTATTAGCACTCCTTCGTCTACAAGCGGGCTCGTGAAGAATTACACTGTGGTGGCAACATCTCCCGAAAAGCGCTCACTTCTCAAGTGGTTCGAGACAGGAATGCAAAGCATTTTACCGGAATTTCTCATACCAGCTACAGTTCGTGTCTCTCGAGACACCTTATTTGTTCAAGATAAATCATTTCCTTTAGCCAATCGACGTGTATTTGTGATTGGAATCGGGAAAGCCGTCCTTGGAATGGCGAAGGCGATTGAAGACGTGCTTGGACTCGAACGGATTACAGCGGGTGTAGTTGTTTCAAACAGGGATACTGGGCAACTCCGTACTATCGAGGTGCATGAGGCGGATCATCCAGTGCCGTCGGAGCGTAGTGTTTTTGGGGCCAGGAAAGTACTCGACTTGAAAGCCAAACACAATCTGACTGAGCGGGATCTCTTAATTGCACTTATCTCCGGCGGCGGTTCATCGCTCTTGGCACACCCAGCGTCGGGCATCACGCTTTCCGACAAACAGAAAATGATTGAACTCTTAATTCGGAGTGGCGCCACCGTGCACGAGATGACGGTTTTGAAGAAAAAGGTCTCAAGCGTGAAAGGAGGGAAGCTCGCGCGGCATTTTTATCCGACCCCCATTGTTTCTCTCACGCTCTCTGACGTCGTCGGGAATGATCTTACCGTAATCGCCTCGGGGCCGTTCGTCCATGACGAGACAACTATCGATGACGCATTCCGTATTATCGATACCTACAACCTCCGCTCCGTATTGCCGAAGAGTATTATGCAGTTTTTTGAAAGTCGTATCGGAAAAGAAGAAAAAGTTCCTTCATTTGACCACGTTCACCACACGCTTCTTGGGGATAATGATACGGTGCTCTATGCAATTAAAACGGCGGCAGAGAGTGATGGGGTTCGTGTGCATGTGAAATCCCGCCTTGAAGGCGAAGCAAGCGAAGTCGCACGCACTATCTGTGCCGATATTTCGAAACGGAAAATACAGGAACCGACGCTTTTTCTCTATGGCGGAGAGACGACGGTGAAACTTCCAGAGGCGCATGGTGTGGGCGGCAGGAATCAGGAATTCGTGTTATCGTGCCTTGAGTACTTCCGTGCTAATCCGCTCACCGCGCCCTGGGCGCTTCTGTCTCTCGGGACTGACGGAGTTGATTTTATTCCCGAAGCGGCTGGAGCCCTTGTTGACCCCGAAACGATTAGAGACGCGGATAAGAAGGGTATTGACTTCGCTCACGCGCTTGCCACGCATGATTCGTATCCGGTGCTCCGCGATCTCGGAACGATTGTTTCAACCGGCGGTCCGACAGGAACCAACGTTGGTGATGTAATTATGGTTTTTATTGACCCCAGGCATTCATGAATGAGCACAAACACAAAATGACTACCGAGGAGGTTCGCGTCTACTGGGGCAAGAAGAACATTCCCCAGCAGTGGTACTCGAAGAAAGACCCGTTCACGAGGCAATGGTTTAACGAACTTGCTTATAAAAGGTATAGCCGCTACTACCCATACTTGAAAGACGAATTGGAATTTGAGAATCACCGTGGCGAAGAAATTCTCGAAATCGGCTGCGGTATCGGCACGGACTTAGCTGAATTTGCCCAAGGCGGCGCCGTTGTCACTGGCACCGACCTCGGTCCGGATCAAGTGATGCTCTCGAAACTAAACCTCGACCTCCGTGGTCTACCCTATAAAGAGATTACAGAAGCTAATGTTGAGAACCTCCCGTTTCCGGACGGTTCATTTGACCTTGTTTACTCAATCGGCGTTATACATCATGTTGCAAATCCCGAGAAAGCGATAAGTGAGATATTCCGCGTGCTCAAGCCCGACGGGAAGGCGATTGTGCTCGTCTATGCCCGCGGCTGGAAACACTACCTCAAGCGATGTCTCGTGCACGGCATTCTCAAGGGAAAGTGGTTTCGATACGGGTTTGACTGGCGGAAGGTGAGGAGCGAGGTGTCCGAGGTCCACGGTTCTTCACCTCGTACCGAGATTTGGACGAAGCGCGAGGTCCGGAAACTGTTTAAACAATTTCCGACGCTTGAAATCAAGAAGCGGCGGCTCGGAGAATTTTTCGAGTATAAACCCTACAATACCGTGATGTTTCCGGCGTTCGTAAGAAATATTCTTTTCCTTCTCGGACTTGAATCTCTCATCGGTGAGAATTGGTTCGTGAAAGCAGATAAAACAAAATGGCCAAAAGAGGAAACCTTCTTTGGAGTGTGGTGGAGACACTACTAGGAGTAAATTGATGCAACACTACACCCTAAAGGAAATTCGCGAGAAACGGTTTGATCCGAAACGAAGTCGGGCACGTATCATAAGCGAGCGATATGTAGTATTGAACGCTATCGGGAAGCTCGTCTCGCCGTATCCGACCTATGCATTTCTCAACCTCGGACTCACACCGGATGTGATAACGCTCGTAAGTATCGGTTTCATCATCGCGAGTGCGGGATTTTTCCTCGCGGGTCAATCGGTTCTAGCGGCAATAGGACTCTTATGTTTCCTGCTCTGTGACAGCGTGGACGGCGACATGGCGCGCGTGCGCGGCTCCACGCGTTACGGCGGTGTCATCGACTCCTACGGAGCCGACTTCTTTTATGCTCTTATCCCATCGTCTATTGGTTTTTTCCTTTTTTCACGAGGCACAACGATAGCTGCTTTTTCTCCGGAGGTTGTTCTGATGATCGCTGTTTCTGTTTCGCTCACCTTTACGCTCTACCGATCAATTAATATCAAGCTTGTGGGGTTTTTGGAGCGGGAGGGCGCAATTACGAAAGGAGACGCATTCTCGGGAATGAATTCCGAAGGAAAGTTCTCGGTCTCTCTGTGGGCGAGGAAAGTGGTAAAGTTATTCCGCCATGAGGTGGTGAAGGGAAATTTTTTTTCCGAACCCGGCTTAGTTCTCTGGTTCTCACTCGGTATGTTTACCGGCGCTTATGCGGCCCTTGCCTGGTATCTCGTGGCGCTTCTTTTCTATAACCTCGTATGGCTTCTCATCACACTTGTGCGTTCATATATAACATTCCTTCACATCGAGAAAACACCTCACTCTAATTCCTGATAGCACCATGCCTGACAATAAAGCATTTGAGGAAAAATGGGCGAGCGTTTGCGGTGGCACGGGTAAAGTAGAAGAGAAAACCGTTTTTGTTCCAAGAGGCGCTCAACCGAAAACCCAGAGGCAATTTAACCTTCTCCATTACTTCGAATTCATTGCCAGGCGTATTGAAGGCAAGGGTTACCGGACTGCGCTTGAAGTGGGGTGCGGCCGTGGCACGATCGGACTCTATCTGAACCGCTACCTTGGCATGAACGTGACTCTTCTCGATTCATCACAGGATGCGGTGGAACTTGCGCGGTGGAATTTCACGCACTGGGGTGGAAAGGGGGTATTTCGAATCGAAGACGCTCGCGCGCTTTCTTTCCCCGAATCGAGTTTTGACGTTATTGCGACAATTGGACTTCTCGAGCATTTCGAGGACTATAGACCAGTGTTACGGGAAATGCATCGAGTGCTTAAACCCGGAGGGGTTTTGTTTTCGGTGAACATTCCGAAGAAAAAATCCGTTCAGGTTTTGAACAGTATCTTCCGCTCCTTTTTGCGTTTTGGAAAGACAGGGCTTCATAAAGATTACTTCAGGAATACCGACACGCCGGGTGATTTCAAATGCCACGCTGAAGAGGCCGGATTTAAGGATGTAAAAGTGTTTTACGTCAATCCTTTTCCGCTCTTTACTCCCATACCAGCGTGGGCGGAGCGGGCGCTTGCGAGACTTTATCGCGCGATCTACGCCGCCAGAGGTCTGGTGATGCCGTATCCCTTCCGAGGATCAAGAATGTTCTCACAGGCTCATTTCTTATCAGCAAAGAAAAAATAGTATGTGCGCGATCATTGGAGCAGTGGGGAAGAAACTTCCTGCGCGGGAAATATTTGAACGCGCGCGCGACACTATGGCGCATCGCGGTCCGGATGGCATGGGTATTTATTACGAGCCGAAAGAGGGGATTGCCCTGGGACATCGGCGACTTGCGATTATTGATCTCTCGAACGCAGGCAATCAGCCGATGATTTCAAACGATGGGCGCTATCAGATTGTTTTTAATGGCGAGATCTATAACTATCTCGAACTCAAGCGAGAACTTAAAGGATATCAATTTAAAACAAAAACTGACACTGAAGTTTTGTTAGCCGCCTACGAGCGTTGGGGGACGAATTGCCTCGATCGGCTCGAAGGTATGTTTAGTTTCGCGATCTGGGATTCGCGCGAGAAATCACTTTTTGCCGCGCGGGATCGTTTTGGCGAGAAACCGTTCTTTTATTCTGTTCTCGGCGCCGACACTTTCGTTTTTGCTTCCGAAATAAAAGGTCTTTTGGCTCTTGGGGTGAAACCGAAAATTAATGAATCGGCCATCCATGCATACCTTGTATACGGTTATTATGACCACTCGAATGAAACGTTTTTTGATGGGGTACAGGTGCTTCCACCCGGACACATGATATCTCGCGGCCAGGACGGGGACCTGGACATTACTCGGTACTGGGATATTGCCGATGCGCGCCCTATCATTCCAACGTCGCCAGAAGGAATTCTTGAGCGATATAAAGAGCTTCTCGAGAAGTCGGTGGAACTTCGTTTCAGAAGCGACGTACCGGTAGGACTCAATCTCTCAAGCGGACTTGATTCAAATTCACTTCGCTATTTCTCCGAATGCACGATGGGAAAGACTGTTGACATGTTTTCATTGTGTCTTCCAAGCGATGAATACAATGAATGTGATCTGATTGAGAAATTTCTCACCGAGGATGAGAAAAAACGTTGGCATACTACCGTAATGACACCAGAAAATGTGTGGAGCGACATTGAACGTATGGTGAAAATCGAAGATCAACCATTTGGCGGTGTGCCAACCATTGCATACTTAGCACTTCCGGAGCTTGCGAAACGTTCATCGGTTACCGTTCTTCTTGAAGGGCAAGGGCTCGACGAGCTTCTTGGCGGCTATCCTTACTATCTATCGCTTGTCGAGGCGGGGAATATGCCCGCGTTGCCGGGGAAAAGCCAAGATATGTCGCAGGAAACGGATGGATCAGTTCTCGAACAAGCGTTCGTTGGCCAATATGCTGGTGGCGCATTCCGTTTTCCGGAACCCTTTTCTTCGCCTCTTATGAATGCCCAATATCGCGATATAGGGTATACCAAGCTCCCGCGAGTGCTTCGGTTCAATGACCACGCGTCGATGGCACTGGGCCGAGAGCTTCGTATGCCATATCTATCGCGTGAGTTTGCAGAGTTCTGCTTTCACCTCCCACTTGCGGAGAAAATTCTAAGTGGGGAACAGAAGGTGCTAAACCGGCGGGCGATGAAAGAGTATCTCCCTAGCGTTGTGCGAGCAAAGCAGAAAAAAGTTTTTGGAGCCATACAGACCGAATGGTTCCGAAAATACTACAAAGACGCTACTCTAGGGGTTCTCGCTTCATCTTCATTTCGATCCCGTCCGTATTGGAACCATGTTGTTCTTGAGGAGAAAGTGCAACGCTTTTTTAGTGGCGAAGGAACCAACTCATTTTTTATTTGGCAGTGTATTAACCTTGAGTTTTGGCTTAGAGAATTTATTGACTAAAGTTATGAAGCAGAAAACTATTTTTATCGTCGTTTCACAGACTATTATCATTCGGAACATTTTACGCTCCGGTGTATTTGATGCACTTCGCAAAAAAGGTTACAGACTTGTCATCTTCTTTAACTGCGAGCGTCTCCCGGACTATATCTCGGAAGAGTTCAGTGGTTCCGATGTCACGCTTATCGCTATCCACGACACGAGAGTTGGTCGTCTCCATCGAAAATTTATTGAGTTCACACACCTCTTGCTTTGGACTAAAACGACGAGGCGCTATTTCCGTTATAGTCGTAATTTCGTTGAGAAATCGCGTATTATCGTATGGTTCCACCTTGCCGCGATGCGTCTCTTGAGTACCATGGGTTTTCTTAAACCGCTTTCGCGCTGGATCGAGGGGATGTTCTTCAAGGAAAGAGATCAAGATGTCGAGACATGTTTCGATCGGTACAAGCCGGACTTGGTGTTTTCGACTTCAATCACCTCTAAAATGGACAATGTCTTTATAAAGGCGGCTAAACGGCGCAGTATTCTGACTGTTTCCATGCCGAAGAGTTGGGATACGGCGACGAAAATGTATTACCGTTTCGTGCCGGATTATTTCATAGTGCAGAACGAACTCCTGAAAGATCAGCTCGTCAATCTTCAGGATTTTTCCCGGGAGAAGGTTTTTGTCGTCGGCTACCCGCAGTTTGACTGGTATGCGAGGGAAGAAATCATCCGTTCCCGAGAGGAGCATTTCAAAAAAATGGGGCTTGATCCGAAGCTCCCGCTCATACTTTTTGGTTCGCAGGGAAGCTGGTACGACAAAGACTACCAGGTTGTCGAGAAAATCTACGAATGGATTCGGAAAGACGAGCTTGCGCGTCCCGCACAGCTCTTGGTCCGACCCCACTTCTCAAATGTAAAGAAGAATCCTTTCCAGAAATACCGGAATCTTCCGCGGGCGGCTTACGACGATTCCTACCGCATATCGTACGATTTCCGGGACAATTGGGATCCGAGTGTTGCTGAAACGATAGATCTCGCGAACACCATTGCCCACGCGGATGTAGTCGTTATTATTCTCTCAACGCTTGCGCTTGACGCCGCTTGCCGCGATAAACCAGTGATTAACGCGCTCTTCGGGGCGAAATACCGGAAAGGGAAGGATATTACACCGCTCATGCAGTACACGAGCCACTACGAATGGGTTATCGACACCGACGCCACATTCCGCGCGAACTCGCCCGAGGAGCTAAAGCGTTATATCAATATCTGTCTTCAAAATCCGTCAGTGAAGGCGGAGGAGCGGAAAGTCCTCCGTGAACGGCTGTGTTACCGGGTTGACGGAAGGTCGTCGGAACGCTTAGTTCTCGCGCTTGGAGAGATAATTAAGCGGGGAGAGTAAATGTATATGGTATCGAAAGAAAAAATGCTTAGATTATTCAGGAAAGTCGCCAATTGGTACTACCTGTTTCGATTACAAAGACTTCCTGTCTGGGTTGAGATAGAGCGGTTTAAAAAACACGTAACATTCGGGAAGACGTACCCGCATTATGCGAAGTATTACATTCTCTATAAAACAATACGTAATCTGAAACCGTTATATACTCTTGAACTCGGGAGCGGCATAAGTTCCCTTATTATTGGGTTTGCTCTCAAGGAAAACGGAGGTGGCGTCTTAGTTTCGATGGAAGAGAGCGGAGAGTACGGCAAAGAGGTAATGGAAACGATTGGTCATGAATATCCGATTGAACTTCATATAGAGGAAGCCATCGAAGATAAATACACGGACTTCGAAGGCAATCGATATCAGAATATTCCAAGGAAACCATACGATTTCATTTTTATAGATGGCCCGAGAACGAAAAAAGTAGATCTCGACGTTTTCTATATACTGGAGTATTGCCCGAATGCCCGAGTGCTTATTGATAACCGCAAGAGAACATTCGATGCGTTCAAATCAAGATTCAGATCCAGTTTTAATACTATTACGAACATCGGGTATATTAACTTGCCTACAATAAAATCTAGATATGAGCGGACGAGTTAACAATTTACGAAGACTCATTGGGATATCCGGAACAACATTCCGGCAGTATCAGGGGCAGATTATTCTTATCACTGTGCTCGGATTTGTGGGTGGGATTCTCGAAGGTATTGGCGTGAACGCCCTCATTCCTGTTTTTTCATTTGCCGCAGGGGAAGGTTTTGCCGCGGGGGACGCCATCTCGCGCTTTATTGAGAATGTTTTTGTTTTTGCCGGTATTCCATTTCGTCTTGGATACTTGATTGCAGTTGTGGTCTTTCTATTCCTCGGGAAAGCCGTTGCCTTCTACTTCTTTAGTGTTATAAAGGTGAGAATCACTGCTGACTACGAGCATTACCTGCGGAGCGACCTTATGGCAGGCACGCTTCGCGCGCGGTGGCTTTACCTCGCCAGTGAGAAGATCGGGCACCTTGAGAATGTGCTGATGACCGATGTTCGGTTTGCATCAACAATCCTTCAGAAGGTGAGCAACCTTATCATGGCTTTCTCGAGTATTACTGTGTATTCGCTTATCGCAATCTCGATTTCTGCGCGAATCACGCTTCTCGCACTCGGGTTTGGTGCCCTTATCGCGCTTCTTTTTAAACGTCTCGTCGCGGAGGTGCGGGAGGTTGCCGCGGAGACAGGGCAATTCAATAAACGCGTCGCCCACTACGTGAACGAGAGTGTGCTTGGGATGAAAATTCTGAAAGCGATGGATGTAGGGGAAGGTGTGCGCGCGCGAGCGCAGGGGTACTTTGACCGCCTGAAAGAGCTCAAAATCCGGCTCGTTTTACTCACGAATTGGAGTGCGGTCGCGCTCCAGCCGCTTTCGGTCTTTTTCATTCTCACTCTCTTTGCTTTTTCATACCGCACCCCGGATTTTCAGCTCGCATCGTTTATGGTTGTCGTCTATCTCGTCTACCGCATTTTCCAACAGGTGAATCAAGTGCTTGGTAGTCTCTATGCCGCGGCGGACACCGAGCCATACCTTGAAACCGCCCTTGCCTATCAAAGGCGCACGGCGGAGGCGCGGGAGAGTAAGGGTGGCAAAGAACCCTTTGCATTCTCACGTGAACTTGCCTTTAGAAACGTTTCTTTTTCCTATACAGCCGGAGAGTCAGTGCTCAGCGGGGTCAATTTCAAGATTGAACGCGGTGAAATGATCGGGCTCATTGGCCCATCTGGAGCGGGGAAGACGACTGTTGTCGATCTTTTGCTTCGGCTGTTTTCTCCGACTGCCGGGGAGATTACTGTGGACGGGGGTAATGTAGAAGCTATCGCCGTCCCCGCGTGGCGCAAGTCCGTTGGCTACATTCCGCAGGACATATTTTTGATGAATGATACTGTCACAGCAAATGTGAAGTTCTACGATGACTCAATCTCGGACGAGGTGGTACAGAGTGCCGTTCGAGATGCGGCGATTGCCGAACGTATTGATCGCCTGCCGCAGAAATTTGAAACGGTCGTTGGGGAACGTGGAGTCCGACTCTCCGCGGGCGAACGCCAACGTATCGCGATTGCACGGGTCTTGGCGCGGAAACCCGCGATTCTAATTCTGGACGAGGCGACGAGCGCGCTTGACAGTGAATCGGAGAAGGAAGTACAAAAGGTGATCGAGTCCTTGAAGGGCCATGTTACCATCATTGTGATTGCCCACCGGCTTTCGACGGTTATGCACTGTGATCGGCTTCTAGTTTTGGATGGTGGCAGTATCGCGGAATCAGGAACACCAGAGGAACTTCTTAAACGGCAGAGTTCTTATTTCTATAAACTGATTCACCTTACATCTTAGTTATGCGTGTTTTCGTTTTTCGTTTTCATTCCCCAATGTTGATCAATGTCGTACGCCGGTTCCGAGACGAAGGCACCGAGGTTTTATATTGGGAGGGGTCCAAACACTACTTCGACGCTCTACGGAAGAGCGGGGAATTTCCCAAGACAATGTTTCATAACACGATCGACGCTGTCCGTGGAATCCCTGCTCTAGGTCTCGACGTGTCGTCCTTCGAGCCAGCGGGGAAAAACCTTCTCGAAACTATGTCGCCCCATGAGGCGCAAATTATTCGCATGATGGATGCTGTTGATATAGATGGAGCGTCGTATGCTAAGAAGAAACACCTGTACACACAATACCTCTCTTACTGGAGTGGGCTTCTTGAGAAAATGAAGCCCGACGCAATTCTCTTCGCCGATATTCCTCACATAGCTCATCAATACACGCTCTATGCACTCGCGAAGCAGAAGGGAGTGCGAACCCTGATGCTCCGCACGATTCCTGTTTTTGGTCGCCTTATCTTTTTTTCCGACCACACCTGCTATGATGAGCTTGCCGAAGAGGTTCATAAAACAAAAGGGAAACTTTTCAACGTTTCTGATCTCTCAGCCGATGCACGCCTCTACTACGAACGGCAGACGAATCTGCGAGTGGATGCGCACCCTTTCTACATGAAGCATGAGTATATTAAAGGATTTCAACGTGGTAGGCGTTTACTTCCCAATATACAGAGTATTTTCCAGCATCTCCGGGATGGGACGCTTTTTACCACAGTGCATGGCTACTTTGGTATGCTCTCGCGTAAGCGAAGAATCGCGAGCATCGAAGGATTTGAGGTAACGGGTTTCGGGCTCAAGAAAAAAATGCGGGAGTGGCAAGGGAAAAAGGAAAATTTCCGCGAGGAGCACAGTCGGTTCGTCACCCTCAATCCTGACTACTCGCGGAAGTTTATTTATGTTGCACTCCACAAACAGCCGGAGGCATCAACCTCCGCTATGGGTGATGTCTTTGTTGATCAGTTGCTCATGGTCGAAATGTTATCGCGTTCGCTTCTTCCCGACTGGTTTTTGTACGTTAAGGAGAGTCCACTCCAGTGGGTTAATCCGCGTGCTGAACTCGGGCGCTATCCCGGTTATTACGAAGAGATGGCAAGATATCCGAATGTCATTCTCGTTCCAACCGACACCGATACCTTTATGCTCACCGAGCTCTCGCAGGCTGTTGCTTCGGTGACGGGGACAGTTGGCTTTGAAGCCGTCCTCCGGGGTAAGCCCGCACTTGCCTTCGGGCATATTTGGTACCAACATTGCGACGGGGTGTTTAAGGTGCAGAATTTTGATGCGTGCAAGCAGGCGATTTGCGAAATTGCCGCTGGCTCGAAGCCAGATAAGCAGAAAGTACTCAACTTTATGGTGGCACTTGACCGAGGGACGGTGCGAGGGTTTCCAAATTTGCGTTTTCAGAAAGATACCGGTATTGGTATCAAGGAGAATGTAGGTGCGATTGCTGGTGCTTTTGGGCGGATGCTCGGTCTCCGGCAAGGTCCAAATTAGGCGACATTTTACTGATTCGGCAAGTTATAAAAACCATGCGCAAGATTTGTTTCGTCATTACATCCCATATCCACTATGCCCGGAGCAAGCTTATTTTGGAAGAACTCAAGCGTGACCTAGGAACAGAGCTTTTGATCGTTGTTGGAGCATCGGCGATTCTCGACCCGCATGGCGATGTTTTGTCACTCCTCGAGCGCGATGGGTTTCCCCACCACGCAAAAATTCACATGATGCTCGAAGGGGGAAATCCGATTGCGATGGCAAAAACGACCGGTATCGGTATTATGGAATTCGCGACCGCATTCGATAATCTCCGTCCTGACGTCGTCGTCGTCCGCGGTGACCGCTATGAAGTGCTTGCCGCCGTAATCGCCGCGGCCTATCTCCATATTCCCATCGCGCATATCGAAGGGGGAGATGTGACGGGCACGATTGACGAGAGCGTGCGCCACGCGATTACGAAGCTCGCGCACATTCACTTCACTACCAATGAGGCGGCACGGAAGCGAGTTCTTGCCATGGGGGAGCATCCGAAGTACGTGTTTAATTTCGGCGCGCCCGAACTTGAGTTTGTCGCTAAAAATACCTTTCAGATTGACAACGACTTTATCAACCGTCTCGGCGTCGGTGATGCAATAGACATTGACGAGCCGTTTCTCGTAGTAATGCAACATCCGGTGACGAGCGAGATGGGAAAAAATCGCGCACACATCGAAGAAACGCTTCACGCAGTGCACGACCTCAAAATTCCGACCATTTGGTTTTGGCCGAATGTCGATGCAGGCTCCGACGAGATATCAAAAGGTATCCGGTCATTTCGAGAAAAGTATAAACCAGAACATATGCGTTTTATTAAATACCTCCCGCCGGAGGAATTCATTGCGCTTTTGAAAAAAACACACTGCCTGGTGGGAAATTCTTCGGCGGGGATTAAAGAGAGTTCTTATCTTGGTATTCCGGTCGTCAATATCGGTACGCGGCAGAATAATCGCCTGCGGGGTAACAATGTTTTGGATGTCCCACACAATCGGAATAAGATAAAGAAAGCAATTCAAAAACAACTTGCCCACGGACTCTATAAAAAAGACATGCTCTACTGCCAAAAAGACACCTCTAAAAATATTGTACGGACGCTCAAAAAAGTCACGCTCTATACCCAAAAAGTTTTTCATGATCGGAAGTAATCTAATATCGTGGCAAAGCGAATTTCAGTATTAGGTATTATCACCGCGCGGGGCGGCTCAAAAGGCATTCCGCGGAAAAATATTAAAGACCTCTGCGGAAAGCCGCTTATCGCATATACCATCGAGGCGGCAAAAGGGAGTAAATTACTTACCCGGTGCGTGCTTTCTACCGACGACACAGAGATCGCCGATATTTCCAAAAAATTCGGATGCGAAGTGCCATTTATGCGTCCTGTGGAATTTGCACAAGACAGTTCCACTTCCATTGACACAGTTAAACATGCAGTGAATTGGTTTAAGGATAACGAGGCAAAAGAATATGATTATATTATGATTCTTCAACCAACGTCTCCCGGTAGAACGAGCGAAGATATTGACGCATCTATTAAAATTGCAGAGAAGACTGGCGCGGATTCGGTAATGAGTATGAAGGAGCTCGTTGATATGTCGGCGAAGAAGTTAAAAAAAATCGATGAGTCGGGAAAGATTCTTCCGTACTATGAAGATGAGGGAAGAGTGTCTATGATGCGGCAGGATCTTGCGAAAGTGTATAAGAGAAACTGTGCGATTTATTTGACGAAAACCGCGTCTATTATGAATGGCGATTTATTCGGCGCGGATTCTCGCGCATACATCATGCCCGAAGAGCGATCGGCCGATATCAATAAACCCGCTGATTTTGAGTTAGCGGAGTTTTGGATGAGAAAACTTGGAAAATGCGGTTAAAAATTTTAAACACCATCGGATCCGAGTTTGCGGAGAAGGCAAAAGCTATTACAGATGCCCTGGGGGAGAGCGACTACAAATCAGTTTCTCAATCTGACCTTCCAAATGAGATCGAAAAATACGATATTGCAATTGTGGGTTTCGCGAACAAGTTTGACGCGGAAGTTTTGTCGCGCGCAAAGAATTTGAAAGTGATTGCAACTCCTGCAACCGGACTTGATCATATTGACCTGGCAGTTGCAAAAGAGAAGGGAATCGAGATTCTCTCGCTTCGCGGCGAGACGGAGTTCCTGAATTCAATCACGGGTACTGCCGAGCTTGCGTTCGGTCTCTTGATTGATCTTCTCCGGATGACGCCGTTTTCATTTAACGATGTAAAGGAAGGCCGATGGAATAGGGAAAAGTGGCGTGGGCACAATCTTTCCGGCATGACACTTGGCGTTGTCGGCGTGGGGCGTTTGGGCAGGTGGATGGTTCGCTACGGCAATGCGTTCGATATGAAAGTTATTTTTTCCGATCCGAATGTCGAGAAGGTGGATTGTCAAGGGTTCCCCTTGACAACAAATGGAGCAAAAAAAGTGACTTTTGATGAACTTTTATCCGCAAGTGATGCCATATCAATTCATGTACACCTGGCACCGGACACGGAAAATCTCTTTCATAAACAAGCGTTTGAGAAGATGAAAAAGACCGCCGTGCTCGTGAATACCGCGCGCGGCAAGATCGTGAATGAAAAAGACGTATTAGAAGCTCTCATGGGTGGTACTATCGGGGGCTATGCGACGGACGTTTTCGCCGACGAGCTCGATTTCAAAAACAATTCCTTCGCGGATCATCCTCTGGTTGAATATGCCAAGGGACATACGAATTGTATTATTGTCCCGCATATCGGCGGCATGACGTATGAATCCCGCGAGGCGACGGACGTGTTTATTTCGGAAAAACTCGCTCGCCATTTAAAAAATTGATGCGATGAAGGAAGCACCATACCCCAATTTTCTTGTTATAGGGATGGAGAGAAGTGGCACGCATTGGGTTGCTGCTCTTCTCAACAATCACCCCGAAATCGCGTGTTTTCCGTCACTTCCGTTTTACACCGAAGCCGGAAGGAACAATATCGGCGAGGTTCATTTTTTTAATACGCTGGCCGGCCTCGACAGAGTGGTCGGGGAGCGCGATACTCGTTCATTTGAAGATTTTTCGACTAAATACAACCAAGTTTTTGCCGACCTGGTGCCGTATAAAGACAAGGTTTCAAAGGAAGAACTCTACGTGATGTTTTGTAAGCGATACAGCGATTACTGTAACGAGCAGCGTGGTAACAAAAAAATCGTCGGTGAATCAACGCCCGCGTATGTCTTTCACCTCGATTTTATTGACACCCTGTATCCGGGTATTAAGAAAATAGCGAGCATACGCGACCCGAAAGATAAGATTGTTTCATGGCATTTCAACATGATCAGAAAAAATCGGAAGCCCGCAGGCGAACCTATCACAGAAGAATTTGCTCTGGGTTATCTTAGAAAACGTATTATCCCCGAATATGAGTCACTTCTTTTATACAATGGAGATGTGCATGTCCTCACCTATGAGCGGATGCACGAAAAAACAAAGGAGGTCGCGCGCGGCATGGTGGAATACCTTGGTATGAAAGTCACCGATGAGCTGCTTGACCATATGGAAGCAGAATCTACTTTTGAACGGCAAACGGCTCGTGACAGTGCAGATCATACACCTCGTAAGCCGGGAGAGCAGGATGTTTCAAGCGGCCTTCGGAAGGGGATTGTTGGCGATTGGAGGGGAAATATAAATGACGCACTGGTGGCAAAGATAGACAGTGAAGTTGCGGAAATACGGAAAAAAGTGTTTGATAGATACCACGTTCTAGAAGAATAATAATTATGAAAAAAAGTGACACACTTCTGCGGTTCTCGTTTACATGGGAAGGGCTCCGTACCTGTCCACTGTGCTCCCATGAGGTTATGCTGCCCTCGGGCAGTGTCGAATGGCTCGATATGCGGTTTTGGTATGTTATATGCCCCCGTTGTGGTCTTAAGTACATGAACCCGCGTCCCACTCAAGCCTCATACCAGAAATTTTATAAAGATTACTTTTGGCAACAAAAGGTCCATAATATTGGTTTTCGGAAAGAGGGCCAAATGTGGGGCATCAAAAAGTATCAATGGGACAATGAGAAAAAATGGACAAAAGAGGAAGGGGTGAAGAATAAAATGGAGAAGCTAAAAGCACTTCGAATCGATACCGTTACCAAGGCACTCCTCTCGAAATTAGCCATTAATCGAAAGAGTCATATTCTTGAAGTGGGTTCTGGGTTTCCGGTGACACTTGATGCAATAAACAAGAAATACGGAGCCTCCGTCTATGCCATTGAACCCTCTTTAGAGGCACAGAAATCAATTAAAAAATTCAAAAACGTCACTTTTCTTGGTTCGTACGGGGAGGAACTCAAAGTCTTGCGAAAAGGTAAAACAAAATTCGACGCCGTTATTTTTTCGCACTCGCTTGAAAATACATTGGTACCGTTTGAGATCATGGGTTATGCACGAGATGTTTTACGCAAAGGAGGTATTATCTACGTTCAGTGCGCAAATTTGCAGACTTTTGACCAAATGAACCCATACCATCCCTACATTTTTTCTGAGAGCGCCTTTCGAGTCCTCACGAAAAAACTCAAAATGCGATACGAGAGAATATCGGATCCTACCGATCGAATGCTCACTTCACTTTTTATAAAATAGAAATACCTCGGGAATGGCAAAAATAATCGTTACACTTGGGCCATCGACCAATACTGAGAGCGACCTCCGGAAAATACAAAGTAAGGGCGTTAGTTTCGTGCGGGTTAATATGTCCCACTCGACAACTCTTGATCTTGAGCGTTTCATTCAAATGTCAAAGAAGGTAGGTATCCCTTTCATTGTTGATACCGAAGGGTCTCAAGTGAGAACGGGGGATCTAAAAGATCCTGAAGTTTCTTACGATGAAAATGATGAAATTAAGATATATAACCGTCCGATCATCGGTGACCGAGAAATGATCTGTCTCAAGCCATACCACGTGGTAGAGCAACTTGAACCCGGAGATATTATTCACGTTGATTTTAATAATTTAATACTGCGGATAACCGATATATACACACTATCCAAAGGTTACTCTATGGCGAGAGTGATAAGTAGTGGGGTTTTAGGAAGAAATAAAGCAGTTGTTATTGACTTCGGTGCAAAAAGAGAACTTAACCTTTCTCCATTGTCAGAAAAAGATCACGAGTCCATCGCGATCGGTCTCAGAGAAGGGGTCGGCCATATTGCTGCTTCATTTATGAGGTCAAAGGCATTTGTAGAAGAGGTGCGACGAGCTACAAAAGGTTCAATGAAAATTATTTCTAAGATCGAATGCCTCGACGCTCTCGAGAACCTCGATGAAATAATTGAGGCATCAGATTATTTGTTGATTGACCGGGGGGATTTAAGTAAGGAAGTACCTATAGAAAAAATACCATTTCTTCAGAAAATCATTTTAAAAAAAGCAAAGGATCAAGGAAAAGGTGTATTTGTTGCAACAAACCTTTTGGAGACCATGGTTCGAGAGAGGAAACCCACACGTGCAGAGGTAAATGACGTTGCAAATACCATCCTCGATGGCGCATATGGTCTTGCACTCGCGGCCGAGACCGCCATCGGCAAATACCCAATGGAGAGTATTGCTATGCTCAATAAATTGATTTCTGAGACAGAGGTATTCCTCAATACCAAGAAAAAAACCACAGGAGAGTCTAAAGAGATGGAGTATTTGGAATACCTGTCGTCTGCCGCCATTTCTTCAGCTCTTATACCGCCGCACGGGGGAGTACTCGTTGACCGAGTTTTGAAAGAAATTCCTCCAAAGTCATATCTCGATTCACTACGGAAGATCACGATTGACGAAAATCAACAAATGGACGTCGAGCAGATCGGCATTGGAACATTTAGTCCGATTGAAGGATTTATGGACAAAGATAACTTCAGAAGTGTTTTAGATCGGATGCGGCTGTCCAGCGGTGTTATTTGGACTATACCAATTCTTTTGGATATATCTCTTCCGGAAGCGGGGGCCATATCAATTGGTGACACCGTTATATTAGTGAATGAAAAAGGCGAAACCCTCTCACTGCTACATGTAAGCGATAAATATACATTCGATAAAGAAGAAATGGCACAGAAACTGTATGGAACTCGTAGTCCCGAACACCCAGGAGTACAAATGATATCCAAAATGAAACCAATATTACTCGGCGGAAAGATAGATTTAGTGAAGCGGCGAGGGTCGGACCATAAAGAATATGAATTAACACCTCGTCAGGTACGAAAGTTATTTGATGAGCGTGGCTGGAGAAAAGTAGTGGGATTCCACACAAGAAATGTGATCCATCGAAGCCATGAATTTATTCAACTGAAGGCAATGGAGGGGGAATATGCCGATGGATTATTCATACATCCAATTATTGGTAAGAAAAAAAAGGGAGATTTTAAGGCACTGTATATCCTTAAAGCGTATGAGATGATGATGAAAGATTATTATCCCAAGAACAGCGTTGTCTTAAGCGCTTTTTCAACGTACTCGCGGTACGCAGGACCAAGGGAAGCAATTTTTACGGCACTTTGCAGAAAAAATTTCGGCTGTAGTCATTTTATTGTTGGACGAGATCACACTGGGGTGGGTGATTTTTATCATCCAAATGCTTCTCATGATATTTTTGACCAATTTCCAGATTTGGGTATACAGCCAGTTAAATTTGATAAAGTATTTTATTCAAACAGCCATAAAAAGCATCTCCACGAAAGAGATGTTCCTAGTCATCCAGAGAGCGATAAATTTCATATCAGTAGCACTGACGCGAGAAAAATGTTTGAAAAGGGAGAAAGTCCGCCTGAGTGGTCTATGAGACCGGAAATATCGAAAATGATTATCGATTCTTTATGTGCGGGGCATAAGGTATTTGTCGAATAGTCTCTGGCAACCTCATGGAACTCCTTATTGTTACCTACCACTACGTTGACGACCCGAAGAAATTTAAGGCCGGGATTTATCCCATTTCTCCCGAAGCTTTTCAGGACCAGATGGAGGGACTTTCTCGAACTCACCAGTTCATTTCCGAGGGGGACTTGCTTGACGCAATTTCTGGAGTGCGACCATTTGCTAAGCCATCATGCCTAGTGACTTTCGACGACGGTCTCGCTTCCCAAATGCACTTTGCGGTGCCTATTTTGGAGAAGCAAAAAATCCCTGCAGTTTTTTTTGTTACCACCCAACCGTATACAAGCGGTAAGGCCGCTACGGTTCACAAGATCCACTACCTTCTCTCGCAGGTGCCAGCTGAAACCCTCAAAACTGAAGCTGAAGATAGTTATAAAAAATTGACCGGTGAAATACTTAATTGGTTGGCAGAGCGCTTGAGAGAGGCGGAGGAGTGGTACATTTACGACGATTTAGTCACTGCTCGTCTCAAGTTCCTTTTGAACCATTATCTCGACTCCGAGAAGACGGATCATATAGTGGATGACCTTTTTGCTCGCCACTATAGAGATGGAGAAGCGGCATTTGCGAAAGAACTCTATTTTTCCCAAAATGATCTCAAGATGATTAAAGACAATCCACTTTTTGCCGTCGGACTTCATACGCACACTCACCTCAACATACAGAAGGCATTAGAGTCTGCGGTTAAATCGGACATAACTGCAAACTATTCTTATCTCTCTGAACATTTGGGTATGACAATACGCGGCATTTCATACCCTTACGGCATGATTTCTGAGACTGAATACGAGAAAAAAGTGGTGACTATCGGAAAAGAATTGGGTCTTCTCTATGGCGTCACAACAGTAAAGGGCGTGAATACTGACCTTACAAGACCGTTTTTCCTAAAGCGTTTGAATCCGAACGACCTGAAAGAAGAACTCGAGTGAGATAAGGACGATGCTGTTTTAAAGTTTGCCAGAGAGTTTTTGCAAAAGTGTACTCTCGTCCGCTTGGGAAGAAACAACGAAGGTGCGATCCGCAAGTTGGGAAAAGAGCGGCAAGAATATTTTCTCATTTATTTCCATTGCCACTCCCCATGACGCTCTCTCCCTGCCGCTCGCGATTCCTTCTCGAGCACCATAACCACGCTCATCTGCGCGTTTTCCGCGGACCTCTTTCGGCGTGGCGAGGAGAATAAGCATTTCGACGCGGGGGATGAATTCTAGATAGCGTTCAAATATACGGGGTGGAACTGGTCGCTCAAAAATCGAGTAGAAGTTTTGGACATGGCCTTCGTCGATGATGGCGTTTTTGAGTTTTCTAGCCTTTTCATATTTGGCGGCATGGTGGAGAAAAGTATTCAAGACTTTTGTTCGGAACACCGGCCAGCTTCGCGACTCGGTCACAATGAGGGAAAGTGTTTTGATTGTGAAGAGCGGGTGTTTTGAGGCAAAGAGGGAAGCGAGAGTAAGAAGCTCACTTTTTCCGGTAATCTTCACAATCGGGAAATCCAGACGCTCGGAGAGTATTTTTGCAAGAGATGTTTTCCCTGAAGCGGGAGGGCCGACGAGTTCTATAATCACGGCTTTGTGAATGTTACAGCGTAAGATTCTGAAAAAAAAGCACTCGCGGGATTGAGTTGGAAGGACGAAAATATCCGGTAAAGTAATCTATTGAGAGCCGGAATTGAGATAACTGGGGTATGAAGAGTAACTGGCCACACCCCCTCTACAGAGAATCCCGCATCTCTTAGAAACCTAGTGAGCACTTTCGGTTTGATTTGACCTCGGTGGATGGGTGGAATAGTTTTTCTCGCGAGGGTACTCCGTCCATAATGAGACATCTTGGTGATGATGATACCCCGACCACCCGCTTTCATGAGTGAGAACACCTTCTTCGCGAAATCTTTTTTAGACGGAAGGTACTCGATTGCCCGGGATGAAAAGAAGAAATCGTATCTTTTGTTTGCCGCAAAAGACATAAAGTCCGAATGAATATAGTGGATATTTTCGGCATTTCCCAATCCGGTTTTTGCCTGCCTCAACATGACCTCGGAGATGTCGACAAGATCAAATGAAGCGTTTGGAACGAACGTGATGAACACTTTTGTCCATGTCCCCGGGCCGGAGCCTAGTTCGAGATAGTGCGAGAACTTTACATCCTTGGCGAGCTGCCGTATAGATTTCTCCGTCATAAAATAATCTTGTTCGCGTTCGGCGGTGCTTTTCCACCGCGCCCTTTCATATTCGCCTCCAGCATTTTCCGCGAAGCGGTTGAAGGATTGTTCTATATCAGTTTGTTGGAACATGGGAAAAATCTTCTTTATTATTGTAAATAAAGCATTTTCTGTTATAGTAGGTCAATGCGTCCGGAACGGATACTTACGAACGTTCTCACTGGCGGAATTTTTTTGATTCCCTTTGTTCCGCTCCTTATTGCGAGTACTGATGCTTTTCCATACCTGATTGGGAATCTCTTTTTCCCCTACATCACCGGAAAGAATATCGTTTTCCGGGTTCTCGTTGAAATACTCACGGCCGGCTGGCTTATTCTCGTCATCCTTGATAAGCGTTATCTACCAAAAAAGTCACTCATCGTCTATGCGGTGTCGGCTTTCCTTGTGGTTATGTCACTCGCCACAGCGCTTGGTGTGGATCCTTATCGGAGTTTCTGGTCGAGTTTTGAAAGGATGGAAGGACTTGTCACTTACATCCACCTCTACCTTTTCTTTATTCTCCTCGGCTCTTTTCTCCAGAGCGAAAAGCTTTGGCGGTGGTTTTTCCACACCTCGATCGGGGTTTCCATCGTAATAAGTTTCATCGCTCTTTCACAACTTTTAGGTTATACCCCCATTGTGCAAAGCTCGGAGCGCCTTGAGGCTACATTCGGGAACGCTACGTACTTGGCAGTCTACCTTCTCTTCCACATCTTCTTCGCCGCTTATTATCTATTTCAGACAAAGCATCGCGGCAAGTTAACCAAAATTATCTACGCTGGAATCATTCTCTTTGAATCCACCATGCTTCTTTTTACCGAAACGAGAGGAGCTATTGTGGGACTCGTGGCGGGTGTTCTCGTTATCGCGGCACTGAACGCGTATGCGAACCGCGGACGCGCGCGAAAAATTGCGGTGGGTGTTCTTGTCGGCGCTTTTTTATTGACTGCCCTTTTCGCGACACTCCGTGATACTGAACTTGTGCAAAATCAGCGTGTTCTCCGGCGGATGGCAAATATTTCCATCTCCGAAGTTGCCACCTCTCGTTTTACTATCTGGAAAATGGCTTTGAGAGGAACGGTAGAGCGGCCTATTCTTGGCTGGGGTCCGGAGAACTTTATGGCCGTATTCTCGAAGTATTACGATCCAAACCTCTATAACCAAGAACCGTGGTTTGACCGGGCGCACAATGTATTTCTTGACTGGCTTGTGGGTGGCGGCATAGCGGGCCTCCTAGCCTACCTTTCTCTTTTTGCCGCATCGCTTTATTACCTTATCAGTGGACAGCGAGAATCCGCTCCGAATGGAAGTTTCCGGAGGAAAATTTCAGCCCTTCTTTCAAAGTTTCTCGGGGATGAAGATATGATGGGGAGGACAATTCTTGTTGGGCTTTTCGTCGCCTATTTCATCCAAAACTTTTTTGTTTTCGATAATATTGGAAGTTATATCCTTTTCTTCTCCGTGCTTGCCTACCTCAATTATCATTATGGCGCGGAGTGGAAACTTTTCGATCGTGTGGCAACCGCGTATCAAAAAACAGTTCCCTTACTTGCAGGGATTATAATCATTGTCCCAATCGTAGCTTTTGTTTTCTACACAGTGAACGTCAAGGCATTTCTTGCGTCGAGGACGCTTATTGCTGCTATGCAACCGCATGAAGGAAAAGGGGTGCTTTATAATCTCGAACTCTTTGAAAAAGTTATTGAGTATGGAACACTCGGGACGCCCGAAGCTCGTGAGCAGTTTCTACAAATTGCGGCGACGATTGCCGGAGTAGAGGGCATCGGTCCCGAGGTGAAAGAACAATTTATACATACAGCGAAAGCGGAAATGGTAAAACAACTTGAGGAGCGTCCGTACGACAGCCGCTACCCGCTTTTTCTCGGTTCATTTCTCGCAAGCACGGGGAATGTTGACGAAGCATTAATTTATCTCAATAAAGCTCACGAACTCTCTCCGCGCAAGCAATTGGTATTTTTTGAGATTGCCTCGATATATGTTCGAAAAGGGAATTACCAAGAAGCGCTTCGATACGCAAAAGAGGCATATGATCTCGCACCAACTTTTCCCGAGGCGCAGAAATTTTATGCCCTCCTCGCAATTTATACCGGGAATATTTCACTTGCGGATGAAATTATTACGGATCGAAAGCTTTATACCGACCAGCGGTTTATAAACGCTTTTCTTTCGCAAGGGAAAGCAGGCCGCGTAGTCGAAGTATGGAAAAGTGTTGTCGCCGAAAATCCGAACAATGCGCAGAATCACATATCGCTTGCTGCGGCATACCTCGCAAACGGCGAGCGATCGCAAGCCGTGAAAGAACTTGAAGCGGCAATTCTCCTTGAGAGTGCATTTCGAGAACAGGGTGAGTATTTGATTGGTGAAATTAAAGCCGGCAGAAATCCTTCGTCTCCATAGAGGTTGACTTTTTGCTCAATTTTGCTATACTGCGCTTGTGAGTGTTTTTATCCGAAAGGATAAAACTCTAACGAATGTCTGCGTAAAGTCCCGCTCTGCGGGACTTTACGTTTATATACTCGTTCGCGCATAATTGAGTAGCGTCAATCGACGCACCCACTCATGGTCGGTGGAAGCACTCACAAAGGACATTTGTTTTGGAGTCAACACCACCGACCATGAGTGGGTTTTTGTATTTTAAATTTGTGAAAACATTTTTTACGCGGTGATAGGTGAAAGTTATCCACATTTTCATCTCATGTTGGTTGTTGTGAACACATATATGAACGATAATGGAAGTAATATTGGTAACAGTTCATTGTGCGCCGCAAGAATTGCGCAGGGGGTCGATGACTGTTATGTGCATCTTTAGCAAGATTAATTCCAGGAAATAAAAAAACCATGGCACAAAAAAGAAAGAAGGCAGTAGCAAAGAAAACTACAAAACGGAAAAAGACAACAAAGAAGACTTCAAAGCGACGGAGAAGGTAACCGTTCCACCTTTTCTATCAAAATAAGAGCGCCCCTGCGGCGCTCTTATTTTTATGCTACA
Organism: uncultured Candidatus Saccharibacteria bacterium; assembly: GCA_964361405.1. GTDB lineage: Bacteria > Patescibacteriota > Minisyncoccia > Phycocordibacterales > UBA3531 > CAYIAA01. The sequence goes on from CAYIAA010000001.1 coordinate 56,150, forward strand.
ATTGCCACGCATCATCGAAAACCATGTCTCTACTCGGGGCTTTTTTTGGATCAAAGGGCGGTATAACATCGCGTGAGCGGGAGCTCCTTCGGCGCGTTAATACTCTTGAGTCTGAAGTCTCATCGCTTACAGCGGATCAATTTCCGGAGCGCACAGGGCTTCTTCGAGAGCGATATAAAGGCGGGGAGACATTAGATGATTTACTTCCCGAAGCCTTCGCGCTTACACGTGAGGCGGCGAAGCGAACGCTCGGCCAACGACACTTCGATGTTCAGATTCTCGGCGGCATCGTGCTTCACGAAGGAAAGATTGCGGAGATGAAAACGGGCGAAGGGAAAACACTCGTCGCGACACTGCCGGTGTATCTTAATTCGCTCTCTGGGCGTGGAGTTCATGTGGTTACCGTAAATGATTATCTCGCGCGGCGCGATGCGGTATGGATGGGACAGATTTATGCGCTTCTTGGACTTTCCGTCGGTGTCATCAATCACGACACGTCGTACCGCTATGATGTGTCTGCGAAGCCTGACAAAGACCGTGAACGCGATGAGAGCGGCTCCTACAAAGTAATCTATGATTTTCTCCGGCCCGCAGCGCGTAGTGAGGCCTACTCGGCGGATATTACCTACGGTACCAATAATGAATATGGATTTGATTATCTTCGCGATAATATCGCGTACCTGAGAGAGGATGTAGTTCAGCGCGAACACCACTTTGTCATCGTTGACGAGGTAGATTCGATCTTGATTGATGAGGCGCGAACACCCCTCATTATATCGGCGCCTGTCGGTGAAGCTGAAAGCCTATACCCGGTATTCGCAAAAATTGCCCAGTCACTTAAGCGGGACGAAGATTACACGGTTGACGAGAAACTCCGCGCTATCACTCTTACTGATGACGGCATTGAGAAAGCCGAGAAAGTGCTCGGCGTTGGAAATATTTATACAGACCAGGGAATCAAATATGTTCACCACCTCGAGACTGCAGTGCGAGCACAGGCTCTCTTCGAGCGGGATAAGGAATATGTAGTCCGTGGCGGGGAAGTTATTATCGTTGACCCTTTCACAGGCCGTCTTCAGCCCGGGCGGCGCTGGAGCGATGGGCTTCACCAGGCCATCGAGGCAAAAGAAGGTGTGAAAGTGAAGGAAGAGAGCCGTACATTCGCCACTGTTTCTTTCCAGAACTACTTTCGGCTCTATGAAAAACTCTCCGGTATGACGGGTACGGCGCTTACATCGGCGGAAGAGTTCGCCAAGGTTTACGAGCTTGAGACGGTGGCAATTCCCACCAATAAACCCGGCGCGCGTGTCGACCGCGATGACCTCGTCTTTCAGACAGAGAATGGGAAATTCACCGCCGCAGTGCGGAAAATTAAAGAACTTCACGAGAAAGGAATGCCAGTTTTAGTCGGCACTGCGTCGATTGAAAAAAGCGAAACTCTTGCCACCCGTCTTGGGCGAGAAGGTATTCCGCATGAAGTTTTGAATGCTAAGAACCACGAGCGGGAAGGCGAGATTATTGCACGCGCGGGGGAACGCGGGCGCGTGACGATTTCAACCAATATGGCGGGCCGCGGTGTTGATATAAAACTCGGCGGAGTACATGCGGCAACCGAAGAATACGAAGCGATAAAAAATCTTGGTGGACTCTTTGTTTTGGGTACAGAGCGGCATGAAGCGCGGCGCATTGATAATCAGCTCCGCGGACGCTCCGGGCGGCAAGGTGACCTCGGCGAGACCCAGTTCTACGAATCGCTCGAAGACCCGCTCTTGCGCATCTTTGGCCCCGAGCGCATCAAGAATATGATGGGGCGTTTTGGCATTCCGGAAGATGAACCGATACAAAACCGGTTGGTAACAAAAGCAATCGAAAGTGCACAGGAGAAAATCGAAGGGTTCAACTTCGACGCCCGAAAGCACTTACTCGAATACGACGATGTGATGAATCATCAGCGCGGCATTATCTACAAAATGCGGCGAACGGTGCTCATGGGCGATCAAAGTGCCCTCGAAGCGTTTCTCGAGGAACTCTTGGCCAAGAGCGAGGAGCGCGAGAAACTCACGACTACCATTCTAGAGAAAAGGAAATCTTTCGGTGACGGGCCATTTTTCGAAACACTGCGGATGATAGCGCTCCGAACGACCGATATGTTTTGGGTTGAGCACCTTGAGGCAATGGAGCATATGCGCGGGAGCGTGAATCTCCGCGCCTACGGCCAGCGCGACCCATTGGTGGAATACAAAAAGGAAGGATTGAGTCTTTTTAAAGACCTGGAACGTTCTGTCCATATGCAGATACTTCATTTCATTTCAAGCATGAGCGATGCAGGCGGGAGAGTAGACGGCGGAGAGAGAAAACTCAAAGAAGTACATGAGCATGCGACTTTAATCGTGGGCGACAGAGGGCAGAGTAAAGGAGTTCAGCCGCAAAATGGAGAAGAGAAAGTCGGCCGGAACGACCCCTGCTCGTGTGGGAGCGGGAAGAAATATAAGAAATGCGGTTTTATTAATGATCCGCATCACAAACAACCCTAGCTAGCATACTTCCATGCAAAAAAACCAAAATAACTTTGCATTCATTGATAATACTAATGTCTATAAAGGCATTAAAATGATTGGATGGAAATTAGATTTGGTGAGGTTTAGGAAGTTACTTCGAGAACGTTACAGTGTTACCCGTGCATATATGTTCATTGGTTATTTGGCAGGTAATCAAGATATGTATCGAGATTTTCAAAATATAGGATACACGCTGATTTTTAAACCAACGCTTCCCAATAAAGATGGTGCGGTTAAAGGCAACTGCGATGCTGAACTAGTATTACAAGTGATGATAGATATCAACAATTATGATAAGGCGGTAATTGTGACAGGTGATGGAGATTTTCAGTGCGTTGTTAAGCATTTACGCAAAATTGAAAAACTCGGCTACGTTATCAGTCCTAATAAAAGATGGTGTTCAATTTTGTTAAAACGCGAGGCACGAGGAAGTCACGTCTTTATTGAAGAAATGCGCTCAAAATTGGAACTAAAATGAAAAGGGCCCCTGTTGGGACGAACCCAACAAGGGACCTTTTCGTGTTGATATCTGTAGTATAGTAAATTGAAGACTAGTGTCAAGTAATTGTGGATAACCATATTTGAAATCCATATTGCATGCACCGAATTTCATGGAAAATAAAAAATTAGAAAAAATAAAGTGGTATAAAAGTCCGAAAATCGGTGTGCCAGCCATTATCGCTCTGATTCTTACTATGGTGACTGCTATAGTGACTATTGTGACAACGTACTGGTGGAACTGAATATAAATTCAAACCAGGCATCTACGAGTATTTTAGGCGAGTGATGCTTGAAGAGGCCGAAGAGTACCTATAAGATACAAAGCGTTCAGATAACACGGGCTGTAGTATACCGGTAGTACGCATGCATGGGGTGCATGTAGACCGGGTTCAATTCCCGGCAGCCCGAGTTCAATGAGGGATGAGCACGCAAATTGTTTTGCGTGCGTCCGGAAATTGAAAGGATTTTCTATAGCCCCGTCTTGCGGGGCCAGAAAATCACCTGGCTACGTGGTAGCCAATTCCCGGCAGCCCGAGCGCAGCGAGGGGTGAGCGCACTTGCTTTCTTTTGATATTCCGCTACTCTGACCTTGGTATTCGGCCGGACAGACCGGCTCTCTTTGTGCCTTTACAACAAAAAGAGGAATTTTCGATGGACGTGACAAAGCGAAAGGTCCTGGGAATTCTCAACAAAGTCGGCGCTGTCATCACCGATAGTCACATTGTTTACGCATCGTGGCTGCATGGTACGGCTTACATCGACAAGGATGCCCTCTACCCGCACACCAAAGAGACATCGCGTCTCTGCCGAGAAATAGCCGAACAGTTCTCTGATGACGACGTGGAGGCGGTGGTCGCCCCAGAGAAAGGTGGAATAATTCTTTCGCAGTGGGTGGCATTCCATCTTTCCAAAATTACCGGCCGGGAAGTGCTCGCGTTCTATGCAGAGAAAAAGAGCGGTGGCTTCATCGTTGAACGCGGTGGCGCCCGGACACAGCTTCGCGGAAGGAATGTTTTGGTAGTGGAAGATGTTCTTACCACTGGACGCTCTGCCAAGTTGGTGATCGAAGCCGTTCGGGTAGTTGGCGGCACCGTCATCGGTCTCGGCGCGCTTGTGAACCGCGGAGGAATCACGTTGAAAGATACGGGAAATGTTCCCAGACTTATCTCACTCGTTAACATCAAGCTTAATGTATGGGATAAGAAAGACTGTTTTCTTTGCAGGGACGGGGTGCCAGTCAACGCTGATATTGGCAGAGGTCTGGAATTTCTTGCGAATCAGGAGAAATGAATAGGGGTATTCCCCCGTGGGGTGGAAGTCAAATGATTTCCACCCTTTTTATTTTCATGTTTTATTTATAAAGGACATGGAATCTATTTCTATGTCCTTTATCTTCACCTCGATGAAATAAGACAATGTCTTTTATAAACCTTCTTGAAAAATGTCCTTTTCAAGCTATTGGACATTTTTTTGACTAAAATAACCAGATACAATCATTGACTATTGAAGTACTGCAAGTATGATTGACCCATTATAGATAAAACTAAGAGTTTCTTAATGTATTCACTAAGTTTCGGTTATAGGGAGAAATGGGTAATTGGAGTGGCTACTTCTTTTTCTTTCGCTCTGTTTTTTCTTGGAGCACTCATCACTCCAATAGCGTTTGCTACCGGTGGTGACAGTGGTACGTCATATACACCGACATGTCCTTTTGAGCCAACAGAAGGAAGAATTATTGTCGCCCTCAATAAAAAACTTTTCTCTGACCAAGAATCCACCGCAATTCAAGGGCCGGTAAATTTGTGGCCATTGCTAGGGGCGGGAACCTATGATGTTTCACTAGCTTCGTATGATGTTGAACATTCTGATGAACCAATGGAGGAAAATGAAAGCTGGTTCCTTACTCTCGAGAGTGCGCTCGGTTCGTCGGTTGCGACAACGAGCGCAATTGATGATTTGCCTGACCAAGACAAAAGTATTTCGCAAAAAGTAAATGAGAATTTGACGCTTACCGAAGACGTGAGAAAAATCTTCGTCCAACACACCGCCTATCCGACTGATCTCCCGAACAGCATTACGGCTGTATGTGTGGCATTTGATAGGAATGTAAACCAAGAGCCACCGACAACTGGACCTGTGTGTGGAAATAAGGCACTTGAGGGGGGAGAGATGTGCGACGATGGAAACACCACACCCGGTGACGGTTGTTCCGCTATATGCACACTTGAAACTCTCATATGTGAGGACACCGGAGAGAAATCTGGATGGTACGGTGAATATTTCAATTACTCCAGCGATCATCCGGCAATGGAGCTTCCGGCCGAGGAGTGGGGGGCGAACTACGGCGATCCGCTCTCGGCAACCTCGACGTGGACCGCGGACTGGTATGACGAACAATATTTTAGATTTTCTCGGATTGACCCGACACTCTCTTTCGGGAGTGCTTTTTTTCCTTTTGACGTAGCTGCGGAGGAACTTGATAACGATGAGAACCGGAGAAGTCACGACTACCACTTCGGAGTACATTGGAGGGCCCGAGTGGGGGGAGTGCCCGGCGAGTATTCTTATACACTCATATCCGACGATGATGCATGGGTATACGTTGATGGAATTCTCATCGACACCATCCCCGGTGTTCACCCACCTCAAACCATCGAGGGGAATCTTTCACTTACCGGGGTCAATGTCATTGATGTCTATTTTGCCGAGCGACATACAGTCCTTTCATACCTCGATTTTTCCATAGACGGAGACCTTGAGATTGCACCTCTCGGTCCGTCATGCGAAATACCCGGGACAATTTCCGGCGTGAAGTATTTCGACCGGAACGCAAACGGCGCGCACGATCAAGATGAGGAGGAGATTCCCGGTTGGGGAGTGACGCTCACTCGCGGCGGTGTCGAGTATGCAACGACGACGACAGATGCAAACGGCACCTATTCATTCACTGACTTGTCACCTGGATTCTATGCAGTGTCTGAAGAAAAGCGTGAAGGTTGGACTGAAACATCTACCGGGACCACAAGCCCGTATTCGTTCTCCGTTCTTGGAAATGGCGTGGTCTTTAGTAATGGAGATTTCGGTAATGTTGCCTCAACGAGCGTTATACATGGCACAAAGTATGAAGATATTGATGGCGATGGAGTGTGGGACGAAGAAGAACCGGGTCTCCCCGGGTGGGAAATTAAGCTCTCACGCGCCGGCGTTCTCTTCGCTACTACGACCACAGCGATTGACGGGACGTATGCTTTTAACAATCTTGCTCCAATTACGTACGTTGTCACTGAAGAAGTACGGGAAGGATGGCTAAGGACACAACCGGCCGAGGAGGGTTATACGGTAAGTCTCATTCCGAACGAGGAACGCGAATACATTGATTTCGGCAACCACAAAATCGCGACAACGACACTTATTATTTCAAACGAAGGAGAAGAGAATATCACGGAGACAAGCGTAACGCTTACATGGGCTACGAATATACCCGCATCAAGCGTTGTCGTTTACGCTACGACATCTGTACCCACCTTCGGTACGGCGCCACTCTATGGATACGGAACAACTTCACCGATAGATTCAACGTTCGTCACATCGCATGCGATAGGACTTTCGGGACTTACCCCCAATACAACCTATTACTGGAGGGGCGTGTCGACTTCCTCATCGACACCGCCTCTTGAGGCAGTTGGTGGAGAGCAGTCGTTTGTAACACAGTCGCACAATGATGGAGGTAATGGAGACAATGGCGGTGGGGATGGCAATGACGGAGGTAATGGAGACAATGGCGGAGGTAGTGGTGGAGTCGGGGGAACTGAAACAGGAAGTGGAGGCAGTGGGGGAGGCGGTGGCGGTACTATCTTTCAGAACAGCTCACTTGCTTATGGCTTTACACAAGGCGCTACCGGTGGTACCCCGATTCTCGGAGTGGGTGTTCCACTTTTTGTCTTGGATCCAGGATCTGGAACTTCTTTACCGCCCTCGCCTGATGCCGATGGTGTCCTTCCGGACAATGAAGGAGTGCCGAGTGGTACTTCTCTTCTCACCGATGATGATACAAGCGGAAGCGTAGAGGAAGACGAGGTGGGAACGACGACAACCAATGAAATAACTCAGGCTGCAGGGCTCATTTTCTTCGGGCTCGACATCAGAATCTGGGCTTTGATACTCCTCGCAATCGCAATTATTCTCTTCATTATCTGGTATTCAAGGAAAGACGAGGAAGAAGAAAATCAACCCAAAATTCCCTTTCACACCTAAAAAAGAGGTAGCCAATAAGAAAGAGTCTCCATGTTAGACTTGGCGAATGTCTCTACAACTCCCCGGTCTTCGGTATGATGTAGATCTTCGTTCTCTTACCACGCTGGGTATTGGAGGAAGAGCGAAGTATCTTTTTAAGGCGAGGGATGTATCCCAACTTGCCCACGCGGTAAAAGAAGCTCGCCGTGCCCGAATGAGATGGGTGGTTCTCGCGGGCGGAAGTAATGTCGTTATTTCAGACCGACACATTAACGCTCTTGTTATTTTATTGTCCGGAAGCGGTCTAGAACTGAAAGGTAAGACTGTTATCGTAAAAGCGGGGACCCCGCTTTCAGAATTGATAGAGGGTGTTATTCGAGCCGGGCTTTGCGGTCTCGAGACTCTCTCTGGCATTCCGGGGAGCGTCGGCGGGGCGATTCTCGGGAATGCCGGCGCTTACGGGCAGTCTATATCCGATCACCTTATGCGAGTCACGATTTTTGACGGAAAGACAGTCCGCTCGATTGGAAAAGAGAAATGTGGCTTTTCATATCGAGAAAGTATTTTTAAACGTAAACCTTGGATTATCACGGAAGCGCAGTTTTCCCTAGCGCGCGGAGACAGGAAATTGCTCACAAAGCGCGCTCAAGAAATCATGGCTATTCGGGAGAAAAAATACCCACCGGGGTTGCGTTGTCCGGGGAGTTTTTTTAAAAACGTACTCGTCCGGAGTGTTACGAAACGTACATTGACATTGATTCCCCGAGAAAAGATTATTGATGGGAAAATTCCCACTGGCTATCTTTTGGAGCGGGTCGGTGCATGCGGTATGCGCCATGGCGGCATTGAGATTGCGGAGTATCACGGCAACTTGCTTTTGAATCGAAGGAGGGGAACATACCGTGACGTGCGCGCTCTTGCATCTGTACTGAAGCGTCGCGTGAAGCGGAGATTCGGAATCACTCTCGAAGAAGAGATTCACTATATTCAATAATGAATGTCGATGGATTTACGGAAATTAAAAACAAGAAAAGAGCGCGTACGAAAAATTACCGCCGCACTTAAAAAACTATATCCCAATGCGAAGATCGCACTCCATTACCAAAACACCTGGGAACTTTTGGTTTCTGTCATACTCTCGGCCCAGTGCACGGACAAGATGGTAAACCGTGTCACCGAGAAACTTTTTCAAAAATACCGAACGCTCGACGACTATATTCATGCTGACCCGAAGATATTTGCAGAAGACATAAAATCGACGGGGTTTTACCGCAATAAAGCGAAGAATATCCTCGCGGCTGCGCGACTCGTGAGAGAGAAGTTTAAGGACCAAGTCCCCGGCACAATGTCTGAACTCCTTACTTTGCCCGGTGTTGCTCGGAAAACCGCAAATGTTATTCTCGGAAATGACTTCGGCGTGATTGAGGGTATTGCTGTTGATACGCACGTGAAGCGATTCGCACGGAAGTTTGACCTTTCGGATTTTACCGACCCAGTGAAGATTGAGCGCGATTTGATGGAGCTTTTCCCGCGCGCGGAATGGTTTCCGCTCACGTATCGTTTGATTGAGTATGGCCGAACAGAGTGCCCAGCAAGAAAGCATAGATGCAGTGATCACCCGCTCACAAAAATATATCCACCCGCGGCGCGTTCTTGGCCGAGGGCGCACTAATTCTTTGAGGACAATTGATGACTATGTTAAGATCTGAAACTCCAACCTTTATTTTATGGAAGCGCTTAAAATTGAACACCTACGAAAGTCCTATGGCGGAACTCATGCCGTTGACGATGTCTCGTTTGAAGTGAGGGAAGGGGAATTCTTCGGATTCCTCGGACCGAACGGGGCAGGAAAGACAACAACGATTCATTGTATTACCGGCATATCGCGGATTGATTCCGGTTCGGTAAAGCTCTTCGGAATAGACGCGGTAAAGGATTATCGTGCGGCTCGGTTTAAGGTCGGACTTGCACCACAGGAATATAATGCCGATTTCTTTGGAACTACGTATAAAACTTTAGACTACGTCGCCGGCTACTATGGGGTTCCGAGTAAAAAGCGTAAAGCCCGCATCAACGAACTCCTTGAGCGATTTGGACTCACGGAGCATGCAAAGAAATCCTTCCGAGAACTCTCAGGAGGACTCAAACGCCGCGTGATGCTTGCGCGCGCCATGGTGCACAATCCCGATTTACTTATCTTGGACGAGCCCACGGCCGGTGTTGACGTTGAGCTTCGCCATGAGCTCTGGAAGCATCTCCAGGAACTCAATAAAGCAGGGAAGACTATACTTCTCACCTCACACTACCTTGAAGAGGTGGAAATGCTTTCAAGTCGGATCGCAATCATCAATCGCGGGAAAATTGTTGCGATTGGGGACAAGAGCGAATTTGTGAAAGACGGAAAGAACCTTGAGAAACGGTACTTAGAAATAACACAAGGAGAATCATGGTAAATTGGATTGGACTGTATACGCTTATTCGGCGGGATGTCGAGCGAATGTTTCGTGTTACAGGACAGACCTTGGTAACGCCCTGGATTTCTTCACTCCTTTATATTTTTATCTTCGGAAAAGTCGTGGGGAGCCGTATTGATCTCATTGCCGGAGTTCCGTATATCAATTTCGTCTTACCGGGTATTCTCATGATGAACGTTATCGCTTCGGCTTTCGCTCACAGCTCAAGCTCGGTATACTTCCAGCGGTTTCTTCGGACAATCGACGAGATACTTGTTGCTCCACTTTCTCATCTCGAAATGATTGCAGGATTTGCTGTAGGAGCCATCATTCGTGGACTCGTTGTTGGCGGTGGAATTTACGTCATCGCCATTTTCTTCGGCGGGGCTGGCATTGACCATATCGGGCTTTTTGTCTTCTATACGGTTGCCGTTTCCACCATCTTCGCCCTCTTAGGAATCCTTGTCGGTCTCTGGGCGAACGGCTTTGAGCAGTTAAATATTTTGAGCACTTTCGTTATTATGCCTTTATCGTTTCTGGGTGGTGTTTTCTACTCCGTCACCATGCTCCCAGCAAAGGCACAACTTATTGCCTATTGGAACCCTTTCTTTTACTTTATCGACGGCATTCGCTACGCAATGATTGGCACCAGAGAATCAAACGGAGTTTTTGGGTATGTGATGATTTTTAGCCTTGTGACGGTTTTGGGCGTTTTGGTCCACGAGCTTTTTCGCCGTGGTTGGCGCTTGCGCGGGTAAGGGAATTCCTACCTAAGAGGCGTCTTGCTTTTTAGATGGGTGAACTCAACTGAAAAGTACGTAAAAAACGGCTTAAAATAAAGCTTTTTTAAGCCTTGCAATCAGGGGTGGGGTAGGGTAGTATCCTCTCCGCTTGCTTAGTTAGGGTGTACTTGACAAATTTTAGAGGATAAGGTAGAATAGTCTTATAAGCAGCCGGGAAACGGCTGTTTTTAATTTTAGGTTATCCAACTCCAGGCTGGTTAATCTTCCTTGAGTTGGTGGTCGCAAGTACCTCTAATAGCGAGCACAGCTATGTTCATTAGAACGATTCTTGGAATACTCACCGCGGCGTCCCTCACCATTGCACCGCAGGGGTTTTCAATCCCCGGGGTGCTTGTGGCTGTAGCGGAGGCTCCAGGGATGGAGGATATTCCAGAGTTCCTCGACCCATTCGTCGGTTACCCGACCTTAAAGCGTATCTGTTCGTGTGAGAGCAATCTGCGGCAATACGCTTCCGACGGAAAAACGGCGCTTCGGGGAATGGTGAATTCCTACGACATTGGGATTTGTCAGATCAACGAGACATATCACCAAGGTGACGTTGAGAAACTCGGTGTTGATATTCACACCAAGGAAGGAAATATCGCCTTTGCGAAAAATCTCTACGACCGAAAAGGTGCCGCTCCGTGGATTTGGAGTAAACCTTGCTGGTCACGGGAAGATACTCCCGTTCAATAAAAATCACAAAAGACCCCGCGGAGCGCGGGGTCTTTTGTTTTAAGTATATCAGTGGGTCTATAATGGCTCTATGTCGGACGTCCAAGTGTTTCAGAGAAAAGTTTTCGCATACTATCGGAAACATGGACGGCATTTTCCATGGCGAGAGAGCTATGATCCTTATCGAATCTTTATCTCTGAAGTCATGCTTCAGCAGACGCAGGCAGACCGAGTGGTGAAAAAGTATGTCGAATTTTTGGAGATATTTCCGACAGTTCATTCCCTTGCTTCTTCGTCTTTCAACCGCGTTATTCGTTCATGGCAAGGACTTGGATACAACCGAAGGGCACTTTACTTGAAACAAGCGGCCAAAGTGATTGTAGAAAAATACGAAGGACATATTCCTCGGGAGGAGATGAAACTCCGCGAGCTTCCTGGTGTCGGCCCTTATACCGCTGCTGCGGTACCCACCTTTGCCTACAACATTCCGACCGTCTTCATTGAAACGAATATCCGAAGCGCTTTCATTCATCACTTTTTTTCTGCACGGAAAAAAGTAAAAGACAGAGAAATAATACCCCTTATCAGAGATGCCCTTCCTCGCCGAAATCCGCGGGAGTGGTACCAAGCGCTCATGGATTACGGTGCTTATGTAAAGCGCATCCATGGGAATCCGGGGCGGCGTAGTGCACACCATGTACGCCAATCATCCTTCCGAGGATCTAACCGCGAGATTCGCGGCGCTATCGTCCGGTTACTCGCAGAAAAAAAAATGCGGGAAACGGAACTCACAGAGCGCCTCACGGCCGATCGAGCGCGGGCGCGAGAGAATCTCTCACGGCTTAGAGAAGAAGGTATGATTAGGAAAAGATTTGGTATCTATGAAATTATTTAATACACTTTATACATGAAAGGAAAAAACTACTCAAAAATTGGAAAGAGAGAAGGTAAGCCGACATACCGGACGGCTTCGGCATTCCGGTCGCGCAAACATTTCTCAACTACGAGACAGTCCCGACGAAGCGGGCTTCGATAGCGGATCGCAAACAGCGCACATACTCGGGGTTTTGCCGAAGAGTGTGGAAACGGCCGTTTGTAACGGGAGAATAGAGAGGTAATAGCGAATATCCGCAGTTTTGCGGAGTATCCATCCGGAGATTCCATAGAAGGAAAGCGGCCCAAATAAGGTGGCAGCCCAGTATGCCCCAACAGGGAGGGCGAGGTGGTTTTTTTGGGGAATATAGGATTTTAAGGGCATATTTCTTACAAGACGCGCAATATTTTGCCCGATCGATCGTCCATCCACGATGGCGGTTTGCGCCATTCCGGCGAAAGGAGTTTCTGCTCCGTCTCCAGCGATAAAAATGTTTTCTGTTCCTGCCGCGCGGAGGTAGGTATCGACTTTTACGCGCCCGTTTTTTTCAAGCGAAAGACCTTCAGTTTCCCGATACAGGCGGTTTGGTATGAGCCCCGCCGTCCATATTACCGTTTCCGTTTTCATTGTCATTCCACGCACTTTGATGCCCTCCACCTCTTCGGCAAGAAGGGCGCGGTTCACGAAGATGTTGACGCCGAGCGACCGCAAGCGTGCGGAGATTCTTTCGGCAACTTTTTCGGGGAATGAGGGGAGGATGTGGGCCGCGGATTCGAGAAGATCTATGGTGATGAGAGACCGGTCGACGCGGTAGCGGCCGGCGAATTCCTGCGCGCAGGCGGCGAGTTCGCCGGCAATCTCGACGCCGGAAGGGCCGGCGCCGACAATGACGAAATGAAGCAGGCAGAGGGCCCTTTCCCCGCCGTCTTTTTGGAGCGCCGTTTCTGTTTCGGGTTGAAGCTTGTGGCAATCCGCGTAGAGACGCTCAATGTGACGGCGGAGAGCCACGGCCTCGGGGATAGTTTTGAATCCGTAGGAAAATTCTCTCAGGCCAGGAATATCAAAATAGGCGGTGTCGGTGCCGAGGGCGAGCACCAAAACATCGTATTCATGCACTGCGCCGGAGGAGCAGGCTACTTGCCCGCCCTTGATATCAATTTTTGTGACCGAATCGCAAACAGTTTGAACGGAACTTTTCGAGAAAATATCGCTTAAAGGAATACAGACTTTTTTTGGAGAAGTGCCGGTGACGATGCGGTATGTGCCCGGCGTAAATTCGTGGTGGGGTTTATCAGAAATAAGCGTGACGGAAACGTTCCGCGCACCGCTTCGCGCCAGCTTAAGCGCAGTCGCAACTCCACCGAAACCGGCGCCTAGTATGAGTATCCGTTTGTTCCCGCTCATTCTCTTTGGAGAAAAATGGCACTATAGCTATAGATGCCAGTTTTGATTTTATAGATGCGGAATAGGTGAAATTTATTTGTCGCAGATATCACGCTGGAAGTTTACCATGGAGCCGATTTTCCGGTGAACGTTTCTAGCGTATTGGGATTTATTTCAATAGCCGGTGGTTTTTTCGGGGGGTTAGTTGATGTCCCGCACTACCGAGTTGACTCGACCTCGCGGCGTAGTTCGCAATATCCACTGCAGATGTTCGGCAAGAAACGAAACCCCGTCATCCTCGGTACTCGAGCGGGTGCTGGAAGATCAGATACTGCACGCCTGCGATTCCGCTCGCCTTTACCGCATCTGCGACCGAGCGGTGCACGATCACCGCGGCGACGTTCTCCGCGAGGCGGAAGAGCTTACGGTTTCCGATTTTGCTCGGATCGAGAACGAGCTTGTGGAACCAGGCACTAATCAGCATGTCGCCGCTAAGGGGCGAGCCCGTCATCGTGGAACCCACCATGTCCACTGCGCTCACGAGTCCGACGAAGTTGACCGCCTCGTGCGTTTTGAACTCGCGACCGGTACGAACCTCCCGAATCAGCGCCGGATACGAGTCGATGTTGTCCACGCCTGCGGACCGCAGAACTCCGGTGAGCTCGGTCGACATCAGCGGGGCGCCGAGCGCCCGGTAGTACGGGCGGATCTCGCCTTCGTCAGGGGGATCGATCTCGTACACCAGCGGATTCGGGACAGCGATGTCGATGCGCGCGCCCGTCATCCAGTTGTCGTGCGTCGGGGGCAGGCGCGGCTGGGTGGAGATCCGAGCCCCCCCGCGGCCGATGCTCGACAGGAAGACATAGTAGTCGGTCTCCGGCAGCGGCTCGGAGTCGTCGTCTTCCCACAATCCACTCATCGCTTCGTCTCCCTCGCTACTACGTTCGAGTCTCCGATCGTGACCAGCATCTCGACTAGGGTCAGCCCTCGGGCGTAGACCCTACGGGCGAGCCCTCGGGTGGTGGTGCTTGGTGAAGCTTCCATGCTCATAGTTTAATTGCTGAAGGGTTATTAATACAAGAGGGTGGCTTCCAAGCCGAGAATGCTATAATCCTTACACTATGGAGTTTTTGCCGACAATCGGCCTCGAAATCCATGCCGAACTCAAGACCAAAACCAAGATGTTTTGCCCTTCGCCGAATAATTCTGATGAGAAGCGGCCGAATGTGAACATCTGCCCAATTTGTATGGGGCATCCAGGTACGCTTCCGACGATTAACAAAGAGGCAGTTATGCATGTCATTAGAGTTGGGAAGGCGATCGGGGGCGATATCGCCGACTTTACGGAGTTTGAGCGCAAACACTATTTTTACCCCGACATTCCGAAGGGGTATCAAATTAGCCAGTTTCGGTACCCTATCGTATTTGGCGGGAGCTTAAACGGTATTGCAATCACCCGCGTGCACCTCGAAGAAGATACAGCGCGCTCCATGCATGATGCAGACGACGAATCGAGTCTTGTTGATTTTAACCGCGCCGGAATCCCCTTGATGGAGCTTGTTACCGAACCAGTCATAAAAAGTGCTAAGGAAGCGGGGGATTTTGCCCGCGAGCTTCAGCTCACTATCCGCTATTTAGGGGTGTCTGAGGCGAATATGGAAAAAGGAGAAATGCGGGTTGAGGCAAACATTTCCATTGCTCCCGAGGGGTCACGTGGTACGAAAGTTGAAGTGAAAAATCTCAATTCGTTTCGAGTTGTCGAAAGGGCGATTGAATTCGAAATAAAGCGCCAGTCCGAAACGCTTCTCGGTGGAGGAAAAATTGTACAGGAGACACGTGGATGGAATGAAAAGACGGGAAAAACATTTTCACAGCGCTCAAAAGAAGAAAGTCATGATTACCGATATTTTCCGGAACCGGATCTTCCCCCCATGCGGCTTTCTCTCGTGCCGGAATTTCAGAATCTCGTATTGCCGGAACTGCCAAAAGAGAAGAGAGAAAGATATCGGAAGGATTATGGAATTAAAAACGAAGATATTGAAAGTTATATCGTGAACGTGCCGCTCGGTGGGTTTTTTGAAAGTGTCGCGCGAAGTCTCGGGGATGATTCGGAAGCGATGAAACTCGGGTCAAACTATATAACATCGGACATCGTCGGCATTTTGAAAACTGAATCTCATGACATATCTGCCGAAAGAATCGGGAAACTCGACGCGAGTGATTTTGCGGACATGGTTATGATGGCAAAAAAAGGAGAGGTATCGTCGCGCGGGATGAAGGATATTTTACCCGTCGTGATGCGCGAAGAAATGACAGCGCGCGAAATCGCACACAGAATGAATGTTTTTCAAAAGAGTGATGAAGGAGAACTCAAAAAAATTATTGAAAAAGTTATCAGTGAAAATGAAAAAGTTGCTGAAGAATATCGAGGTGGAAAGGAACAGTCGCTTCAATTTTTAGTCGGGCAGGCGATGAAAGAGTCCAAAGGAAGCGCGAATCCACAAGTCTTGGCCGAGCTTTTTCGCAAGGTGTTACAATAAAAGGGCATGAAACGGATTAAAGTCGCAATCAACGGACTTGGACGGATTGGGAGGGCTTTCCTTAAAATCGGGGTTTTGCGCGATGAGCTTGAAATCGTCGCGGTTAACGACTTGGGTGACATCAATAATCTTGCCTATCTTTTGAAGTATGACAGTGCATACGGCAAGTCCGATTTGGATATCAAAGTCGAGGGTGGGGAGCTGGTTGTGAATGGCAATCGTATCAAGGTTTTAGGGGAGAAAGACCCCAGAGAGTTGCCGTGGAAAGATCTCGGTGTTGAGGTCGTGGTTGAATCCACCGGATTTTTTGAGACTTATGAAAAGTCAAAAGCGCATTTGGATGCGGGCGCACAGCGCATCGTGATTTCCGCTCCGGCAAATGACGAACCACCGGAGGGTATTGTCGGCGGGACTATTCTCATGGGAATTAATGAGGGCGCGCTCGAAACTTGCCAGATAAGTTCGAATGCGTCGTGTACAACAAACTCCGCAAGTCCTTTGATGCAGATTTTGAATGAAACAATTGGCATCGAGAAGGCGATTTTGAACACCGTGCACGGGTATACCGGTACCCAGAAACTTGTGGATTCTCCGGACACGAAGGACTGGCGACGCGGGAGAGCTGCGGCAGTAAATATTGTTCCTTCAACAACAGGAGCGGCGATTGCCCTTACCAAGGCCATGCCAGACCTTTTGGGAAAATTCGACGGTATTGCAATGCGTGTGCCTGTGCTCACGGGCTCAATAGCGGATATCACATTTATTGCAAAGCGTTCTACAACGGTGGATGAGGTAAACGACATTTTAAAAAAAGCCGCAGGGGAAGAACGATGGAAAGAGATATTTACAACAACTGACGAACAAATTGTTTCTTCGGATATCGTGGGGACTCCGTATGCCGCGATTGCAGATCTTTCATTCACAAAAGTTGTCGGGGGGAACCTGGTCAAAGTGCTATCGTGGTACGACAATGAAATGGGGTATACCTACACGCTTGTTCAACACGTTATCAAGAGCGGATCGTATCTCTAATTTTGTAATTCTGTACTAGAATGAAAATTTTCATTGCATCGGACCACGCAGGGTTTCTATTGAAGGGAAAACTGATAAAACTTCTCGGAGGGCTTGGGATGGAAGTCTTTGACAAAGGCCCATCCTCGCAGGACGATACTGACGACTATCCCGATTTCATTGGGCCGGTCGCACGGGAGATTTCAGAGAATCCGAAGACCTTCCGCGGTATCGTGATCGGCGGCTCGGGGCAAGGCGAAGCAATGGTCGCAAATCGTTTTCCAGGAGTTCGCGCCGCAGTCTACTACGGGGGAAAAAATGATGTTGTCGCGCTCTCGCGAGAACACAATGACGCGAATGTACTCGCCCTCGGCGCGCGCTTCGTCACCGAAGATGAAGCGCGCGACGCAGTGAAGCTCTGGCTCAAAACGCCCTTCAGTCAGGAAGAGCGGCACGTGAGGAGAATTGAAAAAATTGAAGTGATGACAAAATGATTATCATTCCCGCCGTTCTTGGGGCTAATGCGGCAGAAGTCAAAGAAAAACTTTCGAAAGTGGTTGGGCATACCGAATGGGTGCACATTGACGTTGTTGACGGAAAATTTGCCGAGCCGGAGTCGTGGCATGCGCCGCTTGATCTCTGGGAAATCATTGGGATTCCCAAGGTGGAACTACATCTTATGGTTGCCGATCCCATAGCCGCGATTCCCGAGTGGGTGAATTCACCGATTGACCGCATACTTTTCCATATGGAATCAAATGGTGATAAAAGAGCGCTCATAGAAAAAATCAAAAAGTACAAAATGGAACCGGGACTGGTACTCAAATTAGAAACCGATATTGGCGCGGTAGACCCATATCTCCGCGAGGTGAATGTCATTCAACTCATGAGTATCGCCCAAATCGGTGCTTACGGCGCGCCTTTCGATGATCGTGTACTCGCTAAAGTAAAGGCACTCCGTCAAAAATGGCCCAATGGCACAATTGGAATTGACGGTGGGGTCAGCAAAGAAAATATCGGACAAC
Organism: uncultured Candidatus Saccharibacteria bacterium; assembly: GCA_964361405.1. Classification (GTDB taxonomy): domain Bacteria; phylum Patescibacteriota; class Minisyncoccia; order Phycocordibacterales; family UBA3531; genus CAYIAA01. The sequence continues at coordinate 74,185 of CAYIAA010000001.1, forward strand.
TGCGCGATGTCGGCGTGACCCAATGCGCCGTTGGCTCGGCGGTATTTGGAGGAGAAGACATAGCGTCGGCAATTCAACACTTAGGAGGTGTGTCTATATCATCCAATGTCTAATCTCACCGATGAAAAAATAAAGGCGCTTGAAGTCAAAGCGAACGACATTCGCGAGACGCTCATTGAAGCCCTGATAGAGGCGGGGAGCGGGCACAGCGCCGGGTCGCTCGGGATGGCGGATATTCTTACCCTCCTCTTTTTCCATGTCTTGAAACACGATCCGAAAAATCCTTCGTGGGAGGGGCGTGATCGCTTAGTGCTCTCAAACGGGCACATCTGCCCCGTGCTCTATTCGGCGATGGCGCATGCCGGGTATGCGAGCGTGGATGAATACAAAAAAACGCTCCGCAAATTCGGCACCAAGTTCCAGGGTCATCCACACCGCGATTTTTTTCCTGCTCTTGAAACAAGCTCCGGACCCCTAGGGTCGGGTCTTTCGCAAGCCGTCGGGATGACACTCGCCGACCACATTGACTATGGTCGCACTAGCGGGAGATATTTCTACGTGCTTATGAGCGACGGCGAGCTCGATGCGGGAAATTCATGGGAAGCCGCGCTTCTCGCGGGGAAACATAAACTCCACAACTTAATTGCCATCATCGACCGGAACAATATCCAGATTGACGGCTACACAGAAGACATCATGCCGCTTGAGCCTCTTGCCGCGAAGTTCGAGGCATTTAATTGGCATGTAATTGAAGCCGACGGACACGATTTCCGGGCAATGGACGAAGCGATTGGCGAGGCGCAAGCAGTATTTGAAAAACCGAGCGTTATTATTGCGCACACGATTCCCGGAAAAGGAATCGAGTTTATGGAGCATCGTTTCGAATGGCATGGTGTGCCGCCCGGACAAGGACCAGAGAATATCGTGAAAAAGGGCGAGCAGGGGGTGGCTGCACTTGCCGCGCTTCGCACCTTGGGAGGGAAAATTAGAAGCGAGCACGAATAATCCTCGTGTATCTTACACTTACCACTTGGAAGCTTCGCTTCCAAGTGCGGGTTTTGTACCAAGAAACCAGAACTCTATGCCAGAGCATATTAAAGTATTTTACCGGGAACTATTGACATAGCTATTCTAAAGATGTAAGCTATAAAAAGCAGTTCTTTTGAACAGAATAAGAATCAGAGGTTTGTTACAGCAGAAAGCATCCGGCAAGGATTTTTTCTGCTGTTACGAACCCATACCGGGCAAGTTTAAACGGCGCCGTGATTACGATCACAGGGGGGCATGTAGTGAGCGGACGACAGATCGCTGAACTTGCAGATGTACTGGTCAAACACCAGCATCATTTCGGTTCCATTTCGACCAGAGACCGCATATGGGTAATCAAGAACACCGAAACTGCTATCGGTCTATTTGCCGAAGCAGTGAAGGGATGTGGAAAGGACGAAGTTTCTTATCAGAACAAGCTTCTCGAGTTCATGACGACAATTCACGTCGCCGCGACCGAGAGATTCAAGGCCTCGGAACACTTCAAGGAAAGTAACAACAGAAGGATGGTAGTACAGGTCCAGCTGCTCCGCGGCAGTTTTAGAAGGCATTTTCTCGGTAAGATCGAGCGTGCTTCGGAGGCCGCCGATATCAAGGTTCACAAGCTGCTCCAGTTGTCGAATCACATCTTGATCGTTGCCGAACCTATCTACAAGTGCGAGATCACGCTCGGTCAGTTCTTCTCGGTGCTTTCCCCGCAGGGAAATGGAGAAGCCGGGCCTCTTCTTACGAACGGCGCGGCAAATATCGCTTGTATCCGCGATGTCGAAGGCACCTTGTGGGCTGTGTGTGCAAACTGGAACTCCAACTATGGTGGTTGGGAAATCGGATCCCACTCAGTGGTGAACCCACAGGGGTGGCAGGCTGGTCTCCAACTTCTATCCCGCTGATTCTTTGGTGCCCATAGGTCTTCGGGCTTGAGATTTGACCCTCTGAAACTTCGCGCAAGCGGAAGAGTAGGAGGGTCATTTTTTATACAGGACTTTCACTTTTTTATGCTAAACTTGTATCAAACGTATGCTTGTAGAAGAGGCGAAGTTAAATCCAAAAGTTTTTGATGAAGATGTGGAACAAGAGCCGATTCGAAAGGGGTATGGCGAAGGTTTGCTTGAAGCAGGAAAAAAAGATACGCGGGTTGTAGCGCTTTGTGCCGATTTAACCGAATCCACACAGACACACCATTTTGCGAAAGCGTTCCCCGAGCGGTTTATTGAAATCGGCGTTGCCGAGCAGAATCTTGCGGCGGTAGCTTCCGGCATGGCCGCGATGGGAAAAATTCCTTTCATCACGTCCTACGCAATGTTTTCTCCCGGGAGAAATTGGGAGCAGATTAGAACCACGATTTGTTACAACAACACTCCGGTAAAAATTGTTGGGTCACACGCCGGTATCTCCGTTGGTCCGGACGGCGGCACACATCAAGCGCTTGAAGATATCGCGATTACGCGCGTCATTCCTCGGATGATGGTACTCTCACCCTGCGACGCTCTCGAGGCGAAGAAGGCGACGCTTGCGGCCGCAGGGCACCCGGGGCCCGTTTACTTGCGTCTCGCACGCGAGAAGACGCCAGTTATCACTACTCTCGAGACTCCTTTTGAAATCGGGAAAGCACAGGTTTTTTTCCAGTCTAAGAAAATCCCACCGAGAATTGGCATCATTGCGACGGGATCACTTGTCTACAACGCTTTGAAAGCGGCAAAAGGACTGGACTCCGAGGGCATTGGGGTCTCCGTACTCAATCTCGCGACCATTAAACCCCTTGATGGAGCCGGGATACTCGCGTTCGTAGAAGATATTGTTGGACTCGTTACCGTCGAAGAGCATCAGGTGAGTGGCGGCATGGGTTCTGCTGTGGCGGAACTTCTTGCAGAGCATTACCCACTCCCAATCCGCTTCATCGGCGTCCACGATCAGTTTGGACAATCCGGAGAACCTGCGGAGCTGGTCGAACACTATGAAATGGGAGTAGAATCAATCAAGGAAGTAGCTCGAACTTTCCTTTCTAAACGTTAAACAGTAAAACAATGTCCCATTATTCATCACTTGCTCTATTGGGAATTTTTGCCGTCGGAGCCGGAGTTTTCGTATTTCATCATCGTGCTGAAGGACAGATAAATGGAGTTGAAACAAACAGTGTCAATACAAACACAGAAGAGCAAAGGATTACGACAAATAGTGTCGTGGAAGAATTCAAGCATATTTCCGAGACCATTCAATATACGGAAGAAGAAGGAAGAAAGGAAGAAGAGCGTTTACATACTGAAACAGAGAGTACTCTAAGAGACTATGCGGAAAATGTGCGGGAGGCGATACAAAAATCAGCGACTTCGACTCCGATTTCTCCCGACGTTTTGGAGCAGTTTCGCGCACGGGAAGTAAAACTCCAAGAAGAACTTAAAGCAGTGGTGGAGCGAGAAAGCAGAAGACTCAATGAAGGGGTGAGGACCGATAATACAAGACTCCGGCAGGAAAGCAAAGACCGAATCATTACGGAAACGCAATCAAGACTCCGCGAGTTCACTAATATCGCGCGCGAGCGTGCGCTTCAGGTGGAAAGAGCAACATACGAAGCGCGCGTAAAAGATGCCGTAGCAAAGTTTGAGGAGCGGGCTGTCGCGAACGAAGTCATTCTCAAAGAGCGTGTCGGACTGAAGTTGTTCCGCGATACCGATAGAGATGGAATTTCTGATTACGACGAGGAAAACGTATACAAAACGGATCCGGAAAATTTCGATACCGACGGGGACAAGAGGAGCGACGGACTTGAGGTACAAGGAGGTTTTAACCCAAGAGAAGAGCGTGTAGATGCGCGGATAGAGCATGAAGATCCGCGTGAGCGTGGTGTACGCGCAGAAGGTGTTTTCCGTGTTGAGAGTTTCGAAGTGACGGAGGTGAAAGAGCTCCCGAACGGAAAGAAGGATGTGCGGAGTGCCATAGTGAGCGGCCGTGCCCTTCCGAACAGTTTCATCACAATTTATATCTATAGCACACCGGTCATAGTGACCGTAAAGACCGATAACAGTGGCAGGTGGACGTATACACTCGATAAAGAACTTGATGACGGTGCTCACGATATCTTTGTCGCCGTCACTGATTATTCGGGAAAAATTCTTGCGAAGAGCGAAGCGTTCCCGTTCGTGAAGGAAGCTGAAGCTATAACGCTCATTACGAACACGGCGAATGCCGCGACTCCCGATGCCCGGCCCAGAGTTACAGCGTTTCCGACGCTCATTGTGACGGGCGCAGTGATTGCCGTACTTGTACTCATGGGTATTATCGCTGTCGGGTACTTCGAAAGGAAGCGCGGCGGCGGGAGTGGCGATTTTCCACCCACAGCTTCCGGCGAAGGAGGAATAACTCCACAGTGAAGAATGAAGGGTGATTTTTTCATTGCGAATTTAACGAGGGGAATTACGTTTGTTAGGCGGAATCCACAAGCGCTCTATTCGCTTATCGTTCTTATTATCATCGTCTCTGCGTTCATTTTTATGGCGCAGCGATTTGTTTCAGTGACGCTCGAGACGAAAGAGCGTCTGCAGGACGTACGAACCGGAGCTATTCATGATACCTTCGTTCAGTTTGCGCCCGAAAAACTTACAGATACGGTATTTATCACAAAAGTCGTGAAGCGGATTGCCGCAATGAACCCTTCAATTACAGAGTTCAGAGCGTCCTCTTTTGACGGTGATACATTCACGGTGATTGCCTCACTCAATGAGAACGAAGTGGGGAAAGTGGATGAAGAAAACGGACAAAAGCTCTATCAGCTTTCAAGTGTTGATGTGACGACATCGTACACGATTGCGGAGATTGATTCAAAAGGACGTTCAGCGAAGACCGCGCGGGCACTCGTCGGTGAATCAGGGCGCGTCGTTGGTATGGTGATGACGCGTGAGTCGCGGGCGGAGGCGGACCGCGTTGTCGAGGAAGAAATCAGAAAATCAATCCTCATACTTTCTGTTATTGTTGCGCTCATCGTGCTTCTTTTTGTTCGCTATGCGCGTATCATCGATTACTCCGCTCTCTACCGCGAGCTCAAAAATATTGACGAAATGAAAAATGACTTTATTTCGATGGCATCGCACGAGCTTCGCGCTCCACTCACCATCATTCGCGGATACGCCGACATACTTTCGGCTGCGCCCGGACTCTCCTCGAAAGAAAGAGAAGCGGTTGGGAACATTGACCATGGAGTGAAACAGCTCGACCTTTTAGTTACTGACATGCTCGATGTCGCCCGATTTGAACAAGGGAGAATGAGTTTTGACATGAAGTTAATGGATCCCGCGCCTCTTCTCGAAGAAGTCGTTCAGTCCTTCAAACAACAAGCTGGGTTGCATGAGCTCGGACTTACCTCGGTGATTAAGGGAGCGGGGGAAGTGATTGTGGACCATGACCGACTCCGTCAGGTTTTCGTCAACTTAATCGGAAATGCGGTTAAGTATTCAAAAAAAGGCGAGATTAAAGTATCTCTCCATGGAGAACAAGGCAGACTTCAAATCCAGGTGAGTGATACAGGGTCCGGAATTTCAAGTGAAGACCAAGCCCGACTGTTTCAGAAGTTTTTCCGCGTGAAGTCGGAGGATACAAGGGGAGTAAGCGGCACGGGACTCGGACTCTGGATTTCAAAGCAAATTGTCGAGAATATGAAAGGGAGATTAACTGTTGAATCCATCAAGGGAGTGGGGTCGCATTTCATCGTATCTTTTCCTCTCGTGGCCCGATCAGTCGCGAAAGTTACATAAAAAGAGATTTTGCAGCGCTCAACCTCTCTAGTGAAACTAGGAGATTTTTTTCGGCGTGTAGTCTGCTGGAGCTTGCAGAAGGTAGTGCTCAATTTCAGACACAGTGAGGAGACCTGCCTGCGCGCCAATTTTCTGAACGACGGACATGGAGTTTATCGGCGCCCAACGGAGGGCTTCATCGATAGTTTTTCCCATGGCGAGTGCTGACACTATGGTCGAAGAAAATGCATCGCCAGCCCCGGTCCTTTCATAGGGCGGTTTAGGGTCCGGGTAGGACGACATATACCACATATCACTTTCATGATACGCGTAAGCGCCTTTTACGCCGTCGGTGATGATAACCATCTTCGGTCCGAGTTCTCGGATTCCTTTGAGAAGCACTTTGATATCAAGGTCTTCACGTTTTAGAATTCGTCTTGCTTCGTCAGTATTACAGAAAAATATGTCCGTGTGAGTATAGATTCCCGCGAGCCTTTCTGTCCCAAGCTTCATCTGGTACGTTCCCGGTTGGAAGGCGAGTTGAGTTTCCGGGTGGGCATCAAGATACGGTGGAATGATGTCGTAGAGAGGAGATGCCTCTTCTCCCATTGAGGAAAGGTACATCCACCGCGGTGAGCCGACATCGGGAAGCGTGTAGGCAAAGGACTCGTGCTTGATGAGAATCGTTCGTTCATCTTCGTACCAAAGAACGTAGTGGTAATTCGTGTGTTTTCCAGCTTGAGTCGAAATGAAATTGGTAGAGACGCCGCTACTCTGAAGTGATGCGAGACATTCTTTTCCATTGTCATCGTCACCGATATTCCCGACAAGAGCGGTTTTGAGACCGAGACGTGCCCCCGCGACAGCGGCATTCGCACTATTACCCACCGCACGGACAATTTCTACGAACTCATACGGGACTTTATCGCCGAAACGCAGTGACAGCATACAGTGCTCACGATTTATGTCGCAGTTGACCGACGCATCCTTTAACCGAATGAATGCATCGGTTGTGGTGTCGCCGATTGCGATGATGTCAAAGTTTTCCATACCTAACTTGTAAGCATTATTTTTTTAATGATACGGAACCGATCGGGGAGCGTTTCTCTAAGGAATGCTTCTTGTTCCGAACCTCGGAGGGCACATGCTTCTTGCCACAGCGCGCGACCTGCAAGGAATCCTTGTGCACCCCCCCGGGCCACCTCGGTGAGTTGTTTTTGAAATATATCGAAAGATTCACCGCGAGTAAGAAGAATCCATGGCCGTTCCCCCAAAAGATTTGTTATGTCACCTATAATCGTTCCCTCGCCTGGATATTCCAGTTTAAAGACATCAGGGAAAATTCCTCTCTCGAGAAATGTCTCAAGAATCTTAAATATCATCGTTCCGCGCTCATAGGATTTTCCGGCCGGGTCGTAGGTAACGATCTCGACGAAAGAGGGGAGATCTTCCTCTTTTGCATCTGCGCACACCTTCGCCGCTGTCGCTAGTTGATGCTCGAAACTGGGAACTACTATGTTCATATAGAGAAGGAGTTTTATGCCGCTTGCACCCATAGATTTCACTTCTTGAGCTGAATGTTCAAGTGTGGTGATACGTTCACCGGACTCTCCTGTGTATCCCGATCGTTCTACCGGGAGTAAGAATGGTTTTGAACGGCTCTCGTAGGCACCGAGGCCAAGCTCGGGGTCTATGAGAATACCGCTTGTTTCACCCTCTACTGCCCGAATGATATCGCGCTTTAGCCGAGTGGCCTCCTCGTTAGATACGGTAGACGGATTCTCTGGATTAATGAGTTTTTTAAAGCTTTCTCGGTGGTCAAGCGCCAGCATAAGAAATTTCCCATGCTCGGTGAAAATCTTAGTATCCATTTGGAAAAAGTATATCATACCCGCTCTACTACTCGTGTTATACTATGCTTCATTCACCATGCTTAAAGGGGAGATTAAGAAATTTTTTTCCGGAGATGTCCTCGACGACGAGGAAACGCTTTCGCGTTACAGCCGTGACGCAAGTCTCCTCGTAGTCCGTCCGGCGTGCGTGGTATTTCCGAAAAGCGTGGACGATATCACAAAACTCGTCAGATTTGTGCGCTCCCGGAAACACAATGATCCAACAATTTCGATCACTGCCCGCTCTGGAGGCACGGACATGAGTGGCGGACCCCTGAATGAATCCATAATTCTCGATGTGAGCAAGCATCTCTCCGGTACACCAGAAATCAAGGATAACACTGCGACCGTTCTTCCTGGTACATTTTACAGAGATTTTGAAAAGGCAACGGCAAAAAAAGATATCATGCTCCCTTCATATACGGCCTCAAAGGAGATCTGTACTCTCGGTGGAATGGTGTCCAATAATTCCGGAGGAGAGAAGACCCTTCGCTACGGAAAAACCGCTGACTATGTAACAGAGCTTGATGTCGTTCTCTCCGACGGAAATGTATATACAATCCGTCCGCTCGAAGGCGCCGAGCTTCATGAAAAACTTTCGCAGAACGATTTTGAGGGCGAGCTGTATCGAAAGATGCACTCCCTTGTTACGGGGAACGCCGAGCTCATTGAAGGAGCACGGCCGAATGTAACGAAAAACTCTGCGGGTTATGCGCTCTGGGATATTTTTGACGGACACATATTCGATCTCACCAGGCTTTTCTCCGGATCCCAGGGGACCTTGGGTATCGTGACGAAGATTACGGTTCGTCTCGTTCCTATTCCGCACCACTCACGTCTTCTGGTGATTTTTCTCAAAGATCTCGCGCCGCTTTCGGATATTGTCAATAAAGTTCTCCCATTTCAACCAGAGAGTCTTGAATCCTACGATGACCATACACTCCGTCTCGCCATCCGTTTTTTTCCAGATCTTTTGAAGACGATGAAGGTTGTCAATTTACTCTCGCTCGTGGTTGCGTTTATTCCGGAATTCTTTATGGTTCTCCGCGGTGGACTCCCGAAATTGGTACTCCTTGCGGAGTTCTCGGCTCGTTCGGAGGCGGAGGTGGAAGAGAGGGTTCAGGGCGCCTCTCTCGGACTCTCTCATATCGGATTTAAAACCCGCATCATCAGATCGAAAACCGAAGCGAAGAAATACTGGACCATCAGGCGGGAGAGTTTTAATCTTCTCCGAAAGCATGTGCATGGCAAGCGCACGGCGCCTTTCATCGACGACGTCGTAGTTCGTCCAGAATACCTTCCAAAGTTTCTTCCGGAGCTTATAAAACTTCTCGAAGAATATAAACTTCTCTACACGATCGCTGGGCACGCCGGGGACGGTAACTTTCACGTTATTCCGCTCATGGACATGACGGATCCGCATAACGCAAAGATTATTCCCGAGCTCTCCGATAAGGTGTACAATCTTGTTCTCCGCTACCGTGGAAGTATCACCGCCGAGCACAATGACGGTATCATCAGAACTCCGTATCTTAAGAAAATGTTTGGGCGGGAGGTTGTACACCTTTTCCAGGAGGTGAAACGGATTTTTGATCCCGAGAATATCTTTAATCCGGGGAAAAAAGTCGGCGGAAGCCTCGAATATATCATCTCCCACCTCTCTCGGTTCCCTGGTTGAACACTAGCCTCAAGTCGGGTATACTTCTTTCCATGGTAGCAATTGAGGCGCAAAAACGCGCCATTTTTGGGAAAAAGTTGAAGAATTTGCGATTGCAAGGGAAAATCCCGGCTGTTATGTATGGCCCGAAGGAGGAAGCGGTAGCCATCCTCGTTGATCAAAAAGAATTCAAAAAGGTTTTAAGCGAAGCTGGTGAATCGTCTGTAGTGACACTGCGTCTCGGTGAGGATGAGCGCGAGGCGCTTATCTATGAGGTGGGATTAAACCCCATGACTGACGAGCCGATTCACGCCGACTTTTACATATTCGAGAAAGGCAAATTAATTCGTACGCATGTTCAGCTTGAATTCACCGGCGTTGCGCCTGGCGTACGCGAGCAGGGAGGCACGCTCGTTAAAATTATGCATGAACTTGAAGTCGAAGCTCTGCCAAAGGATTTACCTAAAGCTATTTTGGTACCGCTTGAATTACTCACGAAGATTGGAAGCCAGATTGCAGTTCGTGACCTCAAGGTTGGAGGGGGTGTCAGGGTACTTGCTCCGGAAACGGAAATCATTGCTTCGGTTGCCGCTCCACGTGAAGAAAAAGTAGAGGAGGAACCAGCGGCGATTGATCTTACAAAAATAGAGGTTGAAAAGAAAGGCAAGAAACTTGAAGAAGGGGAGGAAATAGGAACTGCGGAAGCAAAAGGAGGAGAGAAAACTGGAGAGAAGGGAGAAAAGAAAGGCGCGAAATAAAGAGGGAGGTTATGTTTCCCACGCGTGATATTCTCGACTCTGGAAAGGGGACAGCATCTCGCCTCTTCTCTTTCCATATTTTCGTATTTTTTTCCTCACTACTCATCATCCTTGTTCTCGGAGTATCTCTTCCGAGTTTTGCCCAAGTGCCCACGGGCGCTGACGTGGACGCTCGGAAAGCTGCACTCGAAGCGGACCTCTTAGCCCTCGAGAAACAAATAGAAGCCCAACGTGAGCTTCTCGGTGCAAAGCAACGTGAAGGTGTATCTCTCGAGCGCGATGTCGCGATTTTGAATGTTCAAATCAATAAAGCGAAACTCGAAATCAAAGCGAGAAATCTTGTCGTCGATCGACTTGGAGGGGAAATCAATACACGAGGGGACAAGATTGACAATCTAAACGCAAAGATTGACCGTGAGCGACAGTCACTCGCCCAACTCATTCGAAAGACACGCCAACTCGAATCTGCGTCCCTCGTTGAAATCGTTCTCGCAAATAAAGATCTTTCAGATCTCTTGGTTGATCTCGATTCGTTCGAGTTCATTCAAGCCGCGATGCAGGAATCATTTGTGGAACTCCGTGACATCCGTACGGCAACAGAAGAGGAAAAGAAAGTACTTGAAGAAAAAAGGCTTGATGAAGTCGAACTCCGGACAATCCAAGAACTCGAAAAGAAAAAAATTGAGCAGCGTGAAGCAGAAAAAAAGCAAATCCTTAAAGTAACCAAAGGACAAGAGACGCTCTACCAACAGGTTCTCAAGAATCAGGAAAAAACTGCAGCACAAATTCGAACCGAACTCTTCACACTCCGCGGTTCAGCCGCCATTCCATTCGGAACCGCACTTGATTACGCGAATATAGTATCAAAACAAACAGGTGTTCGCGCCGCATTTATTCTCGGCGTCATTGCTGAAGAATCGAACTTGGGGGCGAATGTTGGAACTGGCAACTGGCGCATAGATATGAAAAATCCGCGCGATACTGTTCCATTTCAGCAAATTACTGCCCGCCTCGGGCTCAATCCCGACAAGATGCCGGTCTCAAAAAAGCCCTGGTACGGGTGGGGAGGCGCAATGGGTCCAGCTCAATTCATTCCCTCGACATGGGTTATCTACGAAGAAGAAATTGGTAAACTGACGGGACATAACCCCCCGAACCCATGGGACCCCACTGATGCATTTATGGCGGCGGGGGTACTCCTCCGTGATGGAGGGGCGGCGCAAGGTACACCCGCGGCGGAGCGCAGAGCGGCACTGTGCTACTTTGCCGGATGCAGGAATGCGAGCAAGGCATCCTATGCGTTCTATGGCGATGAAGTGATGGAACTCGCGGCGAAGTATCAGCACCAGATAGACATCTTGCAGGGGAGGTAAGAATCTGATAGATTCCGTTTATTCTATTAAGAAATATGAAAAAGGATATTCACCCAAAAGATTACCGGCAGGTTATATTCCTCGATAATGCGAGCAAGGCGCGTTTTTTGATCTACTCCACCGTCGCGACCAAGGAAACGGGAAAATGGGAGGACGGCAAAGAGTACCCCCTCATACGCGTTGAGGTTTCAAGCGCGTCGCACCCCGTGTATACCGGGCAAGATCTGGTGGTTGACACGGCAGGCAGGGTGCAAAAGTTTAAATCGCGGCAGTCAAAAGCGTCCCCTAAGCTTGCTATCGGAAAGAGCGTAAAAAAAGCGGCGAAGGCCGAGCGTCGCGCGAGCGCCGCATCGAAATCCGGAAAACAATCGAAATAAGAAAAATCGATCCCCGGAGAAATTAGAGAGGTTTTCCTCTCGGCGAGTTATGGCGTATGGACATCGCGGACTATAAAAAGAACCCAAAGACTGCATATCTTGCAGGTCGTTTCGAAGCGTTTACCAAAAAACTTATAGAGACGGAAGAGCTTGTGCATGAGGGGGGCGAACTTGGAAAAATCGCTCTGGAAGAGCTCTCTCGATTGGAGAGCGAGCGAGCGGTGACTCTCAAAGAGATGGAAACCATCCTCGCCAAAGGTCTTAGCGTGAAAGATGAACCGCGCGATCTTATTCTCGAAATGCGTGCGGGTGCTGGTGGTGCCGAAGCGAGTCTATTTGCGGCGACACTTGCGGATATGTATCGGAGGTATGCGGAGTCTCAGAAATGGAGCTTCACCGTCCTCGATGAATCAAAAAGCGAGCTGGGTGGGTATAAAGAGGCGACTTTTGAAATTTCCGGTCGCGGGGCATATGCCGCACTTCGAAACGAAGCTGGAGTTCATCGCATTCAGCGTGTTCCCGCGACGGAGAAAATGGGGAGAATTCATACCTCTACGGCGACAGTTGCCGTGCTTCCGGTTCGGGAAGCACTCGACATGAAAATTCCGGAGAGCGAGATAGAAATGGAATTTTCGCGTTCAGGGGGAGCGGGTGGACAAAACGTAAATAAAGTTGAGACTGCGGTGCGCATAATCCATAAACCAAGCGGCATAGCCGTGCGTTGCACAAGTGAGCGCAGTCAGTTGAAAAATAGGCAAAAGGCGCTTGAAATACTTAAAGCGAAACTGCGTGTACTTCGCGAGGAGGCTGAGCATGGCGCGGAGTCTCGGGAGCGGCGCGAGCAGGTGGGGCGCGGTGATCGATCGGAGAAGATACGAACCTATAATGAGATCCAAGACCGGGTAACCGACCACCGCTTGAAGAAATCTTGGCACAACATTGAATCTATATTCCAAGGCAATATCGGCCCAATTCTCGAAGAATTTCGCACAGAGAAGGCGTAACGCTTCCTGGGTTCTCGGGTTTGCGATATAACCCTTCGATGTGTTAGAATCCGCGCCATGGAAGAGATAAAAATAGGGGAGTCCGGCGGAGCTGGAATACTTGAGGCGATGTTTACCGCAGGCGCCCACTATGGCCACACCCGTTCACGCAGACATCCGTCGGTCGCGGCTTTTATCTTTGGAAAGAAAAACGCGAGCGAGATCATTAATCTTGAAGGGACTAGGGTCTCGCTTGAGCGTGCAGAAGAGTTCCTCGAAGAACTTGGGAAGGCAAGGAAGCAGCTACTTATGGTTGGAAATAAACCGGAGGCACGCATGGTACTTCGAAAAGAAGCGGAGCGACTGGGTGTGCCGTACGTCTCGGCACGTTGGATAGGCGGGACGATTACAAACTTCGAGGAAATCAAGAAGCGCCTCGCCAAGCTTGAGGACCTTCGCGCAAAGCGTTCGAGCGGAGATCTCGACGTATATACCAAGCGTGAGCGTGGGGTGATCGACAAAGAAATCGGTGATCTTGAGCGGAAATTCTCCGGTCTTCTTACTTTGAAAGGTCTGCCGGGAGCCCTCATCGTCGTTGATTCTCGAGCAGAGGAGATTGCTGTGCTTGAGGCGCGAGCGCGGAAAATTCCTGTCGTTTCAATTTCAAGTTCCAATTGTGATATTTCAAAAATTGATTACCCTATAGTCGCGAATGACTCATCGAGCTCGAGCATTACTTTTTTTATCGGACGTCTCGCGGATGCATATAAGAGGGGAAAGGGTAAGGTGGAGAGCACTAGAGACTCCGAGGATTCTCTCGAAGCATGATTACTAGAGAAGAGGTCAAGGAACTCCGGGACAGAACCGGAATTTCGATTATGCAATGCCGAGAAGCTCTCGAGATGGCGAAGGGAAATATGTCCAAAGCGCTTGAGTACTTGAAAGAAAAGGGAGCCGCAATCAAGGAAAAGAAAGGAACACGGATGCTCGGAGCCGGAGCCGTCGAAGCCTACGTCCACACCAATCGTCGTATCGGTGCTATGGTGATTCTCTACTCCGAGACTGACTTCGTCGCAGCGAACCCGGAGTTCGTGAAGCTCGCCCGCGATATTGCCATGCAAGTTGCCGCTACCGGGACTACGGACACAGAGTCTCTCCTCAAAGAGCCGTTTATCAAGGATCCTCGGGGGAGTGTAGGGACGCTTGTTCAAGATGCGATCCAGAAATTTGGCGAGCGAATCGAGATTGGGAAAGTGGTATACTTTTCAAGTAAGGAATAATAAGGAAAGAAAATGAGTTATCTTTTCTATGTATTACTTTTCTTTGTGTCGCTTCTCGGGATGCTTGTCATCCTTATTCGAAGTGCGGGGCGGGAGAGATTTAAAGCGGAGCATGTCTATACAGATACAGAGAGAGAAATCACCGCTACTGGTGTTCTAGTAGGGGCGGTCGTATCCGGTCTGACATACGCGGCGCAAGTAAGTGTTCGGTTCGCGGCTCCTCACCTGGGCCGAACCACAGGTATGGCGCTTCAATATCTTTCTCGTGTCCGGGCGTATGCGGGAGAGAGAATTGACCGCGCTATCGCTTTTGTGAGGGGGCGTACGCAGGTGAAGCAAGAAGGAGCAGTATCGCTTTTTCTTAAACACCTCGCTGAACACAAAGAAAAAAACGGGTGAATCTATAACGATTAATCTCTGCCGCCCTAGCTCAGTGGTATGACAGTGATGTTCTATTTATCCACACCACTTGTAGGCCAACATGTGGTATACTTCACAAATGGATATCTGTGTGGAGTGCAAAAAGCCAAGGAAAAGATATACCAACAAGTACTGTTCTAATCGATGTCAGGTAGATCACCAATATAAACAGTACATTTCTGCTTGGCAGAAAGGACAGAAAGATGGGAACAGAGGGATTAATGCAAAAAATATATCGAGATATTTGCTTAGATTTCTGTTAGAGAAGTGTGGAGAAAAATGCTCCCATTGTGGTTGGAATCAAAAAAATCCACACACCAATAGAGCACCCATAGAAATTGATCACATTGACGGAGACGCTAATAATAACCTAGAGAACAACCTAAGATTATTGTGTCCCAATTGTCACGCGCTCACACCAAGTTTTAGAAATCTGAATAAAGGTAAAGGAAGGAGCTGGAGAAACAGTTACTTGAAAAAGAGACAGGTGTTGCAGATTCCTTCTTAGGCTGTATTCTTGGTGAAGATGTGTGGAGTCGCCGGAGTAGCTCAACGGTAGAGCAATGCTTTTGTAAAGCATAGGTTGGAGGTTCAAGTCCTCTCTCCGGCTCCAGAATTAGACTTTCCGATTTTTGAACGACGAATTAATAGGTGACACAAAGTGTCACCTATTAATTTTATGGTGGAAAATCAAAGCCACTCGTTTTGGATTTGTTGGTATTGACTCTGATAATAAAATATGATTTAATATGTGTAACCCTAGCAGGGGTTTTTATTATGTCAAAGCAATCCGAATTTATGGAAAATCAAGGCAATAAAACAATTGCGGTTGTCGGCCTTGGATATGTAGGGATTCCTTTAGCTTTATTGGCTGAAAGAAAGAGCTATAAGGTTATTGGTATAGATATAAACTTAGAAAAAGTGGAGTTTTTGAACAGACGTATTGCTCCTTTTTCAGACGAAGAAATAACGAAACAGCTGGAAAATTCGTCTTTGGAGGCAACGACTGATTTCAACAAAATAAAAGACGCTTCGGTTATCATTATCTGCGTTCCGACACCGGTTTACGAAAATCATATGCCGAATTTAGAGCCGGTTGAAAATGCATGCAAAAATATTGCTAAATTTTTGCAGAAAGGACAACTTGTGATTTTAGAATCCACAGTAAATCCTGGAGTTTCCGAAAATGTTGTAATACCTATACTTGAAAAAGGATCCGGTTTAAAGGCTGGCGAAGACTTTTATGTTGCGCATTGCCCTGAACGGGTAAACCCCGGAGATAAAAACTGGACTGTAGAAAATATTCCTAGAGTTGTTGGGGGGCTTGAAGAAAAGAGCTTAGAAATGGCTTATAGGTTTTATAGCTCAGTAATTTCTGGGCAGATCAAAAAAATGGGCTCTCTTAAAGAAGCCGAAGCGGTAAAGGTTGTTGAAAACACCTTCCGTGACATTAATATCGCTTTCGTGAATGAACTGGCGATGTCATTTTCAAAACTCGGCATTGATGTCGTTAATGTAATCAATGGGGCGGCTACAAAGCCATTCGCCTTTATGGCCCATTACCCCGGAGTTGGCGTTGGTGGCCATTGTATCCCTATCGACCCATATTATTTAATTGATTACGCAAAACAAAACGGTTTTGAGCACGATTTTTTGAAACTAGCCAGAAAAATTAACAGCAATATGCCCAAGTTTACCGCAGAAAGAGTAGCCAATGCTTTGAATGAAATGAAGATGGCAATCAATGGAGCTAAAGTTGCGGTGCTCGGCTTGGCTTACAAACCAAATATAGATGATTGCCGTGAAAGCCCAGCGTTTGATTTGATAAAAGCATTAGAAAAATACGGCGCAAATGTGGTTTCTTATGACCTGTTTGTGTTGAACAAATCAACTGCCAAATCTCTAGATGAAGCAGTCAAAGATTCGGTGGCGGTAGTGATAGCAACTTGCCACGACCAATTCAAGAATTTAGAGCCAGAGTATCTTTTGAAAAACGGTGTTAAAGTCGTCGTGGACGGCCGTAACTGCCTCCCCAAAGAAAAATTTATTGAGGTCGGGATTGTTTATAAAGGTATAGGACGATAATCTCTTGAATCTTCGAATAGAAAAACAGGTTCTACATCGATTTGTAGAATTTTTTGTAGCATTCGCGCTACTCACTGTTTTATTTGGTAAGATTTTTATTAGCTTAAAAGGAGATGAACTTAATCTTTTAATATTTTATGGAATCTCCGTAACTCTCGCACTCTGGCTAGTATTTTTCTTTGCATTTGTTATTTATGAAGATCCATACAGTGCTTCTAAAATTAAGCTGAAAGGTAAAAGGCCAAAGAATTATTTAGTAAGTTGTATGGTTGCAGTTCGCAATGAAGAAAAAAATATATCTCGCTGTATGGATTCAATGCTCGTACAATCCTATGAGAATAAGGAAATTATTGTAGTCAACGATGCAAGCACAGATAATACTCTAAGGATTCTTAGAGAGTACGAAAAAGATGGGCGCATAATTTTAATCAACCTTAAAGATAATCTCGGCAAAAAAAAAGCACTGGGACAGGCAATGGTGGTAGCCAAAGGAGATATATTTGCCTTTACTGATAGTGATTCTGTATGGGCTTCGGATGCTATAAAAAGGATTGTAACGATATTTCAGGCCAATGAAGATATTGGGGCTATAAGTGGCCACAGTAGAGCTTTAAATGGCGACTACAATTTAATGACCAAAACTCAGGATTCCTGGTATGAAGGGCAATATTCTGTACGCAAGGCATTTGAGAGTATCTGGGGCGTGGTGACTTGTGTTTCTGGTCCGCTTGCCGTTTTTCGCAGGGAGGCTATCTATAATTACATACCTGCTTGGGAAAACGACACATTCTTGGGCCAAGAATTTAAATTTGCTACAGATAGAACTTTAACTGGCTTTGTTTTGGGCAGTAAAACCATTGGCAAAAAACTAAAAGAGAAGTATAAAAACTCTCCTTTTGTAAAGAATATTGATTATCCAGAGAAAGACTGGAAAATCGTCTATTGTAAATCTGCTCGCTCGTGGACTATTGTGCCTGATAATTTCCAGAAAGTTATTACACAGCAAGTCAGGTGGAAAAAGAGTTTTATTAGAAACATATTTTTTACAGGATTATTCTACTGGAAGAAACCCCTACTCCCAGCTTTGATGTATTATCTTCATATTCTATTTGTTATAGCTGGGCCATTTATAGTTTTTAGACACCTATTTTATCTCCCCATAAAGGGTAATTTTTGGACAGCTTTGCTTTATCTCATGGGCATAGTATTTATTGGTTTTATGTTTGGGTTGGCCTACAAGCTGGAAAATAAAAATTGCCACAAGTGGATTTATAGACCCTTGATGAGTTTACTGTCAACCCTTGTTTTATGTTGGTTAATATTTTATTCGGCAATAACAATTAAGAAAATGACATGGGTAAGGGGGTAAATAAAAAATTTAGGTTAATCGAGTATGTTTTTTTAATACTCATTGTCTTTACGTTTTTAACGGTTGCTGGTAAATATTCTTACAAAGATTTATACGAAAGCTATAAATCTTATAATGAGAGTCGTCGTCAGCAAACTATTGAAATAGAGCGCCAAGCTTATACATGTCCTCCAGGAACTACAACAATAATCGTAGTTGGGGGTAAGATATGTCGCACTGAAGTTTCTGATTCAACTTATAAAACAATATTTGATACATATCCATTCAAAAGTAATGGTAAGGAGCAAATTTATGAGTTTTTTTCCGAAGGAGACATTGAAAGTGCTAATCAAATATTAGCAAATAATATTCCCCTTGAGCGATACGGATATACAAAAGTATCTGATCCAATGTCTTGGACTGAAGACCCACTTGGAGATAGATATTGGAGATTTTTGTTTTATGGTTTCCGTCCAGTGCAACATTTATTTTTTGCTTTTGACCAAACGAATGAAAAAAAATATTTGAAAAAAGCTGAAGAAATAACTTTAAGCTTTATTGACCACGGAACGGACAAGCCTCATGCATGGGATGATTTCCACGCGGTCTCATTTCGGACAATGTATCTCATTAAAACATGGTGGATGCTAAGAGAAAACAACCTACTTACTTATGAAGTTAATGAAAAAATACTCAAAACCCTAGAAGCACACGGAGATTTTCTAGCAGACCCTAATCATTATGATAAGGGATACAATCATGGACTAAATGAAGCGGCGGCATTGTATTTGGTAGCTGTAAATTTTCCCGACTTCTCTCAAGCTCCAAAATGGTTGGAGTTATCGAAAAATCGATTAAACGATAGTCTGATAACCGTAGTTGATACGGATGGTGTATTAATCGAGAATTCGCCATATTACCATTTCTATACTCTAGAAAAATACTGGGAACTTTACAATTTTGCTCAAAAACAAAACTTTCCGATAAGTGATATTTTCAACGAACGGCTTCAAGAGATGATTTCCTATGCCACTTATATACTACAGCCAAATAAAGAAATTCCACTTTTAGGAGCTTCTCTCAAACGCAAAATATCATATTCAGGAATATATAAAGACATTTCTCAATCTTTCCCAGAATTGAAGTACGTTCTTACTAATGGCAAAGAGGGCAACAAACCAACTAAGTTAAATATTACATATCCTGAATCAGGTGAAGTAATAATGCGTTCTGGATGGGGAGTGGGGGAAGAATTTGAAAATCAAACACAAGCAATTTTTGACTTTGGACCGTATCGAACTTTGCATAGTGATTTTGATGCCCTATCGTTTAGTCTATATGCTAATGGCATAAACCTTATGCCGGATGCTGGCCTATACGCCTATGAAGAAAGCGATTATAAGAATTATTTCCATGGTACCGCTTCTCACAATACAGTAGTGGTTGATGATTTAGATCAGACGAAAGGGACGGCTGTACGAGGCGATTTTTTAGAAACCAAGGATTATGTTTCTCAATCAGCCGAACACGAATTGTACAAAGGTGTCAGTCATATGCGTAGCGGCACCCTTATCGGTAAAAGGTATTTATTAATATTAGACAAATTGACATCTAATGAAGAACATACTTATAAGCAACTTTTTCATTTATTCCCCGGAGCAAGAATTACTACGTCTGGAACTTCAGTTAAGGTATTTGCTTCTTCTAAAGATGGCGAAGAAGAAGTAATGAATATATTTCAAATGGCGCCGGACAATATCTCACTCGATACCATAATCGGACAAACTTCTCCGCCTCGTGGGTGGTGCGCAGAAGAGTACGCCAAAGCAATTCCATGTTATTCTTTGGAATACATACAAAAATTTCAAAATGTAACATACGCAACACTTATTGAAATTGGGAAGCACGATACACGCTTACTGTATTCTTACGATGGGAAATCTATAATTATTAATGACTCGTCGCAGGTAATTAATATTGATGTTACTGACATCGAGGGATCCTACGGAAGGGTTGCTATATCAAATAATTCTCCTGTTGAGATTGAAAAATCTTCGCTAAATATTCTAAAACCGGAGAACTGGGAAGTTACAGAAAAAACAAAAAAATATGGTCAATTAATATTTGAGTCTGACTCAATAAGTTTTAGTACTAATACTAGTGGCAATCCTTTTTATGCCAATATTCCAGTACAGATTGATCTAAGTAATAAAAATCTTTTAATAAAGATGAGAGTTGTAAATCGTTATGATGTAAATAAGTTGGATATTCTGCTATCTACAAATAACTGGGAAGGATATATCAGAAGTAACCTCAAAGATTCTTACCGCAAGGAATATGATGGTGAATGGTTAACGATTAGTCTCGGTAAGGGGCTACAGCGAGAAACTGGTGGGCAATGGAGACAATATGGCACTGGGTTTGATTGGTCCAATATTAATGCGATAAGAATCGTATTGGGGACAGAAATACAGAAGACCGCCACATTGCAGTTGGCAGATATTGCCTTAATCCCATCGCAAAAAGAAGGTGAAGTCATTATTGTTTTTGATGATGGTTTTGAATCAATTCTCCCCGCAGTGACCTTAATGAACGACTATGGATTTAAGGGAAATATTGCCGTCATAGCTGATAAAGTTACTGGCAACGAAAGAGGCTATCTTTCATTAAAACAGTTAAAACAAATCAAAGAAGAGCTTGGATGGGATTTAATAAATCATTCAGGACATCACGTAAGTGCACTCGAAGCTTATGTTAAATATAATGATATAGATGGCTTTACAGAAGATTTGCTAGCCGGAGCAAAATTTCTTATAGATAACGACTTAAACACTACTCCTAATTGGTATATTTATCCTCATGGTGCGACTAATAAGGCGATTAAGGATATTGTCGGGAAATATTATGCTTTTGCCAGAACAACTATAAATCAGCCGGAAGCATACCCATTTGGTGATCCTCTTGGAGTAAAAACAATTTCTGCTGATGGTATGGAATCGTCTGGAACAAAAGTATTTGTTCCAGTTTCAGAATTGGAAAGTGCTATTATCGATGCTAAAACTTACAAATTACCACTATTTATTACCTTCCATAGAATTAGTTCTTTGCCTGGCGATAAGCCAGGATATGAATTGGGCGAATTTAAAAAATTAATTGACTTTATCAAAAAAGAAAATTTAAAAGTAAAAACACTTCGTGAATTCGATAGCGATAATGGTATTGAACAAAAATCGTTGATATTCATCGAAAATCAACCGCCACAGTTAAGTGTCGAAATATATATAAAATCTGTTTCCATATTTGCTAGAATACAAAATATCATCATCAATAAATGGTTATTCTTTAGAACCATTGGGGATAAGGTCACCCAAGGTTTAAATTTTTTATGAAACTAATTATTATTTTCTTTTTATCTTTTATATTTATTGTGTTTTTATATTCACATCCTAAGATTTTAATGCCAACACACTCAACATCAATCAAAGAAAAGAATCCAATCCTAGTTTCCCCAAGACCTAGCAATACCCCCGTTGTCACAGATGGGATTAAAATACTCTACCCAACGAAAGAAAATGGACGAGTCTGGTATGCAGGGTGGTCAGATAGAGACGCGATAACCTTAAAAAGCGGAAAAAGCGACCCTTCTGACTTAGAATTTATTGCCCGAGGTAATGGAACGGTTTCTATTGGTGGTGAAGGCATAGCCCACCTTCAAGGGGCTTCTCCAAGAATGTATGTTCTTGATCCTGCAAAAAATAAAAAATGGAACAATGTCGAGGTTACGATATATGGAAAACGTATATCAGAAGCTGGTTTCGAGAGCTCGCAAGGCATAGTAATTGGAGCTAGAAGCGAGCATCAGGATGCAACGAAAGAAACCTCCTGCCTCGGGTGGACATATTATGGAAGATTACTTTATGATGGGCGTGCAGTTTTTCAGAAAGAAATAATTCATGAGGGAGCATATAGTATAAATAAACCAGAGGAGAATAATAAAGCGATTTGGGACACTACTGACGGTTCATTGCCGCGGAATAAATGGATCGGGGTAAAGTTTATAGTAAAAACAAATCTCGATAGAAAATCAGTAAAGTTAGAGCTTTACCGTGATTTAACGGACGGCTATAAGGGAGGAAATTGGGAAAAAGTCGCAGAATATACTGATAGCGGTGATTGGTTTCAAACTGATACTGACGCAGACGTGATGGCGGTGTGCGGTTACCCAGCAAGTAAAATACTTTTAGACTCCGGTACTTCTGTTTTTATAAGAAATGATAAGGTTAAAGATGTGGAATATAAATTATTCAGTATTAGGGAAATAGAGTAATTACAAATTGAGTCCAAAGCAAGCAGTGGTGAGGAGGCTTTCATTAGTTAGGAATTTTTGATAAAGTAGATTCTAACACAGTCATAAAGATACTTGTGATAAATCTAATAACATTCATATGGTTAATGTAGGAACACAGGCACCAGATTTTGAACTCGAGGGAGTGAAGGATGGCACATTCGCGAAGTATGCCCTTAAAAATTTCAAGGGGAAGTGGCTTGTGATATTTTTCTATCCACTCGACTTTACTTTTGTCTGCCCGACGGAAATCAGAGAATTTTCGAAACATACATCTGACTTTAAAAAGGCAAAAGCTGAAATAGTGGGAGTCTCTGTCGATTCCGTGCATTCGCACAAGGCATGGATTGAGCACTCGCTGGGAAAGATTCATTTCCCACTCCTTTCTGATTTTCATAAAACTATGTCTACGGACTATGGAGTTCTAATTCCCGAAGAGGGTGTATCACTACGTGGGACTTTCATTGTTGACCCAAAGGGAATAATTCGACACATTACTATATCGGATAATGATGTTGGGCGAAGTGTTTCAGAAACGCTTCGGGTTGTGAAGGCATTACAGACAGGCCGCCTTTGCCCTGTTGAATGGAAACCTGGCGAGAAAACTCTTTCATAATTTTTACATCGATTCACAAAAAAGCTCTTTACCAAGGGCTTTTTTGAATGTATAGTTGAGCTACTTATGCATATTGAGAAAATCCAGCGGAATGGTCACCTTCATCCACTCACCCTAATTATTAGGGACTTGCTCGAAATATTTATTTCCCTTGGTTTTTCTATAGCCGAGAGTCCGGAACTTGAAAGCGAGCATTATAATTTTGATGTATTAAATATTCCCAAAAATCATCCAGCTCGCGATATGCAAGATACTTTTTGGATTAAGGGGAGGAAAGACACCGTTCTTCGTACCCATGTATCAAATACACAAGTTCGTTACATGGAGAATAATAAACCGCCACTGCGAATTGTCTATTTCGGAAAAGTGTTCCGCAGTGAAGCAACCGACGCTACGCACGAAGCGCAATTTCGTCAATTTGAGGCGCTTGCCGTGGGGGAAGATATCACACTCGGTAATTTGAAATGGACACTTGAGCTTTTTCTAAAAAAACTTTTTGGCGAAAATGCTGAAATCAGGATTCGCCCTGGATATTTTCCATTTGTTGAACCAGGTCTCGAAGCGGATGTCGCGTGTTTTAAATGCGCTGGGAGAGGTTGCGGGCTCTGCAAGCACACTGGTTGGATTGAAGTATTGGGGGCAGGTATGGTGCACCCGAAAGTACTTGAAGCGGGAGGTATTGATAGCACGAAGTGGCGGGGGTTTGCATTTGGAGCCGGGTGGGAACGCATAGCAATGCTCAAATACGGCATTGATGACATCCGACTTTTTTCTTCGGGTGACTTGCGGCTCGTGAATCAATTTTAACAAAATGGAGATACGTTTCTCTTATTCAGTATTAGCGTCACTTTTCGATGGAGCACTTCCGTCCGTTAAAGAACTTGAGCACCTTCTAACGCTACATTCATTTGAAGTTACATCAGTTTTAGAAGATAAGAATGATTCATATATCACAATCGATATTCTTCCAAATCGAGCTCATGACTGCCTAGGATATTATTTTTTGGCAAAGGAAATATCTGTACTCACTGGGATTACATTAAAACCGCTTCCGTTTGAAAAAAAAGAAAGTAGCGCAGGTGTAGAGGTTACATTTCCATCGGTTACAGTGTCCACACCTCTGTGCAGGCGGTATATCAGTCGAAGAATAAATTCAGTGAGTGTAGGAGAAAGTCCAGCATGGCTCCGCGACGCGCTTCTGACAATGGGGCAGAAATCAATCAATAACATAGTCGATGCGACGAATTACGTGATGTGGATTACGAATCAGCCTCTACACGCCTTTGACGCCGCGAAAGTCGTCGATTCTGCGATAACCATTCGTTTTGCAAAAAAAGGTGAGAGTATACTAACGCTGGACGGGAAAAGAATTGAACTTGATACGACCACGCTTACTATAGCTGATCCAGATGGCCCTCTCGCTATAGCAGGAGTCAAAGGTGGAGTACGGGCCGAAATTACTAGAGAGACCTCGGATATCATTCTTGAGTCCGCAAATTTCGACTCTGTATCAGTGAGAAAGGCTTCGCAGAAGATTGGCATACGAACCGAATCATCCAAGCGTTTTGAGCACGAAATATCACCAGAACTTGCGGCACTCGGAATGGATTTTGTTACAGACCTTATTCTCAAAGTCGGAGGATCAGGTGAGACGCGCATAAGTGATGTGGTAGATGTTTACGCGAATAAGGATGAATCACGTAGCATTATACTCTCTCCAGAGAGAGTAAATCGCATCTTGGGTACTGAATTTTCCGACAAAGATATTACGGAAATTCTCGACCGACTCGATTTTAAGGTTGACAGAGAGGGGGAATCGTATCAGGTTCAAATCCCTAGTGAACGGATCGATATTCAAATCGAGGCAGACCTCATTGAGGAAGTGGGGCGAGTATGGGGCTATGACAAAATAAAGGGCACTCCTCTTTCTCTATGGGGAATGGAGCCAAATCTGGGAAAAAACTATTTTTACCGCGCAAAAATAGAAGATATTTTGGTTAATAGTGGTTTTTCGCAAATTGAGATGTATTCACTGGTGCCGAAAGGTGACATAGAAATTGAGAATCCACTAGCGGAAGATAAAAATTTTTTACGGAACAATCTGAAAGATGGGGTATTGCTTGCACTCCGGCATAATGCGCAGTATGGCGACCTCTTAGGAGTTCCGCGGGTGAAGGTTTTTGAAATCGGGACAATATTTAAGAAAAGTGCCGAGAGGGTTTCGTTTGCGCTGGGAATACGAAACACGAAACTCTATAGGGGCAAAGAAAAAGAATCCGTAGAACTCAAAAATATACTCAATTTCCTTGCGGAAAAATTAGGCATCCCTGAAGAAAAATTGGCGTCCTATACTGAAGTGCTTGAGTCGGAAGAGGGTGTAATCGCGGAAATTGGTTTCGAAGAACTTATTGCTTCTCTTCCTAACCCCTCTTCATATAAGGACGTTCTTCGGGTGGAGAGTCCTACGCACCGTTTTGTATCTCTTTCTCCATTCCCGTTTATTTCTCGGGATATTGCTCTCTTCGTACCCGAAGGAACGGAAAAGGAACTCATCGAAAAAAGTATTGTTGAGGAGGGCGGTTTTCTTCTTGTTCGGCAAACATTATTCGATGTTTTTGAAAAAGAAGGAAAGATGTCATACGCCTATCGACTGGCTTTTCAAGCAACAGACCGCACACTCACTGATACGGAGATAAACAATATCATGAAACGCGTAACGGCGCGGCTTGAAGGTAACCCTGGTTGGCAGGTGAGGTAAAAGTCGCCAACATTGTTTTTGAGAAACACTCGACCCGCTCCGGCGGCGGGTCTCATTCGTCCTCACGCGTCGTCTCGCAATTTGCGAGTCCAAGCACGCCGTGTTCCGGATGTTCTCAAAAACAATGTATGGCTCGAAGGTTGGAAATAACTCACGAATGTTCCAAAAAATGACGCCAGATTCGTCTACTTGCGGAAACGCAGTCTCGTCCTCGGCATCTTTTTTGACCAAGTAAGGGGGGCTTTTCCACACCCAAATACCACTAGATTTATGACTATGGAAATGCTATACTGACTCTGCAAATATGGCTCAAAACAAAAAGATTTCACGTAAATACAGGGCAGAGGATATACAGGTTTTGGAAGGGCTTGAACCGGTCAGAAAAAGACCGGGAATGTATATCGGCTCTACGGGCGTAGACGGTCTTCACCACCTACTTATTGAGATTTTTGACAATTCCCGTGACGAGGCAATGGGAGGGTTTTGTTCCGAGGTCGAAGTAGCACTTCTACCCGGCGATGTAGTTCGAGTAGCGGACGACGGCGCTGGTATTCCTATTGATGTTCATAAGAAAACCGGTGTCTCTGCGCTTGAGACCGTAATGACAAAGCTTCACGCTGGAGGAAAATTCGGCGGAGACGGTTACAAGATTTCCGGAGGGCTCCATGGCGTCGGTGCTTCAGTGGTGAATGCTCTTTCGGAATGGCTCCGGGCGGATGTACACCGTGATGGTGGGCAATTCGTTCAGGTTTACGAACGGGGTGCGCCGAAGCATAAAGTAAAGAAGATCGGCCCATCGAAAGAGACGGGCACTATCATCACATTTAAACCCGACCACACGATATTTTCGGAGACGGTATATGATTATCCGAGAATACTTCAGCGCATGCGTGAGCAGGCATACCTCGTTAAAGGTTTCAAAATTCGGGTCATCGATTTGCGAAAATATGAAGGAAAGCTGGCGAACGAAGACGCTTTCTTCCTCGATGAACTTGATCTCGAAGTACCATCACAAACATATTACTTTGAAGGAGGGCTTCACTCTCTCGTCACATTTTACAACCGGGATGAAAAGCCCATTCACAAGCACATTTTTTATATTGAGAAAACTTCTGAAGATGTCGCAGTCGAGATTGCACTCCAGTATGTCGATGATATTTCATCGCGTGAAGTAAGTTTTGCCAATAACACCGCGACACCCGAGGGCGGGATGCACATGACAGGTTTCCGGACGGCGCTCACAAGAGTGCTGAACGATTTCGCAAAAAAAAGCGGAGGAGGGAAAAACGGCGATGACAGTTTCACCGGAGATGATGTGCGCGAAGGTATTACCTATGTGGTGTCGGTTAAACTTCAAAACCCACAGTTCGAAGGTCAAACCAAGGCGAAGTTAGGAAATGTGGAAGCGCGAAGCGCAGTTGATACCGTATTTGCGGAGAGTTTTTCCTCATTCCTTGAAGAACATCCGGACGATGCACACGCAATTATCGGAAAGATTGCGCTTGCGATGAGGGCGCGTAAAGCCGCGAAAGCCGCGAAAGACTCTGTACTCAGGAAGGGCGCGCTTGAAGGAATGACACTCCCAGGGAAGCTTGCTGATTGCCAGTCGAGGGACCCGGGGGAGTCGGAGCTTTTTATTGTTGAGGGAGACAGTGCGGGTGGCTCGTCAAAACAAGCGCGGGACAGGAAAATACAAGCTATTCTCCCGATTCGAGGAAAAATCTTAAATGTCGAAAGAGCGCGCATTGACAAAATGCTCGGGTCAAACGAAATTAAATCCGTCGTAATCGCGCTTGGCACGGCAATCAGCGATACATTCGATATTTCCAAGCTCCGATACCACAAAATAATTATCGCGAGTGACGCTGACGTTGACGGTTCGCACATTAAAACATTACTTCTGACCCTATTCTACCGCTACTTCCGTCCACTCATTGAAGCGGGAAATATTTACGTGGCAACGCCGCCGCTCTACAAAATCAAGAAAGGCAGGGAAGTGCGTTACGTGCATTCAGATGCGGAAAAGAAAAGTTTTGTGGGAGACATAGACATAGAGATTGAAACCGAAGCGGCAAGTGAGGAAAGTGCCCCTGAAGTTGGAGAAGTGAAAAAAGAGGAGGGCGAGAGCGTCGGGAAAAAACAGCCGAAGATTTCCATCCAACGATACAAAGGACTCGGCGAAATGAACCCTGATGAACTCTGGGAAACCACCATGAATCCCGCGACGCGCGTTATAAAGAAAGTTACAATCAAATCAGCAGAAGAAGCAGACAAAACATTCAGTACCTTGATGGGGAGTGAAGTTGCACCCCGAAAGGCATTTATCCAAAATAATGCCTCTCTTGCAACGCTCGATATTTAATATCTTAAAATGAGGTACGCGCCGCTAGGATTGGGACTTATTGGGCTCTTGGTAACTATGGCGATTGCCGTATATCTCTTGGAATTAAATTTGTCGTCTTTTACGGGTGCTCGATCTGAGAGCGGGACTGATGTAAAATACGGGAATGTTATAGAAGAAGTAGATATGCTGAAACAGGAAATTGAACGCACGCACGGAATTGAGTAAAATAACATGCAAAATACATACACGCTAGGAATAGTGGCAATCGTAATCTTAACGTTAGTGATTATAGGCGTACAGTACATGTCAAAAGATAACGAATCGGGAGAAGGGATTCAGACCATCGTCATATTGAAAACAAATATGGGTGATGTCACTCTAGAACTTTTTCCGGCTGATGCACCGAAGACGGTAGAAAACTTTATCACGCTCTCACAGAGGGGATTTTATGACGGGACAAAATTCCACCGTGTTATCAAGGATTTCATGATTCAAGGCGGGGATCCGAACTCAAAAGACGATGATTGGTCTAATGACGGCACCGGAGGCCCGGGTTATATGTTCCCGGACGAGATTAACGAGCATAAGGTTCTCTACGGCGCACTTGCTATGGCAAATGCCGGGCCGAATACGAACGGGAGCCAGTTTTTCATCGTAACTAGAGAGTCGGCGCCTTGGCTTGATGGCCTCCACACGGTTTTCGGCCGCGTAATCGAAGGAATGGACACGGTTACCAAGATTGAAAATCTCCCGACGACTGGGAATCCCACCAACCATCCAACCGAGGACGCCGTGATTGAAAGTGTTGTAATCCGGACGGAGTAATCAGACTCTCTTTTCCTCTACTTCTTTTCCGAGAGATTCGATGAGCGCTCTTAAAGAGAAGGACTCTGACTTTTTGCCGCTTCTCGATTCTACGGTCACTGTGCCATTTTTTTCCTCGCGTTCACCAAGAACGAGGAAATAAGGAACTTTCTCGAGTTTTGCATTCCTGATTTTTTTGCCGAGTGTTTCATCCGTGACATCGATTTCCGACCGGATACCGGCGTCTTTGAGCTTTTTATGCACCTCCTTGGCATAGGTACTTTGTAGAGCTCCGACTGAGAGCACTTTTACCTGGACAGGCGAGAGCCAAAGCGGAAATGCTCCGCCAAAGTGCTCGATTAGGACTGCAAGGTAGCGCTCGATTGAGCCCATAATGGCAGCGTGTATCATCACAATTCTCTCTGGTTTACCTTCTTCATTCACGCATGAGAGGTCGAAGCGCTCGGGAAGGTTCATGTCAAGCTGAATTGTCGCGACTTGCCATTCCCGCCCGAGAGAGTCCGTTGACATGAAATCAATCTTCGGGCCGTAAAAACTTGCTTCACCCAATCCTTCAGTCGCTTGTACTTTGTGCTCTTTCACAATCTCACGGAGTTTTCCTTCCGCGTCATTCCATGTTTCTCTACTTCCGAGGTATTCCTCCGGAGATTTCGGATCGTGGAGCGAGAGGCGGATCGAGAGAGGGAATCCTGAAGCTTTGTTGAAAGATTCCACA
Source organism: uncultured Candidatus Saccharibacteria bacterium (assembly GCA_964361405.1). Classification (GTDB taxonomy): domain Bacteria; phylum Patescibacteriota; class Minisyncoccia; order Phycocordibacterales; family UBA3531; genus CAYIAA01. The sequence continues at coordinate 103,732 of CAYIAA010000001.1, forward strand.
ATGTCCCAAACGTTTTCTATTTCATTCTTTATGTCATTACTCCGACAAAATACATGTGCATCGTCTTGCGTAAATGCCCGCACTCGCGCGAGACCAGAAAGCTCACCACTCTGCTCATCTCGATAGACTTTCGTCGTCGATGCGTAGCGCACCGGCAGTTCGCGATAGCTCCACTGTTTTCTTGCGTAGATTTGTATATGGTGCGGGCAATTCATCGGTTTCAACGCCAACACATGTTTTTCCCGAGTTGTTATCGTGAAGAGTTGGTCTTTGAATTTGTCCCAGTGACCACTTTTCTCGTAGAGCTCCTTTCGCGTTAAGTGAGGAATGTCAACGCGCTCATAGCCAGATTTTTTCCGGAGTTCCCAGACGAAGTCATCGAGGGTATTTCGAAGGATTGTGCCCTTGGGGGTAAAGAGCGGAAGCCCGCCGCCAACGAGCGGCGAGAAAAAAAAGAGATCGAGTTCTTTCCCGAGTTTTCGGTGATCACGCTCCTTAGCGGATTCCAATTGTAGAAGATGGGCGTTTAATTCTTCGGCGCTTGGAAAGACGGTTCCATAGATTCGCGTCAGCATCGTATTTTTCTCGTTTCCACGCCAATATGCCCCTGCTACGGAGAGAAGTTTGAAATGCGTGAGAGTGTGCTCTGGATCTTCTACATGCCCGCCTCTACAGAGATCGCTGTATTCGCCGGATTGATAGATGGTGAGCTCCGCGCTATCTTTTGAGAATTCTTCTATCAATTCTCGCTTATAGGGATTATCGGGAAAAAGTGCGAGTGCTTCTTCTTTCGTGACTGTCTTTTTTACAAATCCTTTCCACGTCGAGAGAAGCTCGCGCATTTTTTTCTCGATTTTTGGAAGGTCGGCGTCGGAAATGGGCTGAGAAAACTCAAAATCGTAGTAGAAACCGTTTTTAATGGGGGGTCCGATAGCGCGCCGAGTGTCGGGCCAGAGATCGAGAACTGCCGCGGCAAGGAGATGTGCGGCGCTGTGGTGGAGGTCGTCCTTAGTTTGGGGCATACGCTCCACTATATCAGCCCTCGGGCGTAGATTCTACGGGCGAGCCCATAGGTGATTCAATCAATGTGATATTTTCTGCGATAATGGAGGGCGATCCGCCGCGCATTGAGAGCCGACCGGAGACTGTGACACAGCGGTCGGGCACAACATTCCGATCTACTGCGGTGAATGTTTTTGGGAACACTACGACTTCAATGTTGTCACGTTCATCGGACATCCGAACGAAGGCCATACGTTCTCCGCGTCGCGTCGTGACGCGTTTGACCTCGTCAATCGTCGCGAGGAATGTAACTGGGCGTCCGTCGGATTCGTCTTTAAGCCCGGTGATGTCATGACTTCCTTTTGTTGAACCTCCGATTATGGCGAGCGGGTGCCCGGAGACATACAGGCCAAGGAGCTCTTTTTCCCACGTGAGCTTTTGAAGTATGGATGGAGGAGTCGCTTTTTTTAGTTTCAGTTTCGGGATTGAACTTACATCACTGATTAAACCGAAGAGCGAACTTTGATCGGGTGAATCTTTGAGACGTTCGCGGTTGTACGAGAGGGCTTCGTCGATATTCGCGAGCATCTCGGCACGTTCACCCAAAGAATCCATTGACCCACTTCGAACGAGCGATTCGAGGGATTTTTTGTTTAAATTTTTGTGTTGTACCCGGTCGAGATAATCAGTGAAGTCGGTGAATTTGCCTTTTTCTTCCCGTTCCTCTATGATCGCCGATGATATTTCTGTGCCGAGATTTTTTATGGAAAACAATCCGAATCTGATGCTCTCTGAAGCGGTATTTTTTCCGACGACGGTGAAATCGCCGTAACTCTCGTTGACATCCGGGGGAAGTACGGGAATACCCATTCTCCGGCACTCGCTGATAACGCGTGAAACCTCATCCATGTTGCCCGACTCCGCGGAGAGGAGCGATGTCATATAGAGAACGGGAAAATTCGCTTTCATGTATGCAGTCTGATAGGCAACCCTGCCATAACAGGCGGCATGCGCTTTATTGAATCCATAGGCGGCGAAAGGTTCGATGAGAAGCCAAAGATGGTTTGAGTCAAGAGCACTCATACCACCCTTTTGACAACCGGTGATAAATGCTTCTTTTTGTTCATTCATGACGGCGGGGATTTTCTTTCCCATTGCCTTTCTGAACTTATCGGCTTCACCCCACGAATATCCGGCAAGTTTGATTGCAATCAACATCACGTCGTCTTGATACGTAATGACTCCAAAACTATCTTCCAATATCTCGCGCATTCGCGGGTCGAGGTAGGTGACGAGTTTTGGGTTGTGCTTGCGCCGGATATATTCGGGAATCAATTCCAAAGGCCCTGGCCGATAAAGTGCCACCATGGCGTTAATATCGTGAATGGTATTTGGTTTCAATTCTTTTAAATATCTCGTCATCCCCGACCCGCCGAGCTGGAATAACCCCATAGTTTCACCTGCGGCAAGAAGGGCATATGTTTTCTTGTCATCAAGCGGAATTTCTTCGATGTCCACGTCGACGCCCTTCATCTCCCTCGCGAGCCGAACCGCATTCTCAAGAATGGCGAGATTTTTAATACCCAGGAAATCGAATTTCAGAAGCCCTATATTTTCGACTGCGTGCATATCGTACTGTGTGATGACCTTATCGCCGTTGGGTTCGCGCTGGAGCGGCACATATTCAGTTAAGGGTTCGGGCGTAATGACGACACCTGCCGCATGCACCGAGACATGACGCACACACCCCTCGAGTTTTTTCGCGAGGTCAATGACTTCACGAACTTCCTTATCTTCTTCATAGGAGCGGACAAGCTCGGGAGTCATCTTCATCGCAGTGTCGATTGTCATCGGAAATCCCTGTGAGCCAAAGGGAATGATTTTTGCAATCCTGTCTCCGACACCGTATGGATACCCGAGAGCACGTGCGACATCGCGCACTACGCCACGCGCCATCATGGTGCCAAAGGTACCAATCTGGGCCACTTTATCCGTGCCGTATTTTTCCTTCGCATACGCGAGCATTTCATCGCGGCGATTGTCGGCAAAATCCATGTCAATATCAGGAGCACTCGGTCTCTCTGGGTTCAAAAACCGTTCGAATGGAAGTTTATATTCAAGCGGATTTACGTTCGTGATTTTCGTCAAATAGGTTACGAGAGATCCTGCACAAGACCCGCGAATCGTAGTGAAGATGCCATGATGACGGGCATAGTACATGAGATCGGCGACGACGAGGAAATAAGGGGCAAAACCTTTATCCTTGATGATTTTCAGTTCATACTCGAGGCGATCCGTAATCTCTTTCGTCGTCTCAAGACCGCGCTCTGGTATACCCTCAAATGCGTATTTCCGAAGGCGTTCATCGTAATCCCGCTCCCCGGCAACTTTAAGGTCGGGGAATACCCAGCCACTCCGCGTAATTTCGAGATTACATATCCCCGCCACAAGTTCTGTATTTTTAATCGCGTCCGGAACATCTTCGAAATATGCGGCGGCAATTTCCGGTCCAATAAATGAAAAGTCGTCGTTTCCGGAGAAAAGACGTGTCGTATCATCGGCCATACTACTCGGCTGTATAGCGATGAGCGTTTTGTGAGCTTCTCTGTCTGCCGCATTTGGATAGTAGGATGAGTGAGTTGCAACCAAGGGCACGCCAGTACTTTCGGAGAGTGAAACGATTGCTTTCCTCACTTCATCGTGCCGTTCAAGATTCGGATGATGCATCACCTCGAGGAAAAAATAATCTTTACCGAAGATATTTTGATACGACTTGATTACCTCAAGCGCGCGCGAATTGTCCCTTGCCCAGAGTGCGCGTGCGACCTCCCCGTAGATGCCACCGGAGAGTGCGATGAGTCCACCGCGATATTCGTTCAAAATATCTTTGTCGATTCGCGGCTTACCCTGGTACAGACCTTCAAGTTGGCCTGCGGTGACGAGCTTTATCAGATTTTTATATCCTTCCATGTCGCGCGCGAGGAGGGTCAGGTGGAAAGTTCGGTTGTCGGGTTTGGGGTCGCGCTCAAAGCGTGAGTTCTCAGCGATATAGCAGTCGACGCCGATAATCGGCTTTATATTTTCGGCACGCGCTTTTTGATAGAACTCAATCGCGCCGTAGAGATTGCCGTGGTCGGTTAAGGCAAGAGAGGGCATTTTGTATCCTTTGGCAAGACGGATAAGATCGTCAATTTTTGAGAGGCCGGTGAGCAAGCTATAATGGCTGTGCGTGTGAAGGTGGATGAACGGCATAGCGTGATTATAGCAAGTCTCAGATGAAGAAAACGAAAAAATATTTTTCCTACGCTGTGGGTATTGATGAAGCTGGAAGAGGACCACTTGCAGGACCCGTCTCCGTCGCGGCGGCGATACTTCGAGTAGAGTCGAGAAAACCTCACTTCTGGCCGGAGGTAAAAGATTCGAAGAAATTAAACTCCGCTATGCGCGAGAGACTCTATCGACTTGCCGAGCTCGAACGAAAGAAAGGAACACTTGATTTTACCTCCACATTAGTCGGCGAGGCGAAAATCGATGAGCTTGGTATCGTAGAAGCGGTCCGAATTGGCATAAGGCGCTGTCTCAATCGCCTCGCCACCCCTCCCGAGCAATCGATTATATTTCTTGACGGAGGCCTCCGGGCGCCAGGGAAATATCTCTATCAGAAGACATTAATCGGCGGAGAGGAAAGGGAGAAGTTAATCGCTCTTGCGTCAATCGTAGCCAAGGTTTTGCGCGACAGAAAAATGGTTCGACTCTCCAAAAATTATCCGAAATACGGTTTCCATATACATAAGGGGTATGGCACAGCCCTCCACATTCGGGCGCTCAGGCGCCACGGCGCTTCCCCGATCCACCGAAAAACATTTGTGAAAAAATTCACTTGATTTTTTGAGACCGCTTTCGTTTATAATTGCGTTTTATAGGGTTTTTGCTATACTCGGAGGTGTTATGTCAGTCCGGATGAGACATACGCGCGCCCATACGCGCAATAGGAGGTCTCACCACGCGCTTGAAGGAGTGCGACTTTCCCGCTGTATAAAGTGTGGGGCAGAGCACCGACGGCACACTATGTGCTTGAACTGCGGTACCTATCGGGGCAAGGAGGTAGTTGACGTACTCGCGAAACTCGGGAAGAAAGAGCGAAAGCTAAAAGAGCGCGAGCTCGAGCGTGGAGAAGAGGAGAGGAAAGGGACAAACCAAATAGAACTTTCAAAAAAATAGATTATAGCACCCGAGGCACGGGTATGTATGTTGACAAATGGCTAATCGGCATTTAGCGCGGAGTATAGTTCTGCAATCTCTCTTTGAGTGGGACTTCAAAGAGGGTAAAGACGCGAACATTTCGTTTATCGTTGAGAATAACGCGCATGAGTTTGGTCCGGGACTCCCCGACATTTTGTTCGTGAGGTCGCTCGTGGAGAGCATCATGAAAAAACGGGAAAAGCTCGATGCCGTTATTGAGAGTTCCGCCCCGGAGTGGCCAATCGACCGCATTTCCATAGTGGATAGAAATGTGCTCCGCATCGGGCTCTACGAGCTTCTGTATGCGGACCGAGCCGAAGTTCCGGCAAAAGTAGCCATTAACGAAGCTATTGAACTCGCAAAGACATTCGGCGGGGAAAATAGCGGCAGATTCATTAACGGAGTGCTCGGCACCGTTTACAAGGAACTCGGAGAGCCGGGGAAAGATGAACGCGGCAAGCGCACCCTAGAAGATCCATCAAAGATGCCGCGAGAGATCCTCGGTGGAGCTCTCGTGTATCGGCATATCACGGGCGGCGGGGTTATGGTAGCCTTGGTGCACGATGTTTTCGGGTATTGGACCCTCTCGAAAGGTCACATTGAATCCGAAGAGGACGAGCGCATGGGAGCCGCTCGGGAAATACGTGAAGAGCTCGGCGTCGATGTTACGATTGGAGAGAAGATAGGAGAAAACGAATACACGGCGTCCGATCCGGAAAAAGGGAAGCTCCGCAAGCATGTTTCGTACTTTTTAGCCGAAACCCAGGATACCGAGCTCAAACTTCACTCTGGAGGGGGACTCGTCGAGGCAAAATGGTTTTCACTCGATGATCTCTCCGACCTTAAAATTTATGATGACATTCTCCCTATTATCACTACCGGAGTGAAAATGTTGTTCTCTCATCCTTAATCTATTCGCCGCCATGCACAGTGAAGTCAGTCTGAATGAGTTTGAAAAAAAAATAAGCATCACATTCAAAAATAAGGATTTACTTCTTCAAGCCTTTACGCACCGATCATACTTGAATGAGCATCCGGAATCGCGAATTCGTGACAATGAACGCCTTGAGTTTCTCGGAGACGCCGTACTTGAGCTCGCTACCACGACGTTTCTCTATGATCGTTTCACCGATAAAGCCGAAGGAGAGTTGACGGGGCTTCGGGCGGCATTGGTGAATACCCGCCAGCTTGCGGTGTGTGCTCGGGAGTTGGGGTTGAACGGTTACCTCCGTCTCTCGCGCGGAGAGATGAGGGATGAGGGCCGCGCTCGGGATGTTATTTTGGCAAACGCGCTTGAGGCACTTCTCGGGGCAATTTATCTCGATCAAGGATACGGAGCGGCACGCGATTTTATCGCGGTGGAGCTCTTCGGGCGTATTGACGACATTGTGACGCGAGGGCTCTGGCTTGACCCGAAGAGCCGTTTTCAAGAGCGTGCGCAAGAGATATTTGGACTGACGCCGAGTTACCGGGTACTCCGCGAGTCGGGCCCCGATCATTCGAAACAATTTACCGTGGGATTATTTCTTGGCGAAGAGGAAGTTGCACAGGGTATCGGAAGTTCAAAACAGGAGGCCGAAGAATACGCCGCGCGCGAAGGGCTTATACGAAAGAGTTGGACCTAAAGATTAGTGGTACGAAGGAGAGTATATGTATCTTCGCGGACTAGAACTCATCGGATTCAAATCGTTTGCAAAAAAAACGATTTTTTCATTTACGTCACCGATTACCGCTATCGTGGGACCGAATGGTTCGGGAAAATCGAATGTAGCGGAAGCTTTCAGATGGAGCCTTGGCGAGCAGTCTATGAAAGCCCTTCGCGGGAAAAAAGGTGAAGATCTTATTTGGAACGGGTCACCAGGTGCTCCGCGCACGAATCGCGCGAGCGTTGTGCTTACATTTGAGAACGAAGGAAAACAGTTTCCGATTGATTTTGATACGGTGACCATTGCACGCGAAGTGTATCGGGACGGAACAAACGACTATTCAATCAACGGGAGCAAGGTGCGTCTCCGCGATGTGGCTGAGCTCCTCTCTGGAGTATCTATCGGTGGATCGGGGCACCATATCATAAGCCAGGGCGAGGCAGACAGAATTCTTAGAGCGAATCCGTCAGAGCGTCGGGCCATGGTTCACGATGCGCTCGGACTCAAAATTTACCACTGGAAACTCTCGGAGAGCGAGAAAAAACTTGCGAAAACGAAAGAGAATCTCGAGAAAGCGGAATCGCTCCGGAAAGAAGTGAGCGGTCATTTGAGATTTTTGAAGGGCGAAGTTGAAAAGATGGAGCATTCACGGCAAATCCGCGAAGAGCTCGGAGTTTTATACCGAGAATATCTCGCTCTTGAGGCAAGCTATCTCGAGCATATGAGTGAAGAGCTCCAAGGACGAGAAGAGGAACCCACGCGGGAACTAAGAGTCCTCGAGGAGGAGATTAAAAGCGCAGAAAAAGCGGCTGGAGGACTCACGGAGAATAAAGCGGAAGGAGGTGTAAGAGAAATCGAAGGAAGCATTGAAATATTACGGCGAGAGAAAGACGAACTTGGGCGGAAACTCGGCAAACTCGAAGGCATGCTCGAGTTTTCGAAGAAAGGCACAGCAAACCCGCACGCTTCAGAGCGTGCGGACCAAGGGTTGGTGCGCGCTCTAGACGTCAGGGTGTTTGCGAGTGAAATCACGTCAATCCTCGGAGAAATCGAGGATACCGAATCGATTGAAGGCGCTCACAAGCTCGTTTCGCGGGCGAAGAGCGCAATATCGCGGTTCTTGAATAAAATGACAGCACCGGCGGGGGGCGAGGATGAAGGTACGGAAGATACTGGAATGCTCGGTGAACTTGAAGAAGAAAGAGCACACCTTGAGGAGGAGCTCAAACGGATTATCGAACGTGAGGAAGAATTACTCGCTCATCGCGAGCGAATCCGCGAAGGTGAGCGCGAATCACTCTCTCGCGTAAGGGAGATGGACCGGCGTCTCTATGAGGGGCGTGAACGGCGAATCGCTCTTCACGGAGCGCTCGAAGCGATTAAATTTGAACGAGAGAAACTTGCGATTGAAGAGGCTGATTTTGAACGAGAAAAGGCAGAGGCCCGATCGTTTGTCGGAAGTAGTTCTCTCGAGGAAGGGAAACCACAAGGCACCACCCATGTGTTTGAAGAGAGGATAAAACAAACTGAAAGGCGCAAAAAAATCGAGCGACTTAAGGTGAAACTTGAAGATGCTGGCCCTTTTAACGAAGCTCTTGCAAAAGAATATCAAGAAGTGTCGGAGAGGAGCGCATATCTCCTCAAGGAGATGAGCGACCTTACCGAAAGTACTGTGTCGCTTAAAAAACTGATTGAGGATTTGCATATCGAGCTCGACAAAAAATTCACGGATGGTATTGCCAAAGTGAATGAAGAGTTTAAAAATTTTTTCTCCCCACTCTTCGGAGGAGGAGATGCATCTCTTAGAGTTATTGGGAGGAAAAGTTCCCAGGCACGGCATGAAGAAGAGGAAGGAGATGAAGAAAATGAAGAAGAGGGGATTGACATTAAGGTGAATATCCCGCGCAAGAAAGTCCACGGGCTTGAAATGCTCTCTGGCGGCGAAAGAGCGCTCACGTCAATTGCCCTCCTTTTTGCCCTGACCCGGGTGTCTCCGCCGCCATTCCTCATTCTTGATGAAACTGACGCGGCACTTGATGAAGCAAATTCGAAGAAATATGCGGATATGCTGGAAGACCTTTCAAAGGTGTGCCAACTCATTTTAATCACGCATAACCGCGAGACCATGTCTCGAGCCGGAGTGCTCTATGGAGTTACCATGGGATCCGATGGGGTGTCTCGACTCCTTTCGGTTAAGTTTGAAGAGGCCGTTAAGATTGCAAAATAAGCGCTCTTCTAGAATTTAGGATGCGAGTACGTAGTCAATCTGCCGCCGCTCAAGGTTGGTCCGTTTAATGCGGACTTGAATGGCATCTCCTAAGCGGTATACGCGTTTGTGACGGGTTCCCGTCACTGCAAGTTTTTTTTCATCAAAGATGTAGTAGTCGTCAGGAAGATCTTTGAAGCTCACCATTCCTTCGGCGAGTGTTTTCTTTTCCTGAACAAAGAATCCCCACGGGGTTACGCGGGAAATGATTCCATCGAATGTTTTTCCGCCATGGCCCTCCATGAACTCAACCTGTTTATACTTGATGGATTCGCGCTCGGCTTCCTGGGCTCTCCGTTCGAGTTCCGAGCACTCGCGGGAAATCTCCTCGCATTCTTCATACTCCGAGAGAGGTACGATTTCGCCCGAGAGGTAGCGCATAAGGAGACGATGGACAATTAAATCCGGATAACGACGGATTGGGGAAGTGAAGTGGGTATAGGTCGGGAGAGCCAGCCCGAAGTGCCCTTTGTTTTCCGTAGTATAAAATGCCCGTTCCATGGTTTGGATCATCGCGGTTTGCACCAAAGCCTCTTCAGGTTTCCCAGCCGCTTCTTTGATGAGGTCATTTAATACATGTCTTCCCGATTCCCCGGGCGTGCGGCGGTACCCAAGCGCTTGGAGAAATCCAAAGAGGTCATTTAGTTTCTGCTGATTTGGGGAAGGGTGTACCCGATAGATGAAGGGAAGAGCTGCTTCACGGCCATCCTTTCCGGATTTCCGCGCGACGAAGTCTGCGGTTCTATGGTTTGCGAGAAGCATAAACTCCTCGATTAGTTTGTGCGTATTGAGCCGCGCTTTCCGTGAGATGTCCACTGGTTTGTTGTCCGGCCCGAGAGTGATTTTGAGTTCCAAATCCTCAAAAGTGAGGGCGCCTGATTCCATCCTCCTCTCTCTAAGCGTTTTTGCAGTGGTCGAGAGAAGGTTCAATTCTTCGTACCATTCGCCGCTCCCAGAGTCGATAAGTTTTTGAGCTTCTTCATAGCTGAATCGTCTATCGGACCGGATGATGGTTTTTCCAAACCATTCGTTTGTTACATGGAGCTGTTTATCGAGAGTGAAGAGAGCAGAGAAGGCGAACTTGTCTTCATTCGGGTTCAAACTACAAAGATCATTTGAAAGGCGCTCGGGGAGCATCGGTATGGTTCGATCGACAAGGTAAATTGACGTGCCCCGCCGGCGTGCCTCGAGATTGAGTGACGTCCCCGGCGCCACGTAGTGTGATACATCGGCGACATGGACCCCGACTTCAAGCGCACCGTTCTCGAGCCGCCGCACCGAAAGCGCGTCATCAAAGTCTTTTGCATTTTCTGGATCGATGGTAGCGGTGCGGACACTCCGGAGATCTTTCCTGGCGCGGATGGATTCATCCCCACCTTCAGGGCCACTCAGTTTATCCGCCTCCTCAAGTACTTCACTCGGAAAATCGATTTCAAAGTTTTTTTCGTAGACAATCGACATCATTTCGACATCGTGAATTCCAGGTTTCCCGATGATGCGCAGTACTTCGCCTATGGGGTCACGAAGCGGGTCATCCCATTCGAGTATTCGAGCAAGAATTTTTTCTCCGCCTTTGGCATCCCCAAGGTTTGCCTCGGGAATCAAAATATCGCGGTACATTCTCGAATCGTCGGGCACTAAGTAGAAGAAGTTATTTTTTTTCTCAAGTACGCCGACAAAGCGCGTTCGGAGACGTTTGATGATTTTTGCGACCTCTCCCATCGCAGAACCGTCCTGTCGTGCCGAAGTAATGAAGACGAGAACTGTGTCGCCGTGGAGTGCGGTGTGAAGGAAGTTCGGGTCAATTTCGATTGATCGCTTCGTTTGTGCTCCTGGGTCGTCGAGGTAGCCGATCCCGGAGGAAGTTATCCGGATGGTTCCCGTTACTTCCCGCGTTGGCACCTTATGTTCCACCACACGCCTTTTTGGGTGTGCGTCCGGGCGCTCTCGATGGTCTCTTTGGGGATTCTTTTTCATCAGGGGATGATTATAGCATGGCACTATGGCGATGGGTACTGACTCTATTGCGCACCTCGGTTTTTTCTGGTATGGTGCGCCCACCTGAGGGTTACTGCCTATGCGTATACATCTTTCTACTGCGAAGCCGAAAAAAGTTGCGAAAGGCGCCATGAGCGCCTATGTTGAGCTAACCGTCGGGAAGCGGGCTCTTATGGTTCTCGATAACGGCAAACGAATTCTCCAAATTGGCGTTGATGCAAAAAAAATGAACCGGAGAAAGCTTATTGTGCTTTTCCGGCGCATTATCTCCCTTGGAAATGCACATGGTGTTACGCACCTCGTTGTCCGGCTTGAAGATTTTTTGTTTCCAAATATTCCTGCATCCTCCGAGGAAGTGGCTCTCCTTATGACGAGCAACTTTGGTACGGCAAATTTTTCTTTTACTCAATATAAGAGTACGACGGATGATCGAACCCGTATCGAGGACGTAGTGATTCTTACCAAGAAGCCAGATCCTATCCGTTTACCCGTTCGTCGCGGGAGCATAATTTCTGACGAGGTTAATAGGTCACGCATTGTGGCGAATACCCCGGGCGGCGAAATGACGCCCAAGGTACTTGCCGCATGGGCTCAATGTCGCGCTCTTGCGACGGGTGTCTCGGTCCAAGTTTTAGGGCGTGGGGAAATGGAGCACCTCGGTATGGGAGCGCTTCTCGGTGTTGCTCGCGGATCGGTTGAAGAACCGAAATTTATTATTGCAGAGTATCGTAATGATGAGGGAGCACCAATCGTTCTTGTAGGGAAAGGAGTGACCTTTGACACCGGCGGGATTAATCTAAAACCCACGAATGCTCTCGCTGACATGCATATGGATATGGCGGGGGGCTCCGCGGTTTTGTCTACTGTATTTTTAGCCGCGCGACTAAAAATAAAAAAACACCTGATTGCGCTCGTGCCGGCGGCCGAGAATATGCCGTCTGGTTCAAGCTATCGCCCGGGAGACATCTTGAAGAGTATGTCGGGAAAAACGATTGAGATTTTGAATACCGATGCCGAAGGAAGGGTAATCTTGGCGGATGCTTTGACATATGCTAAGCGTTATCGCCCGAGCGTTGTGATTGATGTGGCGACCTTGACCGGCGCCGCGATGGTTGCGCTCGGCACTCGAGCGTCAGCCCTTTTCACTAATGACGAAAAATTGAGAGATATTTTAATGGAAGCAGGGGAGAGTAGCGGGGAGTATCTCTGGCCCTTACCTCTCTGGGAGGAATATGAAAGCGATGTCAAAGGTACCTTCGGTGACATTGCAAATACAGGGAAGAGTTCATACGGCGGCGCAATAAACGGCGCACTATTTCTCAAACAATTCACGAAAGGGCTTTCACGCTGGGCACATATCGATATTGCGCCTCGGATGACGTCCGTTGAAGGGGACTATTTGGCCAAAGGCGCCACGGGAGTTCCAATCCAACTCCTTATCCGGGCAGTCGAGATGCTTTGATTGACCCCGGGTTTCCATTCGTGATAGTATCGCTTCACCAATGTTAATGATACGACTCCAAAGAGTTGGCAGAAAGCATGATCCGACGTTCCGCGTTGTGGTGACGGAGAAGGCGCGTGGTCCGCGGAGTGGCAGGAGTATTGAAGTACTCGGTTTCTATGACGCTCGAAGTGGAAAGCGAAACGTGAATCCCGAGCGCGTCAAATACTGGCTCGGAGAAGGAGCAAAACTCTCGGCAACCGTCCATAACTTTTTAGTTGATGCGAAATTGCTTGATGCGAAGAAAGTGAATGTTCTTCCTAAAACGCGTCCATCACCCGTTACTCCGGCCGAAGAGGTCGTTCGAGTAGCGGATGGAAATAGCACCCCAGAAACTCCAAAAGAAGAGGAAACAAAAGAAGGCGAACCGGAGCCCGCAATTTAAGGATGCAGTACCAAAAAGAAGCGCTGTTGAGGGCTCTTTAGGGTTCGCTCTACTGATTTTTTTACCAACCCTTATTTTCCTTTTTAGGTTCAATGAAGTCTGCCTATCGGCAGACAGGGAAGGTAGGTCGCTCCCCAGCGGGACATTAAAAGACCAGAGTACTCAAAGAGAATTATGGCTTCCAAAGAAAGAGATGTTTTATTTCTTGAAAACGTTGTGAAGGATCTTGTTGATTATCCAGAAGACGTCAAAGTGATGCGGACAGTGGATGAAATGGGAGTACTCCTCTCGCTTGATGTCCATAGAGATGACATGGGAAAAGTAATTGGGAGGCAGGGTAATATTGCAAAGGCCATAAGGGTCCTTCTCCGTGTCGTCGGAATGAAAAATAATGCACGGGTGAATTTAAAAATTAACGAGCCTGCCGGCCAGGCAGGCCCGCCGCTTCTACTGTAAACATGACCAAGTCGGCCGCGGAGAACGTTGAGCAAGCGATGGAAGATTTAAAGATGTGACCAGAGGTTACGCCAGGTTGTTTGATTGAGTCGCGTCGAACCACTTGGACGCGGTTTTCTCTTACTGGTAGTGTGTAAGGTACAAAGATGTCAAATAAAGACAATAAAAATAAAAAAAAGCCGCTTCGATTCCACGTTATTACTATCTTTCCAGAGGCGCTCACTTCGTATCTTTCGTCATCTATGATGAAGCGGGCTGTTCGTAGCGGTGCTTTGGAAGTGTATTCATATAATCCGCGTGATTTTGCGACCGAAACCAGTGAGCGCCCTGATTCGCGTCCTTATGGTGGGGGCCCAGGAATGGTGCTTAAGCCCGGACCGGTGTTGAAAGCTGTTCAGAAGGCACAGAAAAAAGCGAAAAGGGGAGGAAAAACGCGGATTATTCTTTTTAAACCCTCTGGCAAACCATTCGAAGCTAAAATGGCGCGGAGTTTTTCACAAAACTACACCGATCTCATTTTAATTGCCGGGCGTTATGAAGGGGTTGATGAACGTGTCCGGCAAATACTTAAGCCGCTTGAGCTTTCCATTGGCCCATATATTTTAACCGGAGGAGAACTGCCAGCACTCATAGTGATTGACGCAGTAGCGAGACAACGCGAAGGTGTTCTTGGAAACCCTGAATCTTTGGAAGAGTTACGTCGAGTCGGGGACAGAGTTTACACGAGGCCATCCTCCTTCTCTTGGGAAGGCAAAACCTACCGCGTGCCCAAGGTACTCATGTCGGGGAACCATCGGGACATTGAGTCATATCGAGCAAAGCAAGGCAGGCCGACAGGTAGGTTGACAAGATAACTTCCTATCGGCTATAGTGAGAGTCCTAAAGCCTGAAACCCTAAAGGCTTGTTTTATACGTTTATTTATCAGGGTTTTTCATAGCTAAAGAGAGCCTCGGAAAGTCCGAGGCAAAAAAGAGGCGTGCACCCCAAAAGGGAACGGCTGTGGATATCTTGCGTTCTCTTTTCTAACTCTCCCAGACCTTTCCGTGGCAAAACCCTTCTTACAAGATAACAGCGCTCCCGTGAAATAGGTATTACCCGTTACCTCATATCTCGCCCATGCCTCGAGAGCAGAAAACATTCAAAAAATATCGTACACCACTTGCGCCTCTGCCGAACCTTGTATCGGTTCAGCTCGAGTCGTACCGCTCCCTTCTCAAATCGGGGCTCCGGGAGATTTTTGACGAATTTTCTCCGATTAAAGATTATTCGGAGGGTAAATTTGAACTCACGTTCGGCGATCTTAAAATCGAAGAGCCTCGCTACAACGAACACTACGCGAAAGCAAATAATCTTTCCTACGACGCACCACTCAAAGTGAATGTGGTGCTTAAGAACCTTACTTTAAGGGAGGAAAAAAAGCAGGAAATTTTCATGGCGGATTTTCCGCTCATGACGGAGCATGGCACGTTCATCATTAACGGCGTCGAAAAAGTGGTTGTTCCACAGCTTGCGCGATCATTCGGCGTTTTCTTTACCGCACATGAACACAAAGGAAAAGTGCTCTTTGGCGCAAAGATAATTCCCGCTCGTGGGGCGTGGATTGAAATCGAAACCGACCCCGATGAAAGTATCTACGCGCGTATTGATCGAAAGAGAAAGTTCCCGGTGACAGCACTCCTTCGAGCACTGACGACCCCGGAGGGCGCAACGGACGAAGCAATCGCGGAGCAGTTTCGTGATGTCTCCCCGGATGCTCCTTACATCGAGCACACGCTCAAGAAAGATCACGCAAAATCAAAAGAGGACGCGTATCTGGAAATTTACCGCAAGCTTCGCGACAGTGAGCTCATAACCGCAACGAATGCCCGAACCTACATCACCGATCTTCTTTCGACGGCGAAATACGACCTCTCTCTTGTTGGTCGATATCGTTTTAATACGCGTTTTGGAAAGGGAACTGGCGAAGAAGATTTCGAACGGCGCACCCTCTCTTTTGACGACCTCGTTACGACGATTAAACACATTATCTCGCTCAATCGAACTCCAGGAGCAGAGGCCGATGATATTGACCACATGGGACTCCGGAGAATCCGCGCCGTCGGAGAGATGCTTCAGGCAAGAGTTCGCGTAGGATTGGCACAATTGAAGCGCAATATTCAAGATAAGATGTCTACGGTGGATACTTCTACGACAATGCCAATTCTCATTGTCTCACCGAGACCACTCCAGGCGCGGCTGAAGGAATTTTTCAACACGAACCAGCTCTCGCAGTTCATGTCGCAGGAGAATGTGCTCTCCGAGCTTGAGCACTTGCGCCGTCTTTCGGCGCTCGGCCCCGGGGGACTCACGCGGGAGCGCGCGGGGCTTGAGGTTCGCGACGTGCACCCCTCCCACTACGCCCGTCTGTGTCCCATCCAAACTCCGGAAGGACCAAACATCGGACTCATTCTTTCGCTCGCATCTTACGCGCGACTCAATGAATTTGGAATCGTCGAAGCGCCGTACCGAAAAGTTTTGAACGGAAAAATCACGGATGAACTCGTGTATCTAAACGCACTCGAGGAGGAGAATTATAAAATCGCGCATGCAAGCATTTCTTACGACGAATCCGGAAAAATCCTTGCCGAGAACGTGGAAGTTCGCTTTAAAGGGAAGCCCAACTTTTTCAAGCGAGATGAAGTTGAATATATCGATGTCGCGGCGAATCAAGCATTCTCGATAGCAACGTCTATGATTCCGTTTCTTGAACATGACGATGCAAACCGGGCGCTCATGGGTTCGAATATGCAAAAGCAGGCGACGCCATGCGTTATCCCGGAGGCCCCTCTCGTGGCGACCGGCGTTGAAGGACGCGCAGTGCTTGATACTGGACGCGTTATTATGGCGCGCAATGCCGGCAAGGTGACGAGCGTAGACGCGCGAAAAATTACGGTAACTGGGGCGAATGGAGTCGATGAATATACACTTCTCTCAATGGTAAAGACGAACCAGTTTACGGTAATTCAACACCGTGCCGTTGTATCTCTTGGGGCTAGCGTCAAGCGCGGAGATCTTCTTGCCGATGGGTCATCGACCGACCAAGGGCAGATCGCCCTTGGTCAAAACGTATTTGTCGCTTTCATGTCTTGGGGAGGCGCGAACTACGAAGACGCCATTATTCTCTCCGACCGACTCGTGAAGGAGAGCAAGTTCACCAGTATTCACATCGAGGAATTTACATCGAATGTCCGGGATACAAAATTGGGACCTGAAGTAACGACGCACGACATTCCGAATGTTGGCGAAGCAAAATTAAAAGATTTGGATGAGGACGGTATCGTTCGTGTCGGTGCCGAGGTAGGGCCGGGTGATATTTTGGTTGGGAAAATTACACCGAAAGGCGAGACAGAACTTACCGCAGAGGAGCGTCTTCTCCGGTCAATTTTCGGAGAGAAAGCGCGTGATGTGAAAGATACGTCGATGCGCATGGAGCACGGGAAAAGCGGCAGGGTGGTTGGGGTTAAGATATTTTCCCGTGAGCACGGAGATAAGCTGGAATCCGGAATCATTAAGACCATCGAAGTCGAAGTTGCCCAACTCCGGAATGTTTCCGTAGGAGACAAACTTGCCGGTAGACACGGCAATAAGGGGGTTATTTCGAGAGTGCTTCCGATCGAAGACATGCCGTATATGGCCGACGGTACCCCTGTTGACGTTATCTTGACTCCGCTTGGCGTTCCTTCCCGCATGAACCTGGGTCAAATTCTTGAGATGCACTTAGGACTTGCCGCGCACGCCCTTAATTATCAAGCCATAACGCCGCCCTTCCAAGGGGCCACGGAGGATGAAATTCGCGGGGAACTCGAGCGAGCCGGATTTCCAAGAAGCGGCAAGGTGAAGCTCTATGATGGACAGACCGGTGAGGCATTTGAGCAGGACATTGCTATCGGCTACATGTACGTAATGAAGTTGCACCACATGGTTGAAGACAAAATTCACATGCGTTCTATTGGTCCTTATTCGCTTATCACTCAGCAACCCTTGGGAGGCAAGGCCCAAGGAGGAGGACAACGTTTCGGAGAAATGGAAGTGTGGGCACTCGAAGGTTACGGCGCGGCGTATACGCTCCGTGAAATGCTTACGATCAAATCAGACGACATTAACGGACGTGCCGCGGCCTTTGACTCAATAGTGAAAGGAGAGCCACTTCGTCCGCCGGGTCTTCCAGCCTCGTTCAATGTTCTCATGTATGAATTGAAGGGTCTCGGACTTGATGTCGAACAAAAGCGGGGAGATTAAAAGTATAGTGCAATGAGAAATACAAAGACCGTTGAAGAGGTGCCAGTACAAATCGTGAAACGCCGAGAGCAGTCCGATTTCGGCGCGATTTCACTCAAACTTGCATCCCCAGAGAAAATCCGCGAGTGGTCTTTTGGCGAAGTAACGAAGCCGGAAACCATCAACTACCGCACCCAGCGTTCCGAGCGAGGGGGACTTTTTGATGAGAGAATTTTCGGCCCGGAGAAAGATTACGAATGTTATTGTGGAAAATATCGTCGTATCCGTTACAAAAATATCGTCTGCGAGAAATGCGGTGTTGAGGTGACGAGAAGCATCGTGCGTCGCGAGCGAATGGGGCATATCGAGCTTGCGAGCCCGGTTGCGCACATCTGGTTTTTGCGCGGTATTCCTTCTCGAATTGGCATGCTTTTAAACGTTTCCCTCACCGATCTTGAGAAAGTCATTTATTTTGCGGGGCATATTGTGATGAGCGTGAATGAAGGAGAGCGGGCTCGTATGCTGGAAGAACTCGATCGGGAGTACAAATCAAAAATAAAATCGATTAAGACCGCGGAAGACAAAGAACGTATCAAAGACCAACTCTCGCAGGTAAAGAAAGAAATTGAAGGGATTCGGGTTGGTCTTGTTTTGGATGAAGCGAATTATCACCACTATGTTCTTAAATATGGAAGTGTTTTCGAGGCGGGCATCGGCGCTGAAGCACTCTCAAATCTTTCGAAGCGTCTTAACTTTGAAGAATTAAAGGTTGAGCTCGCTCAAACACTCGAAACTGCGAGTTCAACCGAAAAACCGAAAGTGAGACGACGTCTCAATCTCATAAAGACAATGCTCCGCGCGGGAGTGAAACCGGAATGGATGTTTCTCTCGGTAATCCCGGTAATTCCCCCGGCCTTGCGCCCTATGGTGCCGCTCGACGGAGGGAGGCATGCAACCTCCGACATTAACGATCTTTACCGACGCGTCATTAATAGGAACAACCGTCTCAAGAAACTTATCTTACTCCATGCTCCGGATGTTATTTTGCGCAATGAAAAAAGAATTCTTCAGGAAGCCGTGGACGCCCTCATCGACAATTCTATTCGCCGTGGGTCGGAAGGTGCCATGAATCAAAGCCAGCGCAGACCACTCAAATCTATTGCCGATATGTTGAAAGGAAAGCAGGGTCGCTTCAGGCAGAACCTTCTCGGGAAACGGGTGGATTATTCCGGGCGTAGCGTTATCGTTGTCGGCCCCGATCTCCGGCTTGATCAGTGTGGTCTGCCTAAGCATATGGCGCTCGAACTATTCAAACCATTCGTCATCTCGAAACTCCTCGAGCGTGAGCTCGCATTCAATATTCGCGGAGCCAATCGCTTGATTGACGAAGGCATTCCGGATGTATGGGTGATTCTCGAGAAAGTCATTAAGGATAAATATGTTCTCTTAAATCGAGCTCCCACACTCCACCGTCTTGGTATCCAGGCATTCAAGCCGATTTTGATTGAAGGAAATGCAATCCAAATTCATCCGCTTGTCTGTACTGCGTTTAATGCCGACTTTGACGGAGACCAGATGGCGGTGCATGTTCCGCTCTCCTATGAGGCACAGAGGGAAGCGAAAATACTCCTCGCGGCAAACACGAACTTGCTGAAACCCGGAAACGGCGATCCGATTGTGAATCCGAAACTCGATATGGTGCTCGGTTGCTATTGGATGACCAAGGTTGTCGCTCTCGAGAAAGGGGAGGGGAAATACTTCCAAAGCCCGAACTCTGCAATCAATGCCTATGATTTTGGACATGTCGGTTTTCGCGCACTTATTAAAGTCATGGGGACCGACAAGCCAAAATACGCGGAGTTCGGTGGTGGTGTTTTTGAGACATCTGTAGGAAGGATTCTTTTCAACAGCATTCTTCCCGAAGATTTTCCGTACATCAATTCCCCGGTCACGATGAAAGAAATCACTGGAATCATTGAAAGGCTCATCATCCGCTATGGAATCGGGAACATTACCAGCGTTCTCGATAAGATAAAAGATTTCGGATTCCGTTACGCCATGCGTAGCGGCGTTACCTGGGGAATAGACGATTTGCCCGTAATCCCCGAGAAACCGGCGATTATAGAGGTGGCAGCGGCAAAGGTGCGCGACATCGAAGGAAATTTCGAGAACGGTCTTCTTTCGGAAGATGAACGCTACCGTATGGTAATCGAAGTATGGAGTGCCGCTAAAAACGAAATCGAGGAACTCATCCCCGGAGCGCTTAACCCGAACGGCTCGGTGCACGACCTTTTGATATCGAAGGCGCGGGGATCAATCACGAACTTAAGTCAGATGACTGGAATGAAAGGGTTGATTCAAAATACCGCGTCACAGACCATTGATTTCCCCATCATTCCTTCATACCGCGAAGGTCTCTCTCCACTTGAGTACTTTATAACGACACACGGTTCGCGAAAGGGCCTTGCTGACACCGCTCTTCAAACCGCAAAAGCTGGCTATCTGACGCGTAAGATGGTTGATGTTGCACAGGACGTCATTGTTTTACTTGAGGATTGCGGCGACCGGGAAGGACGGCTCTATTCGAAGGACGATATTTCTGGTTTTGATGTCGGTATTGCAAGCAATGTGAACGGGAGGGTTCTCGCAAAGTCAGTCGCGGATGAGAAAGGAAAGACGATTTTCCCGCGAGGGCATTTGCTCTCGAAGCGCGACGCGGAGGAACTTGAATCACTCGGCGTTACGGAGGTTCACGTGCGATCTCCAATTACTTGTAGAGCGGAAAGAGGTGTGTGTCGGCGTTGTTATGGGCTCGACTTGGGGAGAAATAAGTTGGTTGAAATCGGCGAAGCTGTCGGTATTATCGCCGCTCAAGCTATCGGCGAACCCGGAACACAGCTCACGATGCGGACATTTCATACCGGCGGCGTCGCTTCAGCGAGCGGAGATATCACCATGGGGTTGCCGCGTGTTGAAGAAATTTTTGAAGCGCGTACTCCGAAGTATGGAGCATTGATTGCGCTTGAGGCTGGTGTAGTGATCGAAATCAAAACCGAGGGATTGGACAAGATTCTTATCGTTGCGGAGCTAGAGGGGAAAGGTAAGAAGAAAAAAGATGCAATTGCCGAATATCGTTGTTTATATCCCCGAGCCCTCTATCCGAAGGTGGGAGCGGAAATCAAGAAGGGAGATGTTCTTTCGGACGGTCCAGTCGATTTGGAAGATCTTTTCGAGCTCGGCGGGAGACGTAAGACGGAAAACTATATCTTAAACGAAGTGAGCGAAATTTATGAACTTTTCGGCGCTTCGATAGCGCGTAAACATATTGAGGTAATCATTAAAAAAATGTTTTCGCGTTTCAAAGTTACCGATGCCGGGGAAACGAAGTTCGTTGAGGGTGAAATTGTCGATCTCGAAGTTTTATCAGAGGAAAATGACATTACCACTCGTGCTGGCGGATCTCCGGCAAAGGCCGAAATCGTCCTTCGCGGCATTTCCGATGTCGCACTTTCGACGACAAGCTTCCTTTCTTCTGCATCATTCCAGAACACGACTAAGGTATTGATTGAGAGCGCTGTCAGCGGGAAAATCGACCGACTGAAGGGTCTTAAGGAAAACGTTATCGTCGGGCGTCTGATACCCGCAGGCACAGGACTCCGAAGAAGCTATTTCGGCGTTCTCGAAGACGAAGTCGTTTTGCCTATTGAAACAAACCTTCCAGAAAAGAAAGAAGAATCGTAAGAGGATTACCCACCCGCACCCATGTCGGATTCGGTAGAGAAGATTAAGGAGCGGCTCGGAATCGTGGATGTTGTATCGGGCTACTTGAAACTCGAGCGAGCCGGGCAAAACTTCAAAGCACGCTGTCCATTCCACAACGAAAAGACACCGTCTTTTTTCGTCTCCCCATCACGGGGAACGTACCACTGTTTCGGCTGTAACCGCGGAGGAGACCAGTTTTCCTTTGTGGAGGAGGTTGAAGGTATTCCATTTCTCGAGGCGCTCAAGCTCTTAGCTGATCGAGCGGGGGTGACCTTAACGCACGAAGATCCCAAGCAAAAGACGGAGCGTGACCGAGCGCTTGCCGCTCTCACTGCCGCGACGGAATATTATGAGTCGCAGTTGGAAAGAAACACTAATGTCAAAAACTATCTCCAGGAGCGCGGACTCACCCCCGAGACCACTCGGTCGTTCAGACTTGGCTTCGCCCCGAGCGGCTGGAGGAATGTGAAAGAACGATTAGTCCAACTCGGATTCAAAGAAAACGATGTGGAGCGGGCAGGACTTATTATTCGTTCGCCGAAAGATGAAAAACAGACATATGACCGTTTTCGGAGCCGTATTATGTTTCCGATTGAAGACGGAAGCGGGAGGATTATAGGATTTTCCGGACGCATTTTTGGGTCTACGGATGAGAATGAAGCGAAGTATATTAATTCGCCGCAAAGTATCCTTTTCGACAAATCGAAGGCGCTCTACGGATATTCCCGGGCTAAAGATGAAATGCGCAAGGAGAACCGCGTCGTCTTGGTTGAAGGGCAAGTTGACGTACTTCTTTCCCATCAAGCGGGATTTAAGAATACCGTCGGTGTATCCGGTACGGCTCTCTCGCCCGAACATCTCCGCATGATGAAGCGCATGACAGACAATTTGGTGACGGCATTCGACGGTGACACCGCTGGCGTTGCGGCAGGCACGCGAGCGTATAAGCTTGCAATTGAAGAAGGTTTTAACGTCACACTTGCCGAACTCCCAGAAGGTATGGATCCCGCTGACCTTGTCCTCCGCGACCCTTCTTTATGGCGGAAGGCGCTTCTCGAGGCGCGGCATGTGATTGAGGTTTACCTCGAAAGGATTTCAAGAGCTACCGATCGGCGGTCACAGGCCATCAGCCTCTCGCGCGAAGTTTTACCGCTTGTAGCTCGGATTCCGTCACAGAGCGAATCTGCGCATTTTATCCGTCTCGCGTCCTCGCTCCTTAACCTGAAAGAAGACGCGCTTTGGGAAGATTTGGAGAAAGTTCGCAGTACAACTGGTGATGAGATTCCACCCGAGAGTTATGCACTTCCCAAGCGGACAAGAAAAGAAATGATTATGGAGAAAATTGCAGGCAGTCTGTTTTGGCAAGGAAAGATGACCGAAATCAAAAAGGCCCCAGATGAAGACCATGACGTTATGCGTTTTCGAACGCTCGTCGGAGAGGAAGCGTGGAAACGATTTTTGACATTGCCGAAAGATGACCGTGAACGTATGGCTTTTGAAGCTGAACTCTATTATGGTGGAGCAGGAGATCCAGGAAAGGTTATTCAAGATCTCCTCAATAACCTCGAAATTGAAATGCTTCGCGACGAGCTTGTATCCTCGATTGAGCGCCTTCGAGCATCCGAGCGTGAAGACGATGAACGAGAAATAAAGAAGTATTTGGAACGGTGCCGGGATTTAAGTTCGCGGCTGTCAGCGATGAAAGAAGCTATCGAGGTATAACATAAATCACATGTCCATAAAAAAGAGAGTTCAATCTAAGTCGCGACGGCTCACCCGGAGAGCTCCCCACCGGGTATCGGTAAAGCCGAAGGGAGGGGGAGTACGACCGAAAACTTCCCCTTCGAAGACCCGTCCGGCACTTTCTCCACAGGCAAAGGCGGCGAAGACGAGATCGGCTCGCTCGCTTGAACGGAAGGCGGAGGCACTCGTGACTCGGGGAAAGGAACGGGGATTCCTCACCTATGGGGAACTCTTGAAGGAATTTCCGGACATTGAATACAATTTACCCTTTCTCGACGAACTCTATGGACGCCTCGCCGAAGGGAATGTTGACGTTATCGAAGGGGGAGGATTACTTGATCTTGATCTCGAATCGCGGAAAGGGAAGGCGGGAGATGACTTGAGCGATCTCGAGCGCCCCCACGACCCCTCGCTCGATTCCGTGCAGATGTATTTAAAGGAGATCGGCCAGTATAAACTCATTGCCGCGAAAGACGAGCGAGAGCTTGCTCAACGCATTCAGCGTGGCGATGAAGAGGCAAGAGGCACACTCGCAAAAGCAAACCTCCGCCTCGTGGTCTCAATTGCGAAGAAATATATCGGCCGGAGCTCGGACCTCACTCTTCTCGATTTGATTCAGGAAGGGAACATTGGCCTTTTTAAGGCCGTCGAGAAGTTCGATTGGGAGAAGGGCTTCAAATTCTCAACGTATGCGACATGGTGGATTAGACAGGCAATTACGCGGGCACTTGCGGACCAGAGCCGAACTATCCGGATTCCCGTTCACATGGTGGAAACGATCGCGAAATATAAGCAAGTGGTGCGGCGGCTGACGCAGGATTTGGGACGTGACCCGCTTCCTGAAGAGGTCGCAATCGAGATGGGGCTCGACGTTGAGAAAATCCACCAAATAGGACAGATCAATCAAGGTACCGTTTCCCTCGAAAAACCGATCGGCGACGATGACGAGAAATCAACGCTCGGCGAATTTATTCCTGACGATAAAATCCTCTCACCGGATAATCAGAGCGCTCGGAGGATTCTTTCTGATCAAATTAAGGAGATTTTGAGCGATCTCTCGCTGAAGGAGCGAAAAATCCTCGAAATGCGTTACGGGCTTCATGACGGTATCATGCGAACTCTCGAAGAGGTCGGCAAGGAATTCGGAGTGACACGCGAGCGGATACGCCAGATCGAAGCGAAAGCCCACGAGAAGATCCGCCAGCACGAAAAGGTGAAGCGGCTTCTTAGCTATTAAACTATGTTCTCTCCGGCGCTGTATGCTATCGGGAGTGTCATCCTCATATCGGCCGTGTCTTTCGTTGGACTCGGGACAATCGCGATGGGAGGGGAGAGGCTCAAAAAACTGGTTTTTATTTTGGTGTCCCTCGCCGCGGGGGGGCTGTTGGGCGACGCGTTCATCCATCTGATTCCCGAAGCATTTCTTTCCGGCGGTGACCCATCGCGGATCTCCCTCCTCGTACTTGCTGGAATACTTCTCTTTTTTATCTTGGAGAAAATCCTCCGCTGGCACCACTACCACGATACGGAGGAAAGTATGCATACGACCAAGCACATCGGCCACATGAACTTGGTTTCCGATGGTATGCATAATTTTATTGATGGCCTTTTTATCGGAGTCTCATACTTGGTAAGTGTTCCGGTCGGCATTGCGACGACGGTCGCGGTCTTTCTTCACGAGATTCCGCAGGAAATCGGCGACTTCGGCGTTCTTATTCACTCGGGCTATTCCACCTTCCGCGCGCTATTTTTGAATTTCTGCATAGCACTGTTTGCTCTTCTTGGTGTGATTATTGCGGTTATCGTTGGTCCTGCGGTTCAAGGATTTTCCGAAGCCATCCTTCCTCTCACGGCAGGGACATTTATCTATATCGCCGCCTCTGACTTGGTACCCGAGCTCCACAAGATTTCCGATCCCAAAAAATCTCTCCTTCAACTTCTTTTTATGCTTATCGGAATCGGTATGATGTACGGACTCCTTCTCTTTGACTAGATGCGTCTCCTCTCGTGGAATATTAACGGCCTTCGATCATCGCACAAATCCGGCTTTCTCGACTGGCTCTACAATGATTCCCCGGACGTGCTCGCTCTTCAGGAAGTAAAAGCCGAAGCCGAGGATTTGCCCGATGACCTCCGCACTCCGCGCGGGTATCATTCGTTCTTTTTCGCCGCCCGCATAAAAAAGGGGTATAGCGGCGTGGCACTTTATACGAAAGAGGAGCCGAAAGACATACGTTACGGTTTTGGTATTAAAAAATTCGACGAAGAGGGGAGGGTATTGACCGCCCGTTTCAAGGAATTCACGCTCGTCAACGCTTATTTTCCAAACAGCAGTCGAGAGGGGAAACTTAAGTATAAACTCGATTTTGATGATGCGTTTTTGGATTATATCGAAACGCTCCAAAAAAAAGGCGAGCGTATTGTTTTCTGCGGGGACATGAATGTTGCGCACGAGGATATCGATATCGCGCGGCCGAAAGAAAACGAGGGGAATGCGGGGTTTACCGTGGGTGAGCGCGCCTGGATTGATGAAGTGGTCGCGCATGGCTATATCGACACCTTCCGATATTTCCATCCAGCGAAGCGCGACGCCTACAGCTGGTGGGACCTGAAATCGCGCGCCCGCGACCGGAATGTGGGCTGGCGGATAGACTATATCTTTATTACCCCAGACCTCCTCAAGCATTTGAAAAGTGCTTCAATTCTTTCTCACGTCATGAGCTCCGACCACTGCCCGGTGGGAATCGAACTCGATTTTAAGAAATAAGTCGAGAAACAATAACTAGGCTGGTAATACCAGTCATAGCAACCTCAAAAAGAGGTGTCAGACCAACACCTAAAATAGTTGGCATTTCCTTCGCGTAGCTCCACCGCCCGCGGGTGAGGGAGATTTTTTCGTCAATGAATGAGAATGCGAGTGCCAGGGTTATAAAAGCGGTGAGTTGGAAGGGTTTCTCAAAGATGGCAGTGTTTTGGAATAAGAGGACTGTGATGCCATAGAAAGAGATAATCCAAAAGGCATCTTTTAAAGACATCACTGTGATGAGTTTTACGTATCGGTCGAGAGGCATTGTGTGGCACGTTTCATAGAGCCGGCTATGCCAGAGTTCCCAAAGGAGGTTTAGGAAAAAAGCGATGGCGAAAAGTATGAAAAGAAATTCGAGCATTACTATCTGTTAGGCATATTCGGGACCGCAAATGTCCTTAACCGTCATCGCTTTTGCGAATTCGACAAGAGCGAATTTTACGAGTCCCAGCCCTACGATGAGAAAGAGGTAGTAGGGCGGAAGCGGCACGGTGTGAAGAACGTCATTGAAGATCGGGAGATAAATCGCGGCGAGCATCGCGATCATTCCGAAGATAACCGCGGTATTGAGATACGGGTTCCCGAAGATTGGAGATTTCAAGAGAGGATTGCGGAGCGATTTGATGGCGAATGAGTAGAGGAGGGCGTCGATACCGATTGCGGCAAACATAACCGTCCGGATAACGTCGGGGGTAATGTTCGTTTTAAATACGAAGTAAGCGAATATCGCAACGAGGAACAGATCGGTGATGAGACCGATGGCAAAAATAATTATCTTTGACGTGCGGTCGAGTATCGGTTCATTTTTCGGTCGCGGGGGACGTTCCATAACATCCCGTTCTCCCGGTTCAAATGCCATTGCAATCGAGGGAAAGCCGTCGTTGAGGAGATTAATATAGAGGATTTGGAGTGGAGCGAGGGGGAGCGGGGTGGCCGGGAAGAATATTTTCAGGACAAGCGATGAGAGAATAAGAATGATTTCGGTGAAGGACGTTGAGAGGAGGAAAACGGTAACTTTTCTGATGTTCTCGAATGAGATCCGTCCTTCTTCAACCGCGGCGACGATCGTCGAGAAACTGTCGTCGAGGATGACGATGCCGGAGGCCTCTTTTGCAACGTCAGTTCCGCTTCCGAGCGCAATGCCGACGTGCGCCTGTTTCAATGCCGGAGCGTCGTTGATGCCGTCTCCGGTCATCGCCACCACTTCGCCCTGCCGCTCTAGCGCTTGAACGATGCGCATTTTGTGCTCCGGCGTGACGCGGGCAAATATGTTGGTTTCTTTGAGTTCTTTTTCGAGCTCAAGATCGGAGAGTCGGTCAAGCTCGTCTCCACGAATGAGTGAATGCGATGTCGCGGGAAGGCCAAGTTCCCGCGCCACCGCAAGTGCAGTCATCGAATGATCGCCAGTCGCCATAATTACCCGTATGCCCGCGCGGCGGGCCCGCTCAAGCGCACCTTTAACGTCAGGTCGCACCGGGTCGGAAATGACTACACATCCAAGGAAACAAAGGTCGGAAACGAGACCGAGGAGCCCTCCCTCATCTCTTCGTTCTTCATCTGTAAGTGTTTTCCTAAGCGTACGCACACCAAGAGCAATGACGCGGTATCCTTGTCGCGCCAGCTCTTCAGCATTCCGAGCAATTTCTTTCTGTCTTCCAGCGATGGAACGCGCCTTTCCGCCAAAGAAACACTCACTTGATCGACGGAGTATCTTTTCCGGCGCTCCGGAGACGTACACGTTGAGATCTTTTTTCTTTTGGTGGAAGGAGGCAAGGAACCCCCAGCTATTATCGAATGTCAGCATAGCGACCCTGGGCTCCTTCTCAAGAAGGAGGTCGAGCTTCCCGCCGCCCGAGAGAAAGTACTGCATTTTGGCCACATCCGTTGGGTCTCCATGGATGCGTACCTCCCGCTCACCGCGTTCAACGATTGCTTCATTTGCGAGCGCCATCGCAATACTCGCTTCATCCTCATTCCCGCTCTCCGTTATCACGCGCTCGACGTGCATCCTGCCTTCTGTCAACGTGCCGGTTTTATCGACGCAGATGACGGTGGCTGCGCCTAAGGTTTCCGTTGCGGTGAGTTCCCGAACGACCCCCCGTTTCCGTAAAATACGTTCGGCTCCGATAGCGAGCGCGATCGATATCGCAGCGGGGAGTCCCTCGGGGATGCCCGCGACCGAGAGAGCGATTGCCATCGAAAACATTTCAATGAGGGGGAGTCCCTGTAGCCGGCCGATGGTGAAAATGAGTATTGCCGAGAGGAGCACGGCAAGCGCGATAATCCGGCTCAGGGTCGTCATACCTGCCTTCAGCGGAGAGACGGCGTGAGCCGCCGCTTGCGTCAACGCGCTGATGCGGCCGATTTCGGTTAAGGCGCCGGTGTGTACCACGACTGCCAGCCCCTCTCCGCGCACGATGACGCTCCCCATAAAGACCATGTTTCGTCTATCGGCAAGCGGAGCGTCTTCGTGGATTAAGAGCGTTTCCTTGACTATCGGCATTCCTTCTCCGGTGAGACTTGCCTCATTCACAGAGAGGCTCTGCACTTCGATAATTCTTGCGTCTGCCGGTACCAAGGAACCGGCCTTTAAAATGATGACATCACCTGGAACAAGTGTGTGCGCATCAAGTTCATGCACCTCCCAATTGCGGCGCACAAATGCCCGCATGGGGACGATTCGTTTGAGCGCCTTGAGGATATTGCTCGAGCGATATTCTTGCCAGAAACCGACACCGATATTTATGACAACGGCAAGGGTAATGAATATCGCGTCTTCGAATGCCCCAAGCCAAAGCGTAAGAGAGGCTCCGATGAGGAGGATATAGACGAGCGGGCTTACGAGTTGTCGGAGGAGAAGTCGAAATGCTCCATCCTCTTTTCGCTCAGGCAAAATGTTACTGCCATAGCGTTTAAGACGCCGACTCGCTTCCTCATTTGAGAGTCCTTTTCCTTCATCACTCTCGAGCTCCGCGAGTGTTTTTGAAACTGTTTTATGATGCCACATTCCCCTGTGTTTTAACTTCGTCCATACATTAAACCACGCTCGGATAAGAAAGAATACTTGGCTGCGCTTTTTTTGCTGGATTTCTGGTGATTTTTGTGGAAGAATCTTAAATGAAACCTATGGCACCCGATCTCGACACTATTGTTTCCCTCGCCAAGCGGCGGGGTTTTGTATTTCCATCTTCTGAAATCTACGGTGGACTCGCGGGAGCATGGGATTACGGCCCTTTTGGCAGCGAACTCAAATACAACATTGAACACCTCTGGTGGAAGCGGTTTGTCTCGGGTCGTGAGGATATGTACGGCATCAACTCCTCAATTTTAATGAATCCCAAGGTGTGGGAATCTGCCGGGCATGTTCAAGGGTTCGGCGACCCACTCATGACATGCGCAAATTGCAAGAACTCATTTCGGGCTGACGAATATGGTGATGGCGCTCCGGCTTTATGCTCTTTCTGCGGCGCTGACACGAAGTCTCTCTCGACACCCAGGGTGTTCAATACCATGTTTGCGACGCATGTCGGGGTATCCAAGGACGAAGAGCACATAACATACCTTCGTCCCGAAACGGCGCAAGGGATGTTCGTGAATTTTAAAAACATACTGGATTCTCTGCATCCAAAACTTCCTTTTGGAATGGCACAAATCGGGAAAGCATTCAGAAATGAGATCGCGCCGCGGGATTTTCTCTTTCGCGCGCGTGAGTTCGGGCAAATGGAGATAGAGTATTTCGTGAAAGAAGCGGAGTGGGAAAAGTGGTTTGAATACTGGCGAGGAGAGATGGTTGGGTGGATAGAGGAGATAGGTATTTCAAAAAACCGCTTTCATGAACGTGAAGTCTCCGACACTGACCGGGCGCATTACTCGAAACGCACGATTGATTTCGACTACGATTTTCCTTTTGGGAGGAAAGAATTATACGGACTTGCGTATCGTGGCGATTACGACTTGCGCAAGCACGAGACGGGGAGCGGGGCGGATATGCGCTTCACGGACCCCGAGACAGGGGAGAAATTCGTTCCTCATGTGATCGAACCTACATTCGGCGTGGACAGAACTGTTCTTGCCATTCTTTGCGAAGCGTATGCTGAAGAGGGTAGCGGCGAAGAGAAGCGTGTTGTTCTTCATTTTAAGCCCAAACTTGCTCCGGTTAAGATCGCAGTCTTTCCGCTCCTGCGGAATAAACCAGAGCTCGTTACGGGAGCTCGAGAGGTATTTCAGGCGCTTAAAGGTATGTTCCCATCAACCCTTTGGGATGACAATGGCAATATTGGGAAACGTTATCGAAGACAAGACGAACTCGGGACCCCATACTGTGTGACTTTTGACTTCGAATCAATAGAGGACAAAGCTGTTACAGTCCGCGACCGCGACACGATGGAACAAGAAAGGATTAAGGTGGAGGAGCTTCCCGCCTACCTTTCTGAGAAATTCTAAATAAAAGCGGCAAGTACGGTGAGCAGGCCGAAGCCGATAATAAAATAGCTGAAATTGACGCGGTGCGCGACCTTGAGAAGGACGTGTATGCTTGCGATTCCCGTCACGAAAGCTGTGGCAAGGCCTATCAATGAATCTGCCGTGAACGCCGCAACGTTGGTGTTTAAAATGATATTTCCGCCTAAGACAGCAGGGAGACTCATGAGGAAACTTATCCGCAAAGCTTCTTCTTTTCCAACACCCCGGAAGATGAGTGCTGCAAGGGTAAATCCCGAGCGTGAAAATCCCGGAATTACGGCAAGCCCCTGCGCAAACCCAGTGATAACCGCGTCTGCCACACTCGTTCCCGAGGCGGTTTTTTTTCCGAAGTAATTCTTATTTCTCTGGATAAGACCGGTCACGATAAGCAGGGTGCCGATTATTCCGGTCAAGAGTTGCGCCGAAACGAGCTTTGTTTCGATTTTTCCGATGCCCCAGTAGATGCCGAGCCCGAGTATTCCGGAAACAAAAGTCGAGAAAAAGAGAAATACAAGGAGCGCTCGGCCTCGGGAGTCGGTATGCTTAAAGTTATATGCGCTTTGTATGATAAGGAGAACATCCTTTCGCAAATAAACAAGAGCGGCCAAAAATGTTCCGGCGTGGAGGAAAAGCCCCTCTCGGATGATTGTCGTAAGAGTCGCCTCTTCTCCGAAAACACGCGTTTTCACGAGAATGAGTAACGACTTCGAGCTTATAGGGAGCCATTCCGTAAGCCCCTGAATTATCCCCAGTACGAATCCCTCTATCATTTTATTGTGAACTATAGCACGGAACGTAAAGAAGAAGCCCCGTCGATATTCGCCGGGGCTTCTTAGCCGGAGATTCTAGGGGAACTTATGTTCTCCAGTTGATGTTGTGGAGCTTGCAGAGACTCCGTACTATGTGACGTTGGAGAACCATTTTTTCTCCAACGTAGTCGAGGCAATCAATGCCCACAAGGTCTTTTTCTTTGGCTTCAGCAATGTGCCCGATGATCTCAATGACAATCTTATCCTGCTTACGCTTATGGTCGGCTTCGGTGTACATGTCTCTCTTTTCCACCGTATACCTCCTATCGTTTCGAATCTAGAAAAACTATATTTATTATGTATATCTTTGTCAATATATTTGATCTATTTCGTAAAAAAAGTGCCGTACCCGAAGATCGTGCGCTTTATTTTATTGAAGCTCGCCTTTTTGCTTGGATTTTCCTAGCTTATAGCGCCCACTTCTCTATGATGCACAAGATGAGCTTCGGTATGGGAAAGAACACGAAGAGAGTGGGGTTCCCCGAGGTTAAATCTTGGGGACGAGATGAAAAGTCAATAAGAAAAAACCCGCCGTTCGTTTCGCTTCGTGCGGAACTACTAGGCGGGTTGTTTAACTCATTGCGGCTCTGGGTTACGCCGCGAGAGTTTCCAGGTTGTCGATGATGCCAATCATCCGGCCGGTGTGCGAGGTCATAAACTTTCGGGCTTGTTCCGAGACGACATCGTAGGCGTTCAGGTGCTCCATTCCGGGGTGTCCCCAACCGCCCTTCATCTCATCCTTTCCCAGTCGCCAGTAGTTGACTGGATGGGTGAAAAGGCCGTGGATGTTGCCCAGAAAAACCTTGCTATCCGTGACCGTCTCGCCGCGCTTGGTGCGATTCCAGCCGTGCTCGCTCCGTCCAGCATTCTTGAAGTGCTTCTCGAGCATTCGTAGCTCCTGAAGCACCCCGCGGTACTGGCCGTAGTCGACCTCCTCGAATGCTAGGATGAGATCGCCGATTCCGCGATCGTGCCACCTCGACACAGTGTTGAAGAAGTAGACGATCTCGGTGAGCGGGTCACTCGATTTTGATGAACGTTCAAGAGCCTGACGGAGTTGTTGGAATTCTGGCTTCAGCGCAGTGAGATTGTGCTCCGGCTTGGTGAAAATTGCCTTCACTCGCTTTCTGATACTCATGACCAATTCCTTTTTTGCAAAGAACTAACTATCAATCCACTGTTTAAAGCATAGCATATATAAGTTATATTGTCAATTTATGCCCTCAAGAGGAATCGAACCTCTATTTCAAGCTTCGGAGGCCTGTGTCCTATCCGTTGAACGATGAGGGCTTTGTGTGCAAGCTTAGTATATCACTGCTAAAAAATGGTGCGGCCGCGATGATTTCTCATCGCGGCCGATACTCTTACTTTTCTTCCTCTCTTGCCTCGAGCCCCCAGAGCTTCCGCCATGCCCAATCGTTTATCCCAAAAACTATCACCAAAAAGGTGACAGCGATGATGAATCCAATCCCACTAAGGTCGGATTTATCATCATAGTCGTCATCGAACCATGGTGTGCGGTTCTCTTTGTTTACCTCATCCATATTTCTCACTTTCGAGGAGGACGGTACAGGAGAGGGTATGCGTTGTCAACGGATGTGTTTCGCTTTGTCGAGATAGTCGAGGATTGTATTAATGAATTCGGCATGGCTCCACGTGAGCGGTGCCACCGATATTTGTTCTCCGGTGTGTGGGTCGAGTTGCTCGGACATAATGCCCGAGGGGAGTGCACGATCGCAGACCCATTTGAATCCATCACGCACCATCTCGAGGTCTTTTTTCGTTTCCGCTATTGCAATCTGGTACTGATGGAGCCAGAGCGTTGTCAAAAACCATGGATTTCCCGTGATGTGAGCGTCCTTTCTGTGGTACGGATCATTTTCGTGACGCGCGATGCCGCCAATGTGGCCGTGATCTCCGGTAGTTGAGAAAGAAAGTTTATTCACCACTGTTTCAAATGATTTTTTGATTCGCTCGTCGTCTTTCGGGAGAACTCCGAATCGATAGGGCCCGTAGAAACTACTCACGTCAATGGTGCGGTCAACATGCATTTCTCCGCCTCTCGTATCGATGAGTTTTACGAAACAGCCGAGTTTCTCATCATACAGGTGTGCCAAGATGCCTTCTTTAACCTCGCGCGCACCCTGATCGTACTTTTCCGATTCTTCTTTTTTCCCGAGGACATCGGCAAAATTACTTGCGGCGCGGAGCGCCGCATAGACCGTCGCCGCCGTAAACGTGGACGTCCCGAACTTTTCTTCCCAAAGATCATACGATCCGTAGGGGAGACCGGTTTTCTCATCGCGGTAGAAATAGAGGAAGTCCGCGATTTTTTTCACGAACGGATTGTAAATTTTCTCGATGAACTCGAGATTGTGGTGAAGCGCATAGTGGTTCCACAAAGCGTGGAGAACGAGTGCCGTTTCGTCTTCTTGTATGGCGAGTTGTTTCTTGTCGTTATACACCCACGGATGCCAGGAACTCCCGAGCGAGCCGTCGGATTGGTATTTGTGATGGAGGTATCCTTCCTCGGAGAGAACTTTATTGCAAAATTCGAAAAAACGATTTGTTACTTCGATATAGCCCATCCGATCGAGCGCAATCGCCGTGAGTGCGCCGTCGCGTGGCCACATATAGTTATAGGTGTCGCGTCCATACTGGAGAATGTCCGAATCTCCGGAGGCAATAATGGCTCCGCCGTTATCCACGTGAGTGCGAATGATAAGGAGGGATTTTTTGAAAAGGTCTTCGAGTCGCGTGTCGATGTCGATTAAGTTTACCTGATTCTTGTTGACCCATGCTCTCCAATAGTTCGCCGTCGTTTCCACCATGTGGTTCGGAGTTTTCAGCTTGATTTCTTTCCAGAGCGTTTTTATTTCACTGAGGTCTCTTGCGGCGATGATGATGTAGTCGAATGTGCTCGAGCTCATTGCCGGGATATCGTGATGGAAACCGATGGTGGAATCAACCGAGCCGTGCTCAACCGGGTTTTTTGAAAGCACTCCGTCTTCGGCATCGCGCCAGGTGCCTTCCTTTCCTTCGATGTTGAATACCCCAACGGAGTAGTCGTCGAAACTTCTGCCGTCTAAGTGTGCCCCGGTGACGAGAAAAATTCTTCTGCCGCGGTAGTGAATGATTGATGCAAAATCCGGGTCATAGTAGGCGGTGTTCCCGTGGTTTAATCCACTGATTTCGAACTGCTGGTTAAAAAATATCCTGATCGAGCGGTTACGGTTCCAGCGGTTTTCAATGGTGATGCGCCGTATAAATACGTTGTCTTCGTTATAAACCGTATCTCGGAAGTGAAGGGAAATATTCAATTCGCGGTTCTCCGCGTCAATCCGTGAGACGAGGGTTTCTCCGTCATAGTTGGTCCGCACATCCCAACCTTCGCCAACCCAGCTGTACGTTCCGTCAACCCAAATACCGATCCGATGAATGCAGTCAGCGGTTTGGTTCTCGAGTCCCACATGAGGGAAGTGGAAGTCGCGCACTCTCCCGTAGCGGTCGAAACCGATGAGAACATTCCCATTTCCCAATACGAGAGATCGAGGCATCTAGGTCAGATGGATTTTTTTTCGCGAACGTGAAATTTTTATTCCCGCCCCCCATTTCATAATAGATGTATGCTCATACGCTATCCTTAAGTATATCGTTTGCAGTTTTTCTCGTCTACACGGTTGCGAGCGCCTCCGCCCTTTTTTCTTCTTTTCCACTCGCGAGCCGCAACTCCAAATCTTTGAGCACGTTCATATAGGAAAGATAGGCATCGTAAGGAGTGTCGTAGGGATTAAAGTATTTGTGGACATCGCCGTCGGCGAACCACTTTGTGCACATGTAGTAGAAATGGTCCGAGGTTTGCATGCGACGCCACGCGTCAAGGATATCGTAGCTCTTACTCGCGAGGACGCGCTCTCTTAGGCCATAGAGTGCTCGGAGCGCATCGTGTTGCATCGAGTTCGAGAGCCATGCCGAGAGGTCGCGCTCAACGTCTGCCCAGGAAACGTAGTGGGGGACATCGAGCTCGGCAACCGGCTTAAAGAGCGTCATCGCCTCGGATGGCGTGATGAAACAATTATTGGAACTTTTCAGAAGTTCTCCGGGGAGTGCGCGGAGGAAGTCAAAAATTCCGGTGTCTTCCCACTGGTGTTCACCGAAAGTTTCATAATCCATAAAGAGATTTACGACCTGCGCATTGCCCTGCTTCGCATTTATCCACGAGCCGTATTTCCCAGTATCAAGCGGCCACTCTTCCCACGAACGTGAAGAAAATCTGAAAGCGATATCGTCGGAGAGTTTGTAATTCTTGAGAAGAAGTCCCATCTTCTTTGTTCCTCGTGGGCGGTAGAGAAAATCGGGACTTCGCCAGCCCAAAACATGATCCGCCCCTTCGGCGAGTATTCCCCGGAAACCCATACCTTCCGCGGCGAGCGCGAGGTCGTTTCGGTAGATGAGTTCGGTGTTCCGGAAAACTTGCGGTCGCACCCCGAATACTTTTTCTATGGTACGGCGGTGCATATCAACCTGCTCGGCGAATTCTTCCATTGAGTAAAGGAATGAAAGCGAGTGGTAATACGTTTCGCCAAGGATTTCGACGCGGCCCGTTTTGACCAGGTCCTGAAACGATTTGAGCACCTCTGGAGCGAATTCCTTAAATTGTTCAAGGATTACACCGGTCAGAGAAAACGTCACTTTGAACTCCGGGTGTTGTTTCAAAAGTTCGAGGAGAATGCGATTTGTGGGGAGATACGATTTCTCCGCTACCTTTCGGAGGACAAACTGATTGTTTAAGTTGCCATTCGTCCCGTTAAAATAGTTCCGGTCTTTCCCGATATCGAAGACGCGGTAAGGTTTGAGACGGTAGGGTTGATGGACTTGGAAGTAGAGGCAGAGTGCAGGCATAGCTTCTATGTTAAACCAGAGGTCAGTTTTCCGTAAATCGAGAGACATTTCTCCGCGGCCTTATCCCACGTCACACCGCGCGCCTCCGCACTGCCATATTCGCCGAGTGTGTCCTTGAGCGGTGGGTACGCGAGGACTCCGAGGATTTTATTCGCCATTTCCTCGACATCCCAAAAATCGACCTTAAGCGCGTGTTTCAAGACTTCGGACACGCCCGACTGCTTCGAGATAAGTACGGGAACCCCCTCTATTAGTGCTTCAAGCGGGGTAATGCCGAAAGGTTCTGATACGGAGGGCATGACATAGAGATCGCTCGCTCGATAGACCTCCGCAAGTTCCTCTCCACGGAGAAATCCAGTGAAAATAATTTTATCGCCGATGCCCATATAACTCGCTTCCGCGATGAGCTGGCGCTCCATGTCGCCGGATCCCGAGATGATAAAAATAACTCGAGGATTCACTTCAAGCACGCGCTTCGCTGTGCGTAAAAAGTAATCCGCGCCTTTTTGAATGGTGAGGCGCCCCACGAAGGAGACCACGCTGTACCCATGACTCTTGAATGCGAGTGTAGTTTCTCCTACCTTTCGTCGCGGATCCGCACTCATTTCGACACCATTATGAACCACTTCAACTTTGTCGGGGTTAATTCCGTACCTACTGGTGACGATGTCTTTCGTAAATCCTGAAACGGTTGCGACGCGGTCGGCGGTTTCCATACCCCAGCGCTCTTTCCCGTAGACATGTTCATTAATATTGTGTCCACCGGTACGATCGAATTCCGTTGCGTGTACGTGTACGACAAGCGGTTTTCCACTTACTTCTTTTGCGCCGACTCCGGCGCCGAAGGTGAGCCAGTCGTGCGCGTGGATTACGTCGAAGCGCTCGCGAGCGGCAATTGCGCGCGAAAGTTGGGCAAAGCGCTCGACTTCTTGAAAAAGATTTGCTCCGTAGAGCCGCTGTTTCTTCGAGTCGAGGTTCCCATACTCTTCATCGTATGATTCGCTCGAGAGATAGGGCGAGAGGGGAGAGTCAACGATGAGATAATCAATGCCATCGCCCGCAAAGACAAGTTTCAAATGATCCGCCTTGATAGGCTGTTTTTTTGGAAGCACGAAAATCACTTTTGATCCGCGCGCCACGAGCGCCTTGCTCAAACCAAAGCAGGCGACACCAAGCCCACCGCTGTTAAAAGGAGGGAGCTCCCAGCCGAACATTAAAATGGTCATCCGATTTGGATGGTAACAGTGCTTTTTGCACACTTAAAAGCGCGAGCAGAAGCACTTTCTCAAGTATATCTCGAAAACACTCTATAGTGTGCTCATTATTTGCCTTTCGGCTGTGCATAACGCACTACGTGATAAACATTTTTCTGATTTTTCTCTATAGTGAGCGAAAAAAGAGATTTTCCGTGTCAAAATAGTCCAATTCATCCATGAAGACACCATCTCTCGGTAAAAAAGCACCCGATTTTACGCTCCCTGACGAGGATGGAGGTAAACACACGCTCTTTGGGTACCGTGGAAGATAGGTGCTTCTCTATTTTTACCCGAGAGACAATACCGCCTAGCGGGATTGTCTTCCCCGATCAAGCGTCCGTGTGTGAGTTTTGTAAAAATTGACAGTGGTTGGAAACTGGATATAGCTCAGTGAGACCAACCCAAGAAGAAGGATTTGAGAAGTGAAAGGAGAGGTGAGAGGGAAGTTCCCTAATCGTGTGCGTGAGATACGCGAAGATCTTCTCATGACGCAATTGCGACTCGCCAAGAAAGCGGGCATAGCGGTTCACACTGTTTCGAATACCTTAGGGATGTGGCTTAGGGCAGATGTAGACACTTCTGCAAAAAACTGCTCACAGGTTCGCACTTAGGCGCGAGGTAGTTTATTGCACCCATTCGGGTGCAATCGTATACTATCTAGGCAACATGAGAACCATCTTGCCTTGTACTTTTTATCGCACACTTGTGTGCGAGGTTGCTCTATTTATTATTGTGGTGGTTTTTTTCGCTTCATTCCCCGGAATTACTTTTGCGCAGGATGGTGAGTACACTTTTCTTGAACCATTTCCCTCCACGGATGGAACCTCGCTTACTCAAGTTTCCCGGCAAGATCTCTTCGCCCGATACGCCCAAACCGTTTTCAATCTAAGCCTCGGCGTAGCTGGAGTCTTGGCAGTTCTTATGCTCATCATAGCGGGAGTGCAATATACACTCGGAGCGGTGAGTGAACAGTCAAAATCGGATGCTAAAGATCGTATCCGCTCGGCGATTCTCGGTCTTCTTATCGTGCTTGCCGCTTATCTTATTCTCTGGACCATTAATCCCGACCTCGTCAGACTCGAGCTCAATGTGCCCTCTCTCACAGAGTTTATGCCCTCACCGGGTCCGGGCGGTGCACCACCCGCGGGAGTGCCGCCGCCTGTATCGGTGCCGCCGGCGGCAGTATGTCCGGGCTGTAATCCGGTCACTGACTACAACTTTCCTAAAAAAGCACCCGGCGCCGGGTGTGCCGGTTCTACATGCTATCTTGAAGCATCGCTTGCGCTCCGTCTTGAGCAATTAGATACCTCCCTTCAGGCGGCCGGTATTTCGTGGCAAGTGAATGAGATGTACCCGCCGACGCGCACCCACAGCAATTCCTGCCACCAATACGGAACCTGTACTGATGCAAGTATTACTGGTTCGCAGACGCCGGCACGTATTATCACTTTTCAAGAACTGGCGGCTGGGAGGGCGCTCCGTGCGCAGTATGAAGTCACTTCTCCGGCGCGGGAAGCGCAACTCCGGGCCGCGGGCGTAACGGACGTTCGCTACATTCCCGGAATCACCGGAGAGCACTTTTCGATATACAGTAACTAATGTAGCCGATTTTTTGAGCATGGACTTACCCACCATGCTTGATTGCTCCGTTCTTTCTTTCTTTCTATAATAATAAGCGGTGTAATAGTAGTAAAAAGTAGATTACTATGAATAATTCAAGTATAGTCGCAGTTCTCGTCGTAGCCGCGGCTCTCGGTTTTATCATTTGGTTTTCCATGGGTGCCGATACCACCCTTCCTGCTCCGGAGGAAGAAGGTACAGTTGAGAAGACAGACAATACTTCCGATGCTTCCTCGGCATGGGACGCGGTCTTAAGTGGAAATACGGCAGGAGAAGTTAAAAAACCATCCGCTCCGACCACATCCGCTCCGGTAACGCCACCAGCGGCAAGAGGAGAAGATGGGGTATATGTCGTGACGTATGGAAACAATGGTTTTTCTCCAGTTTTTACGCAGGTGAAGGCAGGGGAGGCGGTTCGTTTTATGAATAACAGCTCCCGGGCGATGATGATTAAATCAACGACCAAGCCGCCGTCTGACCAAGTTTTTTACTCCGGTTTCTCGCAAGATTCTTCCGTGGGTAAAGGAGGGACGTGGACATATCTCTTCACGCAAGTTGGTGCATGGGGATATACGAACTCTAATTATCCGTCGCACGCGGGGACCATCCTCGTTTTGCCTCAGTAGCAGGAACTAAGAAAGTCATATAAAAAAGAACCCCTGGGAGTACTGGTGGGGGGGTGGGGCGCGGTGTTCCCAATCCTTTCCAGTACTCCCAGGGGTCGAAAATAACTCTTCTCGCATTGTAGATGATCAGGGTTTAAGTGTCAAGCATGCGGGTTAAAAGAATCGGGAAAGCTCTGCAATTGCGAGTATCCCAAGAAAGTTCGCGAAGAATGAGAAGGGGATGAAAAGAAGGGCACGCGTTTTCACAAAACCGAGGATCATGATTCCGAGCTCGTCAGGGAATGGAGAAGCGATAATCGCTGCTGCGACAAAGGGCGAAAACCATCTGAAGAGTTTACGTTTGAAGATGTGGCGGACCATCTCTCTACGTCGTTTATTGAAGAGCGACATGATGTCGTCCGAGAACCTATCTTTCACAAAGAGATAAAGAACTAAGTCGCCCAAAAGAGCGCCCAATCCGCCAAAAAAGGCAGTGTTGAGAATAGAGCCCGACTTTGCCAGGTGTGCGAGGGTGGCGATTGCGGGAGCTGTGGTAAAGGCGGAGGTAAAAAAGAATCCCGCAATAAAATTCTCAAGCGGCTCAAAACCTTCTCGCGCCATAAGGAACGCGTGGAGAGCACCGCTCTTTGAAAGCCATACCGCGAAGGCGATACTTGCCGTGATGAGTATCGCATCTTGGTAGAGATTGTTTTTTACGCCGTTCATTTGAGAATAGTATAACGTACCCTCATGTTATACTGAGCATTCCACTATGTTCGATCTTGTTCCACATATTGTCTCCGCGGGGTACGTGGGGCTCTTTACCGTCGTTTTTGTAGAGTCGGGGCTTTTTTTTGGTTTTTTTCTCCCCGGTGACAGCCTGCTTTTCACGGTAGGCCTTCTCGCGTCGCAGGGAGTATTTGATATCGCCCTCATGTTGGCGCTTTTAAGCGTTGCCGCCGTAGCGGGGGATAGTGTTGGGTATGCATTCGGCAAACGCGTTGGGCAGGCGCTTTTTTCAAGGCCGGAGTCACGCTTTTTCAAACCAGATCACATGCTTCGCGCGAATAAGTTTTTCACAAATCATGGGAAGAAATCGGTTTTCCTCGCACGCTTTATCCCGATTGTGCGTACGTTTGTACCCATTGTTGCCGGTATCGCGCGCATGCCCTATCGGGATTTTCTTTTTTATAACATGTTCGGCGGGGTCTTCTGGGTTTTCAGCATGACGCTTTTCGGATACACGCTCGGCGTGTATGTCCCGAATGCTGAAGCGTATCTGTATCCGATTGTCGCCCTCATCGTCGCCATTTCCTTTTTCCCCGTGTTTTTTCAGGCGGCCTCGCGCCGTTCAAAAAAGTAGCTAGCCCGGGGCCGTTTTCTTTATTGCGTGCTGTCGGCTCCGCGCGACCAGACGCTCACGCCGTTTGGTTCTTTGCCGACGGAAATCTTGGCGATTTCGGTATCACTCGCTGTGTCGATAACAGATAAGTCTCCGCTTAAGAGGTTTGTGATATACACACGCGCCCCATCGTTTGAGACGGCGATGCCATGCGGGCCGTCCCCGACTGTAATTTCCTTTGCGACCGCCATGGTCCCAAGATCGATTTTATAGACGAGCGATCCCTGTGGCTGCCCGGAATAGTATCCTTGGTCGGCAAGGTAAACGTATTGCGAATCCGGGGTCGCGTACATCTGGATGGGTCCCTTTGATCCATTGGGCAAATCGATCATTCTGACTGACGCATCGCGGACTGTATAGACGGCGAGTTGTTTCGTATCGTAGAGCGAAGCGACGACGTATCTCCCGTCCGCGGTGATGCCGACTTGCACCGCTTTTCCACCGAGCGGGACGATTGAGAGCTCGTTTGAGGCAATGTCGAGAATGCCAAGCGATTTCCCGCCGAAGTTTGCGATATACGCCGTTTTACCATCGGGACTGACACGCACACCGTGTGGTTCGGGAGGCGTTTTCTCGGGGCCGACCGCCGGCACGAAGATTCTTTTTTCGATCTCGAATGTTTCCGCGTTTATTTTATAGATAACACCCTTTGTCTGCGCCGTCACAATGGCAGTTTTGCTGTCGGGTGTGATGGAAACGTGGGCGAGGTGTATACCGCGCTCGATGGGGATGCGCTTTATAATGCGGTCGGTTATCGGGTCAATGACGATCACTTCGTCGGAATCGTCACCGGCTTCTTTTTCTTCTCCGTGCGCATTAGCTTCCGGCACGACCCGGGACGCGTGTCCTTGGTGGGAGCCAGAATTTGCCGTTACCCAGACGCTTCGCATATCGGGCGCGACTTGCACATTGTGGGGCGCGTAGGGGAGTATACCTCCATCATGCTCGACCGCGAGACTGATTTTTGAGATAACTTTTTGTTTTATTGGATCGACGACGGCGATGAATCCGTCGCCCTCGACGGCAGTGTAGACTTTTTCTCCAGGAAGTTCCCGGGGGATTGCTTGGTATCCGATAATTGCCACCGCTCCGGTGACGATGAAAAGCGAGAACAGTACCAGTTTGTTCATGGGTTCAAATTTCTTATTAGCTTTTTAATCAGATTGTATTATATCATCCGTTTCTATACCGGGGCAATTTCTCTTATTTAATGTGTAAGCGGGTGACGCTGTGGTTTCTGCCACGCGGTCAGTTTTCCGGCTTTTTGCTCGATAGGATCAGCGCGCCTTAGGAAGCGGGCGCGCGCGGAGGTTACGATGGGGAAGTGGCGCGCGGCGACGAGCGCACGTTCGATGTACCAGAGATCTTCTTCGTCCGTCGTCCAGTTGCGGCGGTTGAAGCGCGCGAGATTTAACGTTCCGTATGAGCGGAGCGTTTTCGTGCCGGAATCAAGAAAATATTCGTGGAAATAGGAAATTGCAAGTTCCCGCACACTGCGATACACCGGATCCCGATAGCGCAGCGCGGCATGGTTCGTTTTGCTTACTGCACCCCAGCGCCCGCGCTCGCGGAAGACGGTCACTACATGACTTTCGTCATTTGGTGTTGTTTCAAGGTCAAGGAGAAGCGGCGGACGGCCGTGGACAGCGAGCGCGGAGGCGGCGAATACTG
The DNA here is from genome assembly GCA_964361405.1 of uncultured Candidatus Saccharibacteria bacterium. Classification (GTDB taxonomy): domain Bacteria; phylum Patescibacteriota; class Minisyncoccia; order Phycocordibacterales; family UBA3531; genus CAYIAA01. The sequence continues at coordinate 146,523 of CAYIAA010000001.1, forward strand.
CGCCCTCAAGACAGTGTGCTTTTCTCTCGCGGAGGATGCGCCGTGGAGACATGAATGTGTCGTGGTGTTCTTCGAAATTGATTGGCAGGGTTTCGAGAAAATCTTGGATGTGCCTTGGGTTTTTCAGTTTTTGGAACACGCGGAGTTCTTTTTCATTAAAACCAAGTGCGTGTCGCGCCATAGTTTGTAGTATATCTGAAAAATAAAAAGGAAAACGCCGCGAGATCAAATATCTCGCGGCGTCCCCACCGTCTGGTTGTTCCCCCTTTGTGCTCCGCTCGAAGCGAAGATTCATGCATCAAAGCAACCAGACGGCAGTAAAAATCTCGATATGCTTTTCCTCCGTCAGATTAAAATACTTTCAAATTCTTTGCAAGGTTGTGGCAATAGATAACAAAAGCCGCCGCCAGACAGGAAACGACTTTTGTCTGGGGCGGCGCTAGTCCGTCCGGACGATCATGTTGAAACTGGAGACAGGCGTGCTAAGAGTCTTCCATCTCCTGCTCTTCTTCGAGAGCTTGGGTTTGACATCCTCCTGATTCTCTCGGGAGGGGGCCTACTTGACCCCATCTGCTCGAGCACATCAGCGTCGTGAACCGAGATAACCGTCACCATGAGCGGAATTTCGTGTGGGGGAAGATAGGGCTCCACGAACTTGTAGGTACAGGGTCCTTGCCCTCTTCTGTGTCTTGTTCGTGCTTGGCCACTCTTCACCACTGCGTAGCGACGAAGATGGTGAGCCGGAATGGCCCACTCCATCTTGACTCCGTACTGATTCTGCGAGAGAACCCGACCCTTCAAATCCAGGGGAAAGATCCCGATGTCCGTGAGAAAATTGCGCGGCATCACGATCTCTTCTCCGACCTTGAATTTCCGCCCCCGATACTGGGAGTATTTAGCCTCTTTACGTCCCATGTGGGCCTCCTTGCCTACGTCTACCGGTAGTGGTAAGACTTCTGGGATATGTATACCCTATTTCCGCCGTTTTGTACAGGTAGCGGGTGATAGAAGAGGATGGTGTTTACTAGCTTAGCGGATGCCTGTGTCTACGTCGAGAGCGAGCTCCAGTGTCTTATTTGCTTTGACAGAGATGGTGGTGGGGAAGGTAGTGCGGCAACCGAGGAATTCACACTCCGAGAGAGTAACACGGTAATTGCCTTCCGGTATTTCGTCTTTGAACGTCCCGTCCGGCGCGAGCTTGATATAAAGCGGGGAATCAACTGGTTTCCCGCCGCCGAGCGGCTCGAGCTTGAGGGTGCGCGACGAATATGGATCGGGCACGGGGCCGGGGCATGGCTCGACGGGGCAGAGTGGCCCGATTGTGATACGGCCGGTGACGGTCCCCGATGTGCTAAACCATTCGTTGTCGGTATCTGTATCGTCGCCCCCGCCATCATTTGGGCAGGCGGCAAATTCGCAATTGGGGCCTGTACGCCCGACGGCGGAGCCGTCGGGGCAGAGTTTTGCTTCCATGGTGCAGGCAACGAGACCGCCTCCGTCTTGCCAAGATTTCAGGAAGAATATACCTCCTGCGAGAGTGAGGAGAACAATTACCAGAATGCTAACGGTGATTTTAATCACCAGAGTTCAACAAGAGATTCTATTTATTTTTTTTCTTAGCAGCTTTTTTCTCAAGCATCAGCCGTTTGATTTCAAGCCGCTTCTTGGTTTTATGGGAGTGTTTTGATTTTTTGTGCATTTTTCGTGCACCATCTCTTTTTGCCATATGAATATTTTAATAAAAAGTTAGATTTTTATCATCTTAGCGAAAGAACCGATCAGTGGAAGCTCTTTTTCTCTTCCGTGGGTAACATTTATGATTCCAAGAACAGATAACACAATAGTGGCAAGGTTCCATATATTCCAGAGCATATAAAATTGCCAGCTCACAATACTCATTAACAATGGCACAGCAATTTCTAGTCCAAATAATACGAGACCTTGCTTTATGTGATATTTTACAAAGCTATCATCCTTCGCAGAGAGATAAGAGACAATGACCAGAGGTCCGATATAGGCCAATATTGCCATTAGGTTCTTATTATCTGCTGAGTTATGGCTTCCACCATGATCTTGAGATTGTGCCGCGTTGCCAGTCGAATTATAGTTTTGCGAGTCCATGAAACTTAACAGTTATTTATAATAACCTTAATTATAACATATGACCCTCTAAGTTTTCTACTGGCTCGCATGGGAGGACGCCTTCCGAACCACAGAATGGGAGAAAATCTTCCCATTTCCTGATGTTTCTGTGCGTCAGATCCGTTACTTATTGACTTTAGTGTAGCATTTTTCTCCCTGCTGGAAAATTTTCGAACCGACCCCCAGCCCGAAAAACCAGATTCTTTTTAGAGGGTATATACATGAAAATAGGATCCTCCAGCGCGCTAGTGTACGGGTTTATTTCAGCGCAAGTGCCTTTATCTTTGTAACAAGATCACTTGGAATAAATTGACCGTTGTTTTCGATTCTCAAAAGTGGCACTCCGGCTTCGTGCAAGATTCGCTCCACTTCCTTATCTCGTTCCTGTCGGTCGAGACGTTCGTGAGATTTGTCATCAAGCTCAATGGCAAGCTTAGGAGAAATATATGCTTTATCGCATAGAACAAAGTCTACAGATTTACGATTGATGTGCGCTAAAGCCGCGCGCCAGTTTTGCCCCTTAACGCTGTGATCGAGGAGGGTTGGTAGATGCACTTGAGCGAAAACAAAGTATTCAGATCCCACAGCAGAAACTAAGACATCATAAAACTCATGCTCTGCTCTTGTTAGAAAGAAGTTACGCCTCTTGTATTGATATTTTGCCTTTTCTTCAGCTCCTTCACCACCCTCGAATCTTGCCTTGAAAATACCAACTACGACGGCTAGAACAACAACTATTCCCGCAAGAATAAATAAATTAGTCATTTTAGTTTAAAGTGTATTCCCAACCCGGCTTCCATGCTTTAGTTTTTCTCTGGCTCCGGCGCCAGGCTCGACCCAGCGCTCGACTTAGAAACGGCTCTGGTCGCAGCGGCTAGCTGACGAACGCACTCGGCTCGCGGAAGACGATGCCCGGAAAGTCCCGCGCCTCGATGAACTCCTTCACCTTTCTGTGCACCACAACCGCGCCGACGTATTCGGCGAGGCGGAACATCAGGACTCCTCCCGCCTTGTCCGGATCGATCGCCAGCGACTCGATGCTGGCGTCGACCATCCGCGTCCCGGGCGGATCGTTGAACACAGTCGCCTCTAGGTCCGCCGCCTTGCGGATGCCGACGAGGTTGAAGGCCTTGTACCCGCCGTACTCGACGGAGCCATCTTCACTCCGAAGCACGGCATCATAGAGATCGAGGTTGTCCACACCGCATTGAGCCAGTGCTTCCGCGAATCCGGTGCTCATCAGACATGCGGTACCAAAGAATGGCAGGAGATCTCCATTCTCGTGTCGCGGTCGTATGGTCACCACGACCGGCTCCTCGATCGGCTTGCTGAACCGATGCCCGCCCATCCAGCGATCCCTCAGACTCGGCTGAGGGGGTGGCATCAGCAGCATCATCTTGCTGCTGATGGAATCGAGGATGAAGTACGACGGCTCCCCTGGGTCCTTCTTCTGCTTCTTCGCCTTTGGTCTCATACGATTGCCGTTGTAGAACCTAAATATATCGCTAAGAATTTTTTCATACGCCTTTTTTGTTATCTAACTTGTTTATTATACAGTATGGGATAGTAGCCATACTATTAGCTCGTTTATGTAGTGTCACTTGTGCGACGCTCTGCGTCGCACGAAAAAATTTCTCTAAAAACCCTTTAAGTTTTTCACTGGCTGGGCTTGTATGCCCTCGCTCGTAGTTATTTTACCCGAAATGGAGGCCTCTAG
>CAYIAA010000002.1:0-92667 GCA_964361405.1 uncultured Candidatus Saccharibacteria bacterium
GTGGAGGAGTAGTACCTCGCAAGGCTCATAACCTTGAGGCATCTGTGCAATTCATGTCCCCGGCATACGAGATATGTTGCTGTAAGGTATCTTGAAATAGAACTTAGGTTATGGTAGTGTATCTACACCCTTGGCTAAGTTCAACAAAAAACTTGAAGCCCTTGTTCTAAGAAAACAGGGTATAAGCATTAATGAAATTGCTTCTAAGTTGAGTGTCTCAAAAGGGACAGTGAGTCTTTGGTGTTCAAACATAGTGCTTACGAGAGTTCAACAGAACAGACTAATACAAAACTCACGCACGGGAAGGGTACTAGGAAGCCTGAAGGGCGCCGAGACAAATAAAAGGAAAAAGGAAGATACGATTAAACTCTATGAATCGCAAGGGGTAAGAGATATCAGCATATTGTCAGATAGAGACATACTTATTCTTGGAATTGCACTATATTGGGCTGAAGGTAGTAAGAAGTATAAGTTATCCTTTATTAACTCTGACCCAGCCATGATTCTGTTTATGTATAATTGGTTTCAAAAAAGTATGGGAGTAAAAAAGAATGACTTAATCCCTCGAGTTTTTATCAATGAAATTCATAAGCCCCGCATCAAGAAAGTTTTAGCTTATTGGTCAAAGCATTTGGGTGTGCCAAGACATCAATTCGGTAATCCTGTATTCAATCGCGTTAAACAAAAAAAAGTATATGTAAACCACGATAATTATTATGGTATGCTTGCTTTGAGAATAAAGCACAGCACTCATTTACTGTACAGAATCACTGGCTTGATACGAGCAATACAAGTACTCAATTATAAGGTGTAGGTCAAAGTAGTTTATTGGTAGAGCAATAGATTCCGTGTGGTCACAGAAGCCGGTGTAGTTCAATGGTTAGAACGAAGGACTCATAAGCCTTAAACAGTGGTTCGATTCCACTCACCGGCAGTATCTTCTTCACAGAGATTGAGAAATGTACTATGCTTTCGGGGCATTTATCTATTGGGGGCGTAGCTCAATTGGTTAGAGCATCGGCTTGTCACGTCGAAGGTTGCGGGTTCGAGTCCCGTCGCTCCCGCAAAAGATAACAATTTGCCCTCAAGTCCCGTCGGTCGCGCAGGAAGAATTTCGGTCTATGCATAGCTCTATCTGTCGCGATTACCCCCCGACGTTATATAGTTGTAGTATGGCAGTAAAAGATTTTAAGCCTGGTAGGCTCCATTTCTATGTCTTTCTCGTTTTTCTCCTCCTTTGGGGGGTACTCCCACACGGTTCGCAGATTTGCAGAACTGTTGCCTTGCCATGTCCGACTTTCCTTGAGACTTTCACGCCTCTCCCCGAATACATTGAGCTTATCTACGTAAGCGGATTCTCATTCCTTTTTGCGTGGGTGCTTTTCTTGGAGGTTGTAACGCTCTACCTTTTCTCGCTCATTTTCTACCTTGTTTTAAAGGTGTTCGCGACTGCTACGAACTAACGTAGCCGTCTCGGTCTAGAAAAAAAGCCCAATATGGTGTTGTGACTGTGTATTATCATAATAAAAAGCTGAGGGATATCTTTTGCCACACAATTGATACTATATGAAATACAGGTTATAGTGTCATGCGCGTTGAGTTAATTTGCCCGGGTAGCTCAGTTGGTAGAGCATACGCATGGTAAGCGTAAGGTCGCCGGTTCAATCCCGGCCCCGGGCTCCCGCTTGCCGGAATTGAATATCGTTTTGCCACCCTAGCTCAATTGGTAGAGCAACGGTATCGTAAACCGTAGGTTGTCGGTTCAAGTCCGACGGGTGGCTCTGGGAAATCTTTAATCTTTCTGGACTTGAACATAAAATTGCCCGTTCGAAAGTTTTTCTCTATACTGGCGGGGAAGTGACGGATACTACCGAACTGAAAATCAAAGAGCTTGAAGAGCGAATGCAACGCCCCGATTTCTGGGCCGATAAAGAAACCGCTCAAGCGCTTATCAAGGAATTGAACACTCTCAAACACTTAAAGGAGGGCGGCAGTTCCTATGACTCCGGGGGTTCCATTATGACCATTTTCGCGGGTGCAGGTGGTGACGATGCGGAAGATTTTGCCCGGATGCTTTATGATATGTATGCGCGCTATATTGAACGGCGCGGGTGGGGTACGAAGATTCTCCACCGGAATGTGAACGACCACGACGGTTACCGAAATATCACATTCGAGATAATCGGCAAAAAGGTATACGGGACACTCAAGGGCGAGTCCGGCGTTCACCGCCTTGTGAGGGTCTCGCCGTTCTCCGCGCGGAAGCTTCGGCATACAAGTTTTGCGATGGTGGAAGCGGTTCCCAAGTTTGAGCGCTCGAAAGATCTCGACATTCCGGACGACGAAATCAGAGTTGAGTTCAGCCGTGCGGGAGGTCCCGGCGGGCAGAATGTGAACAAACGTGAGACAGCCGTGCGTATCGTGCACATTCCCACTGGTATCGCGGTTCACGCTGAATCCGAACGCTCGCAGGCCCAAAACAAAGATAAAGCGCTCGAGATTCTTCGTGGTAAACTCTACCGTTTTCGCGAGGAAGAACGCACCGCAAAGGAAAAAAGTTTCTACGTGAGCAAAACTACGGATGCCGAGTGGGGCAACCAGATTCGCTCCTATGTCTTACATCCCTACAAAATGGTGAAAGATCATCGGACCGGCGTCGAAAGTAAGAACCCGGACGATGTACTAGGAGGGAACCTCGACGAATTTATTGAAGCGGAATTACACCTCAACCAATAAAAATGATTTACTTCGAAAAAGTTTCAAAAATTTACGCACAAGACGCTGTTGCACTCGACAATGTGAGTTTTACGGTGAGTCCGGGTGAGCTCGTTTCCATCGTTGGGCACTCCGGAGCGGGGAAGACCACCATCCTTAAAATGATTCTTGCTGAAGAGAAACCTTCAAGCGGAAATGTTTTTTATGAATCACTTGATATTCACACACTCGATCGGAAAGAACTCATCCGACTCCGTCGTAGAATCGGTGTTATCTTTCAGGATTTCCGCCTTCTTCCCAATAAAACTGCTTACGAAAATATCACGTTTGCGATGGAAGCGGCCGGTCGAAGCGATGAAGAAATTTCCTCGGATGCACCGCATGTCCTTGATTTGGTTGGGCTCTCGGACAAGCTCTGGAATTTCCCCCATGAGCTCTCGGGAGGAGAGAAGCAGCGGGTGGCGATTGCCCGAGCCATTATTAACCAGCCGGAGGTGCTCATCGCCGATGAACCCACGGGGAACCTCGACCCCGTCAATATCCATGAAGTTACGCAAATCTTAAAGAAAGTGAACGATCTTGGAACTACGGTTATCTTGACTACGCACAATAAAGAGGTTGTGGGCGCGCTCGGGAAGCGCGTTATCACACTTGAGGGTGGTAGAATAGTACGCGACGATAAGAGCGGCAAGTACGCGCTCTAAGAACTATGGTAAACACAACTGACCTCCGGAGAATCGTGAAAGCCGGGTTTTTGGATTTTTCCCGGAACGTTTTCACCTCGCTCGCCTCGGTCCTTATCTTCACCATCACGCTCTCGGTGATTGCGGGCGTTCTCCTCGGGGGAGCCGCGCTTGATACCGCGCTTCGCGAGCTCAAAGATAAAGTGGATATTAACGTTTATATCGAAGAAGATGTCCCAGAGTCGGACATTATGAATCTCCGTGAGAGGATTGCCGCACTCCCGGGTGTCCGGGAAGTTTCATATGTTTCTCGCGAAGAAGCCTTTTTCGAGTTTAAGCAGAGTAAAGCAAACGATTACCTCGTGCTCCAGTCGCTTGAAGAACTTGGATTTAACCCGCTCCTTGCCGAGCTCAACATCAAAGCGTCGGACCCTTCACAGTACGAGCGCATCGCGAGCTCAATTGAGGAAGATTTTGGTCTCTCCGCGACCGGAGAAAGTCTTATCAATAAGATTAACTATCGTGACAACCAAGCGGCGATTGATCGCTTGGCGAAGTTTATTTCACTTTCCGAGCGTGTGGGTGTGGCGCTCTCGACTCTCTTTATTTTTATTGCTGTCGCCGTTGCGTTTAACACCATTACACTCGTCATTTTTACCTCACGCGACGAGATTGGCGTAATGCGCCTTGTAGGAGCCGGGAACGAATACATCCGTGGACCTTTCGTTGTTGCAGGTCTTTTCTATGGGTTGATTGCCTCCGTGATTACGGTAGTTCTTTTTTATCCCCTCACGAAATGGGTTTCCGTTTCGACGGAGAATTTCTACGGAGGCATCGATCTTTATACTCACTACGTCTCAAATTTCTTCGAGATTTCTGCGGTGGTGTTTGTATCGGGCGCGCTTCTTGGTGTGGTGTCGAGCGCTCTTGCGGTGCGGCGGTATCTCAAACTTTGACCATGAGCCGGCACCGCTACATCTTCGTCATCGGGGGAGTGATGTCGGGAGTCGGCAAGGGAGTAACCACCTCCTCTATTGCGAAGATTCTCTCGGGGAAAGGATTTGCCGTGAGCCCCATTAAGATTGACCCGTATTTAAATGTGGACGCGGGGACCATGAATCCGACCGAGCACGGAGAAGTATTCGTGCTCGATTCTGGACTCGAATGCGATCAGGACATGGGGAACTACGAGCGCTTTTTGGACGTGACGCTTCCGCCGGAGAACTACATGACGAACGGCATGGTGTTTAAATACGTAATCGACAAGGAACGCGCCCTGGGTTATGGCGGCAAGTGCGTTGAGCCGGTCTACCACATTACAGAAGAAATTCTTCGGCGGATTGCCGCCTCGGCCCGCAAAATGAAGCCGGACATTTCCATCATTGAAATCGGAGGAACGATTGGAGAATTCCAAAACGCGATTTTCATCGAAGCGGCCCGCATTTTGAAACTCCGCAACCCAGACGATGTACTCTTTGTTATGGTGAGTTATCTTCCGGTGCCGGGGAAAATTGGAGAAATGAAAACGAAACCGACGCAAACTGCCATTAGAACACTCAATTCTTATGGCGTCCAACCCGACATCATCATCGCTCGAAGTGAAGGCTCTATTGATGCGAAACGAAAACAGAAAATTGCCGATGCGAACGGCGTGCGCAAAGAAAACGTTATTTCAGCTCCTGACGTGGATTCTATCTACGACGTGCCCGTTAATTTCGAGAAAGACGGCTTAGGAAATTTGATACTTGCACATTTCGGACTGAAATCCCGGAGAGAAAATTTGAAAGATTGGCGACGGATGGTTGGAAAAATGCACAGTGCACGGAAAAAAGTAAAGATTGCGATGGTAGGGAAGTACTTCAAAACAGGGTCATTTATGCTCTCTGATGCCTATATTTCTGTTATTGAAGCGGTGAAACACGCCTCGTGGGTTCTGGGCGCGACCCCTACCTTGGAATGGATCAATGCGGAGGATTACGAGAAAAATCCAGCGAGGGTCAAAGATCTCTTGGGCTACGACGGCATTGTGGTCCCCGGCGGATTTGGGACGCGAGGCGTCGAAGGGATACTAAAAGCGATCAAATTCGCCCGCGAGAAGAAAATTCCATACCTCGGCCTGTGCTATGGGATGCAGTTGGCCGTTGTGGAGTTTGCGAGGTCTGTCGTTGGTATCCATGGAGCTCACACGCGCGAAGCAGGTTCGAGTGTAAAGGATGCCGTTATTGACATACTTCCGGACCAGGTTTCGAAACTCAAAGAAAAAAATTATGGCGCCACGATGCGCCTCGGTGGGTACCCGGCACGACTGAAGTTGGGTACCATCGCTCGCGCGGCTTATGGCACTGACCGCACCCGTGAGCGTCACCGCCATCGTTATGAAGTGAACCCGGCCTACATTGTGCGGCTTGAAAAAAAAGGCCTTGTCTTTTCCGGTATCTCTCCGGACGGACGCTTGATGGAAATTACCGAGCTCCCGAAGAGTACACACCCATTCTTTCTAGGAACGCAATTTCATCCCGAGCTCACGAGCACCCCGCTCCATCCGCACCCGCTCTTCACGGCCTTTATACGCGCATCTCTTTCTCGCATACCTCGCGTAAAAAAATCGTGAGGCGGTAAACGGAAGGCAATCAAACTTCCTTTTTTTCGTTTTTCTGCTACCGTAGAAAGATTGCCGGGTCATCTAATTGGTAGGATACATGGCTCTGAACCATGGCATCTAGGTTCGACCCCTAGCCCGGCAGTTACGAAGTGTAACGGAATAATTGCCGGGCTAGGAAGGGAGGGGTTGGGAACCGTGCTATGGTTCCCATGGAGGAAGGCAGCGAGTTTTCGAGCGTTGGAAAACCGTGGGTTTCCAAACCCCGTATGCCCGGCAGTTTTGAGTGGATGAACCTGCTATACTGCTACGTATGTTCGACCTCTCGGGGAAAGTAGCGCTGGTGACGGGGGCTCGGCGGGGGATGGGAAGGACCCACGCGCTCGCGCTCGCGTCCCAAGGAGCGCGGGTTGTCATTACGGACGTTGACTTGAACGAGTGCCAGGTCGTTTGGGACGAAGTTTCCAAGAATGGTGGCGACGCTGTCTGTTTCAAAATGGATGTTTCGGACGCATCCGAGGTCAATCGGGTGTTCGACGAAGCAGTGCAAAAATTCGGGCGCCTCGACATTCTCGTCAATAACGCTGGTATTTACTTCTCGAAACCGGCGCTCGATCTTACCGAAGCCGAGTGGGACAAAATGATAGGCGTCAATTTGAAAGGGCAGTTCCTGTGCGCGCAACGGGCCGCAAAGGAAATGGCGAAACACACATGGGGGAGAATTATTAACATTTCCTCCGTCGCTTCGGGGCAAGTGGGCGTCGGCTTTGCCGGCGGCGCACACTACACCGCTTCGAAGGGGGGCGTGATCGGGATGAGTGAAACTCTTGCGGTTGAATGGGCCCCGTTCGGCATCAACGTGAACGTTATCGCCCCCGGAGCGATTGATACGCCGATGATAGGAGCGGCCGAGATACCGAAAGAAGCGATGGATGCGATGCTCAAGCGCGTCCCGCTGAAAAGAATCGGCCGATCGGAGGAGGTTTCTGCCATGGTCGTTTTTCTCGCTTCGGAAGAAGCGAGCTACATAACCGGTGCCACGTTCTATGTGGACGGCGGTTGGCTCGCGGTGTAAAAACTGCTTTTATTTATTATGCATTTCAGCAGAAACGTTATTACACTCCCGCTCTTCTTAGTCTCGCATAAATCATGAATACATCCAGGCGGATCGTTATGTGGTCGGTCGTCGTTTTCCTTGTTGCCGTCGGTATCGGTGCGAGCGTGAGCTACAGCCGGAGACCCGGCCAATATGACTCTTTTGCCCAATGTCTAACCGAAAAAGGCGCGGTATTTTACGGCGCTTTCTGGTGCCCGCACTGCCAGAATCAAAAAGCGGCATTTGGTAAATCGGCACGCTACCTTCCCTATGTGGAGTGTTCGACGCCAGACGGCAGGGGCCAGTTTGCTCTCTGCACGGAGAGAGGTATTGAGGGGTATCCAACGTGGGAATTCTCCGATGGATCGCGTGAGTCAGGGGAAGTGACTTTCGCCAGACTCGCGGAGAAGACCGGCTGCCCCTTGCCGCAGTAGAGTAGAGAGATGACGCTTGTCTCCCTCACGAATACAGTCCTTTCTTTTGCCGCCGTGGCGGGGCAGGCAGGTATTCTTCTTCTCATCGGCCTGCTCGCATTTCGCCGGACAAGAGCACTGGAGCGTATCGGCAAAAGCGCTGTTCTGGTCTCTTTCGCCGTCGCGCTCGTGGCGACTCTCGGCAGCCTGCTTTACTCGGAAGTTATCGGTTATGAGCCGTGCAAACTCTGCTGGTTTCAGCGTATTTTCATGTACCCGGAAGTAATTCTCCTCGGCGTCGTACTTTGGAAAAAAAATGGAGCCGGTATTGTGGACGCGAGCGCAATTCTTTCTGCAATCGGAGCGGTTATTGCCGGCTATCACTATCTTCTGCAGGCCGATATCGCACCCGCGCTCCCGTGTTCCGCCACAGGGTATTTAGTCTCGTGTTCCGAACGGTTCGTGATGAGCTTCGGCTACATTACGATTCCGTTGATGACATTCACGGCCTTTGTGTTCATCACCCTCTTGCTCGTCATCTCAAAAATCCACGAGAAATCTGGTAAGGTGGCGAATATCCAGCGATAAGCCGCATAGACACAGAAATTTGAAATAGAGAACGCTTATAGTATTCTAAAATAATCATTCGATACCTCAAATTGTTTTCCGTTCTCGTTCTCGTTGTGGCGCTCGCGTTCGTGACGATTTTTCTTGACCCCGGGCAAGTAGTCCCGGAGCTCGGGGTTCGAAACGTCTATGTGCTGACGTTTTTCCTCGCCGCCTTGGGCGGCGTGTCCGCGTTCACTGCGGCTGGATATTACTCAACGCTTTTTGCGCTTGCGCTTGGCGGGGCGAACCCCCTTATCTTGGCGCTCCTCTCCGCGCCCGGAGTCCTCATCGGCGATCTCGTTTTCTGGTACCTCGGACGGGCGGGGAAGCCGATCGCTGAAGCAGTTTTGAGTAAGCCGCTCCGCTCAATCCTTCGTTTTACGGAGCGGCAACCGCGACCGATGATTCCCATTTTTGTGTACATCTACACCGGACTCACGCCGCTTCCGGGCGATTTTCTAATGATCTCGCTTGCCATAATCGGCTACCCGCTCCGGAAGATTCTCATCCCGATTCTCCTCGGCAACTTTACGCTTGCGCTGATCGTCTCACTCTCCGCCGCCTACGGAGTCACGTTTGCCCGCTCTCTTTTTTAGTCCGCGCTGTATGAATTCCGCATGTTTGTCGTTAGAGGAAGAGATTGCTAACACAAACTTCTTGAAGAGTAATATTTATGTATGTTAATCTGATGTAGTCTATAAACTAAAATCAAAAAAATATGTTTGACGTTACACCCCAAACCCCCACTCATATACCCGAAGTTATATTTAAAACTCGTGTAAGGGATGAATCGGTAGGCGGAGAAAATCCATATCGCTGGCAGGATGTCAAAAGCGGAGAAATATTCAGTGGAAAAAAAGTAGTAGTGTTTGCTTTGCCGGGAGCTTTCACGCCAACATGCTCATCTACTCACTTGCCCGGCTACGAGTCACAGTATGATGAACTTAAAAAGCACGTTGCCGAAGTGTATTGTCTGTCCGTAAATGATGCTTTTGTTATGAATAAATGGGGCAAGGATCAGGGAGTGACCAAGGTCAAACTTTTGCCCGATGGATCTGGCGAATTTACTAAAGCTATGGGAATGCTAGTCAAAAAAGACAACTTAGGCTTCGGCGAGCGTTCTTGGCGATACAGCATGTATGTCGATAACGGTGAGATTAAAAAAGTATTTGCCGAAGCGGGGTTCGGTGACAACTGCCCAACTGATCCATTTGAAGTGAGTGATGCCGACACGATGCGTACATATCTTGAGAGCCAAAAAACGTAAACACATACATAGCACAGAAAGAAGAAATTAGCGTAGTACCAGAAAAAATTACAGACATTTCTATTTCGTACGAGGGCGGCATTCGTTAGGATTTTGAGCAGTTGTGGATTTTTGAATACTGCCGTACTCTTTTTTGTATGGGACCTCTGGCTTCAAACGGGAGGCCTCGGACACCCAAAGACTTCGCGGGGCAGAGGCGCGTAGTTTTCTTTGACAAGCCACTCTATTGGGCAATTCACGATCGTTTCTGTCGGGAAGGATGACATTCGGAAGATTATCGCCGCCGCCTGGTTATTATGAAACAACTCATCGATCATCTCGTTGTATCTGGTGTCTTAAAAAGCCGGAGTATTATCAATGCGTTTCAATGTATAGATCGCGCGGATTTCGTGCCCGATGAATTTCGCGACAGCGCGTATGTCGACGAGCCTCTTCCGATCGGCTTCGGCCAAACAATCTCCCAGCCGTGGACCGTTGCCTTTATGCTTGAACTTTTAGCCCCCGAGCCTGGCGAGTGCATCCTTGACGTAGGGTTGGGGTCGGGCTGGCAGACCGCGCTTCTTGCCTACATCGTCTCGCATAGCCGCGAGGGTACCGAACTCCCGGAAAATCGATACGGCCAGGTAATTGGCATTGAAGTGATTCCCGAACTTGCCCGTCGGGGTCGGGAAAATCTCTTTAAGTATAATTTCATCAAACGCGGAATTGTCGAGATCCACTGTTTAAATGCGGTGAAGGGATACCCTGGCGTTCGTAAGTTCGATCGCATTATCGCAGCCGCTTCCGCCACGGAAGTACCCGATGCATGGAAGAGCCAAGTAAAAATCGGCGGGCGTATCGTAGCTCCCATTGATTCGCATATCGTGGTTATGAAAAAAGAAAATCAAAAGGATTTTACAACCGAGCGACACGAAGGATTTGCATTCGTTCCATTCGTGGAAAAATGAATCGCGTAACTTTCAGACGACGCCTTACAGGAGAAAATACGCCCGCTCTCGCACGATTTCTTCTCGGGAAATATCTCGTGCGGCGAGTGAATGGACGCACTATTTCCTCCATGATTACCGAGGTCGAGGCCTACGATGGGAGAGAAGACAAGGCGTCACACGCCCATCGAGGGAAAACGAAAAGAAATAAGGTAATGTTTGGTCCTTCGGGTCGGTGGTATGTATACCTCGTCTATGGGATGCACTACATGGTGAATGTGGTAACCGGCCCTGTTGACTACCCGGCCGCGATTTTAATTCGCGGTGTTCTCGCCGTGAATGGGCCAGGGAGAGTTGCGCGACATTTTCACGTGGGTAGTGGTATGAATGACAAGCCAATCAACCGTTCATCCGGTTTTTACATTCTTGACCGTGGTACGAGAATTCGCAAAGCCTCTATTTATCAGGGGAGAAGAATCGGCGTTCAGTATGCCGGTCGTAAGTGGGCAGGGAAACCACTCCGATTTTTCATCACCGAAGGTATTGACGGATAGAGATAAATATACTAGAGTTTTCTTGGAGATTGTTCTAACCAAAAAGGGGGGGAATCCGTATGTGCGATGCCATATTTCCGGAGGTTCTCGAAAAGCTTCGGAGAGAATGGAGGGAAAAGTCGGTAACTGTCGTCGGGAACGGCGAGATTATTGCGGGCCGCGTGGGGACATTCGAGATCAAGGACAATCTCGACGCTTTCGTGGTCATCACGAACTGCCGGTTTTGTCCCCAGTCGGGGGGTGATTGGCAGCCGACCGACTTGAGGGTTTATTCAGGGAAGATCACTGGTGTCGCCTGGAAAGATTTCAGCGGTGTTTCAAAATTCGAAGTGGGGGAGTACCGACTGGAAGTCCGGTGAGACTCTGCCCCATGATTCCAACAGGAATCATGGGGCAGTTTATTATATTGAACCCTATATGTGTTAAAATTATATCTAATTCATAAGTATGCCCGCAGGATTCATTGAGCTCACTCTGGTTATCGTTGTGGCGACTGTGCTCGGAATACTCGCGCGCCTCGCTCGTCAACCAACCGTACTCGCCTATCTCTTTGCGGGTGTTTTGATTGGATACTTTAATTTTTTTAATGTTGCCGACCGCGAAACGTTTCAAGTCTTCGCTGACCTCGGCATCATGTTCCTCCTTTTCCTCGTTGGACTCGAGGTAAATTACCGCTCGCTCAAACTTGTCGGTTGGGGGTCGGCGATGATTGGTCTTATCCAGATAGTTGTTTCTGTAGCGGCGGGATATATCCTCGCGCGCTTCTTTGGCTACAGCCCTCTTGTCTCGAGCTACATTGCCGCCGCGGTTTCGTTTTCAAGCACTATCATTACGGTAAAAATTCTCTCGGATAAAGGAGACTTGAATAGTCTCTACGGCAAAATTGCGATTGGCGTTCTCCTTTTTCAAGATGTTTGTGCAGTTTTGATCTTGGTTGTTCTCACTGGTTTTGCCCCTCTTGTTCTTGAGGGTGCTGGGAGCGGATTTGGACTCGCTACCAAAGTCGCGCAAACACTTATCGGAGGCATACTGCTTTTTGTCGTCGCCTTCTATGCAAGTAAGAATGTAGTACCCAGATTTTTTCAATTTATTGCACGCTCACCCGAACTCCTATTTCTCGCGAGTCTCGCCTGGGTATTTCTTTTCGCGAGCATCACCGGTCTCCTCGGCTTTCCTGTCGCTATCGGAGGACTCCTTGCGGGAATCACACTCGCGAATTCCTATGAACATTTTCAGATAGCAAACCGTGTGCGCCCACTCCGCGACTTTTTTCTACTCATTTTTTTCGCGATTCTCGGTTCTTCGGTCGTACTCTCTAGTTTCACAGGAATCGTCGGAACCATCGTCGTATTTTCGGCACTCGTTCTTATTGGGAAGCCGATTATCGTATTTTTCGCAAGCTCACTCATGGGATACCGTAAACGCCCCTCGTTTCTTTCCGGAATTGCACTTGGACAGATTTCTGAATTCAGTCTCATTCTCGCCGCGGCGGGATATCAACTGGGGCACTTATCTTCGGATGTGGTGGCGCTTATAACCGCCGTTGGCATTGTGACAATTACGGTTTCGACATACATAGAAACGGGAGGAGAGTCACTCTATGCCAGACTGAACCCATATATTTCCTTTTTTGAGAGAGGGGGGATTCGTGATGTCCGTAGCGAGAGCACTCCGCGAGGCAGTATCGTGCTTATCGGTTTCCACCGGACTGGGAGAAGTATTGCCGATGCTCTCGGGGTTCGCTCAGATCTTCTGGTAATCGACTTCGATCCCGAAGCGGTAGGAGTACTTAAAGAGCGGGGAATTGCTTTCGTCTTTGGAGATATGACTGATCCGGACATTATTGAACGAGCGTACCTCCGCAACGCGAAACTGGTTATTTCAACGAGCCCCGACATTGAGTCGAATGTGATGCTCTTACACGCGCTCAAGCGCAGAGAAGGTACAGGAGATCTTGCCCGAGGGGTTCCTCGGATTATTACGCGCGCCCGAACTGACCATGAAGCAGAAGCGCTCTATGAAGCTGGCGCGGATTATGTGCTCCTTCCGCATGCCGCTGCCGGCGAGTATCTTGGACACTCCATCACCCATGACCCTGAACTTCGATTTATCGACAAGGCACGGCGTGGGACGGGAGTTGCCCCAGCAAAGAAACCCAACCTCTCGCCGCGGGGGAGTTATTTTTAGAGTATGCAAGGAAAATTTAAAGAACGTGTACTTCGGATTGTAGAGCGTATTCCGCGCGGGAGTGTTTTAAGTTATCAAGAAGTTGCGAAGAGGGCGGGAAATTCCCGTGCGGCGAGGGCCGTAGGGAATATTATGGCTGCGAATGAGAGTTCGGATATTCCTTGCCACCGAGTCATCCGATCAGATGGTACACACGGCGGATACCGGAGGGGAACGAAAAAGAAAATAGAGATGCTTCGGAAAGAAAACGCGCTATACTAATTCCATGACTTTGTTCTCGAGAGTGAATACCTCGGAGAGAGTGTCCGCACTCCTCATTATTTTTTTCTTGATTGCGCCGCTTCTTGTGGTGAGTACACCACAAGAAGTCGGAGCGGTTGGGGGAGGCACTTTCACCGATGGAGAGATTATAGACCTCGCAAGACCAGGCGCTGTACGCATTATTACGCATGCGCGAGGAACTGCCATCTACAAACCATTTTTTATTGACTTAAATACACTCAATCCGTACACGAATCCGGAACGCGACAGCATTCGAATTTCCTTTGACGAATACATTGTCGGTTCAGGCGTACTTGTCAGTTCCAATGGCCACATTTTAACGCTTCTCGGCACGGCGGGTAGGGCGGGTGCGGAGATGAAAGTAGTGTCCGGAATCGCTCGCGGCGTTCTCGAAGATGAAGTTCGACAGCTTAGCCCGGCGGATCTCGCGGAATTTGAGAGAACGATTTCCGAAGAGGAAAACCAGGTTCTGATGCGCACACTCCTCTCGCGCATTGAATTTCTTGATGTGATAGAGGAGGTACGGGTGGTTTCATACGAGCACTCTGAAGGTGAAATCCCGGAAATATTTGAAAATGCTATTCCCGCTAAGGTAATCAAAGTAGGTGAATTCTCTACAGAAGAGTATGACGCGTATGTGGTGTTAAAAGTCGAGAAAGAAAACTCTCACGCTTTGCCGCTTCTTGGTATTTCTAATGGAGTTCTGGGTGGAGAGGATTTAATCGGGACAGCGGTATATGCTTTCCAATTTGGGAATCCAAAGAGAGGTGAAGGTGGTCGCATTCTCGCACTAGAGCTCAAGCGGGGAGTACTCGATTCTTCTGGGGATCCCAACCTACTAAAAACTTCAATCACACTTGATGAAGGGTCACGATCTGGACCGATTTTTGATGAGACAGGGGTGGTTCGCGGGCTCGTGAGTTTCCCTTTGCCCGCGGCCTATTCTTCCTTGGAGAAGAGAGAGGCCCTCTCTGTACCCATCGGTCTCGCGCGGAGCGTACTTGAAGCCGCCGGAGTTAGTGCCGAAGCGGGTGAGTATTATTCTTACCTAAAGAGTGGACTCGAGTATTTACATGAGCGTTCCTGTGATCAGGCGATTCAATCCTTCGAAGAAGCGAAGAAGGTGACAGGAAATTTTGTTTCGGGTGGTGCTCTAGACTCTTATATCCACACATGTAGCGAGCTAATCGGGCGCGGCAATTCACTCGACACTCTTTGGGACTCTTTCACCGAATTCCTTGGACGACTTGGACCAAGCATTTGGTTACTCATTTTTGGTGCTCTCGTTACGGTGCTTCTCATTGCCTCAGTCGCTATGCGTTTAAAGAAAGAAGAAGTGCCCCAATCATCTCGAGAGGGGTCTATACGTCGTGGTCTCTCAGGTAGTGCAGTGCTCAATCCGAAAGAGGAGAAGAATGAGGCGGCACAACCTGAGAAAGCGAAAGCCAGAGAGAGAGAAGTGTCTCCGGCGGACTTAGATGCGGAGGCGTCGCGGGAGATATCTACGTTAAAGCCGGAGAAGATTGACCGTTATGTTATCAATATGAAAAATGCCGGAATGGGCGAAGACACCATCATCGAACAGCTTCAACGCATCGGCTTTTCACAGGAGCAAATCTACGAAGCGGTAGTGAAGCCGCATTTCAGAGCGCGTTAAGTAAGCACTTCATCAACAATTTTTTTGACGAGACCCCCATCGACTTTTCCCTTCAAGTCCGCCATAAGCGCACTCATCAATTTTCCTGCGCCGTCTTTACTGTTCACGCCGAGCGCGGTTTTCTTTTTCATCGCGAGATCCCGCACATCTCTCTCGGAGAGCTGTGCGGGAAGATAGGGAACGAGGAATGCAATCTCCGCGCGTTCTCCCTCAGACAAATCTTTTCTCCCGCCTTTTTCGAATTGTTCGATGGAATCTTTTCTCTGTTTGACTTGCCGGGCGATGACGGCGGTCGCTTCTTCGTCCGTTAAGAATTCGGTCGGTTTCCGCTTTTTCGCGACGAGTTCGTTCGTGAATGCCGCGAGGAGCCCGCGGAGTGTGTCGAGTTTTACGCTTTCGCGTGCGAGCATCGCTTTCTTGATATCGTCTTTTATTTGTTGGTGAAGCATGGCAAAAAAAGTATAGCACAGAAAAAAGTAGGGGTGGAAATCATATGATTTCCACCCCTTTTCGTTCAAGCCGACTCGCGACTTCTTTTCCTTCTCCGTGCAATCTCCCGGTACCTGAGTTCCCGACAGATCTGGGATACCCTGTGCCGGAATTCCTCCTGCGTGCAGTTGTGCAAGCGTTCCTGTCGGAGTACTTGTCCTGCGAGCCCAGGGATCGTGAGTCGACCTTTGTTCTGTGGAGCAAGGCGGACTACCTCATCCGCCAAGCGACGAAAGTTGAGTGCCAATGCTTTGGGCATTTTTCACCCCCCGTATCTTTCCTTATTATACTACTTTTTATATATTTTGCAAGTCCTTGGAGAAGGCCCCACCTCCTTATCGTGATACCATAGGCCACAATGGAGCCGAAAAAACCTCGAGTCGTCATTGTCCACGGATGGGCCAGCTCGCCCGAGGATGCGTGGCTTCCATGGCTTCGCCGTGAACTTGAGTCTCGCGGTGTCGAGGTCATAGCACCGGCATTTCCAAACCCGAAAGAGCCCGATATTTCCGCATGGATTTCTCTATTGAGAGAATCAGTCCAAGCGCCGGATGAAAATACCCACTTCGTGGGACACAGTCTTGGTGGGTACGTTATTCTCAAATTTATTGAAAGTCTTCCTGCCGGCATAATGGTGGGAGGGGTTGTGTCGGTTGCATCTCGGATAAAGAAAGAAGGGAAGGTTGAAATAGACGTACGTAAAGTGCGGGAGAGTACGCGGGAAATTACCGCGTTTTTTTCAGATAACGATTACTATGTGCCAGTAGAGGAAGCGGCAGAGTGGCGAAAGCACCTTTCTGCAAGTACTACGCTTCTCAAAGGACAGGGGCATTTTTCCCGACGGGAAAAAATGACAGAACTTCCGATTGTACTTGAACTTATTCTCCAAATGTCAGGCTTTATCGCGCTTCCTCCTCGAGTGGGCGTGGCACTCCTCCGCGAAGGGAAAGTGCTCTTGATACGGCGGCTCTGGGACGGACAGGAGTATTATGCATTTCCTGGCGGAGGGATCGAAGAGGGCGAAGGAATAGATCAGGCGATTGAACGGGAAATTAAAGAAGAATTACAGCTTACGATCCTTGTCGGAGAACCATTTCTTAAAATCATGAACTTGGGGCGCTGGGAGACATTTTTTCTCATTCGCGATTTTGTCGGAGAACCGATAAAAAGCGCCGAACTTTTGGATACGACAGAGCGTGGGAGTCACGACCTTGTGTGGCTTACGTATGAAGAGTGTGCGAAGGCCTCCGCGGTGTATCCGGAGCGAGCACGGAGAGCACTTCTTTCAGAGTTGGAAAAGGTATGACCGGGAGAGCTTTTACTAATCTCTATCGGCGGCTCAATCCCGAGCAGCGTGATGCAGTCGATGCCATCGAGGGGCCGGTGATGGTTGTCGCTGGACCCGGTACCGGAAAAACCGAAGTGCTTACGCTTCGCATCGCCAACATTCTCCGGAAAACTGATACTCCCCCGGAGGGAATTCTTGCTCTCACCTTTACCGACTCCGGCGTTTACTCGATGCGGCGGCGTTTGGTTGAAATCGTGGGAAGTGATGCGTACCGTGTCACCATTGCCACTTTCCATGGTTTTGCAAACGAAATTATCCGATCAAATCCGGGTGAATTTCCGGGAATCGTCGGGTCCGTCCACATACCTGCAATTGAGCAAATCAAAATCCTTGAGGCTATCGTCAAAGAGATGAAGCTTCCGCTATTAAAACCCTTCGGTGATCCTTTGTTTTACCTCTACCCACTCTCCCGCGCGATTGGGGATTTGAAAAAAGATGCGATTACGCCGGATGATCTTGAAAAAGAAAACCGTGCCGAGGAAATAAAACTCAAAAATCTTCCTGACCTCACCTACGAAAAGGGGGTGCGGAAGGGTACGATGCGCAGAATTTACCGCGCCAAGTTTAAAGACATCGCAAAGATAGGGGAACTTTCCCGAGTGTATCGCGCATACCAGAAAGTGCTCGTCAAGGAGAAATTTTATGATTACGATGACATGATTGCGGAAGTTGTCAGGGCGCTTACAAAGAGCGAAGACTTGCGGCTTACTCTACAGGAAACCTATCTCTATGTTCTCGCGGATGAACACCAGGATGCAAACCGTGCGCAGAATAAACTGCTCGAACTCTTGGCATCTTTCCACGATCCGTATCCGAATCTATTCATTGTCGGCGATGAAAAGCAGGCGATTTTCCGTTTTCAAGGTGCCTCCCTTGAAAACTTTCTCTACTTTAAGAGGCGCTACCCGAGGGCTCTCCTCGTGACGCTTTTGAGGAATTATCGCTCAACCAAAGCCTTACTCGGCGCCGCCGGAAGTATGATCGCGCGGAGCGGGATGCGTGTTTTAGGAAGCGAGGCATCCTTAATCGCGGTAGGGAGTAGAAAGGGAGAAGGTGTTCTTATTTACCCTTTTTCTTCCTCGGACCACGAAGTTAAATTTTTGTCCGCGGATATCAAAGAAGAACTCGCGAAAGGAACCCCTCCGGGGGAAATTGCCATTCTCTATCACGACAATAAAGATGCTCTCCCTATCGCCGCCCTACTCTCGCGCTGCGGTATTCCGTTCGTAATTGAATCTGCCGAGGATGTCCTATCCGACTCTGACATAGTGAAGCTTGTCATGCTTCTCACCGCAGTCGAGCATTTCGGCGACGACGAAAAAGTTCTTGCGGCACTCCACCTTGATTTCCTTGGTATCCCGAGTCTCGATATCTTTCGCATTGCCGGCGAACGGAGTCGATCACACCTGCCCATCGTCGAGATTATACATTCGAAATCTGCACTCACCGCCGTCTCAGTCGGAGAATGTGAGCGAGTTCTTTCTTTTGCGCGCAATCTTTCTTTATGGCACAAAGCATCCAAGAATAAAAATCTCACCGAACTCCTTGAACTTGTTACCGAAGAATCTGGTTTCCTTGGGCATGTGATTTCACGACCCGATGCATTCGAGAAGCTTGAAAAAATCGATGCGCTCTTTAGCGAAGCGCGCAGGGTTCTCGGCACCCACCGCTCTTTTAAGCTTGCGGACTTTCTCGCTCACCTCGACCTTCTCGCGAAGTACCGTCTTTTTTCTTCCACTCGGTCGGCTGAAGGAAGATTTTCCCGCGTACACTTGCTCACGGCGCACCGCGCGAAGGGACTTGAGTTTGATGTTGTCTATATCACCGGGGCGACCGAAGGTCACTGGGGAGGACGAAGGAGATCAGTTTCCTTGCCGCTTCCCACGTCCGTAGGCACCGCCACCGACTCGATTGACGACGAGCGGCGGCTTTTTTACGTTGCGCTTACCCGTGCACGACGGAAGGTCGCGATAACGTACTCTACGAAGGACGAACGGGGGAAAAACCTTCTTCCAGTCCAGTTTGTTGAGGAAATTGCTCTCGAGATGAAGCGTATTGTGCCTACGGAGGAAATCGAGGCGATTGCAATGCGCTCACGGCTAAAAAAGAAGCCCATTCTAGCCCCCGCTCGTTCACCCCTTAAGGAAAAGGAATATTTGAACTCTCTCTTTCTTGAGCGGGGGCTTTCCGTCACCGCACTTAATAATTATCTCACCTGCCCGTGGCGGTATTTTTATGTGAACCTTCTTCGCGTTCCCGAAGCAAAAGGGAAACACCAGATGTATGGCACCGCAGTACATACGGCGCTCAAGGAGTTTTTCGACGCGCTCCGAGGAGGCCGGAATATCGGAAAAAAAGAACTCCTTAGAATTTTTTCCGGACACCTGCGTCGGGAGCCGCTCTCTCGAGACGAACTTTCCGAGTCACTCGCGAAAGGAAAGCGCGCTCTTCGCGGATACCATGATCGGTATCGGAAGGAATGGAGTCCAAATATCATGAATGAATTTAGCGTTCGCGGCGTTCTCCTTGATGAGAAAATTCCTTTAACCGGCAAACTCGATAAGATCGAATTTCTTGATGCCGTTGGGCACGTCAATGTTGTTGATTATAAAACTGGAAGACCGCGATCGCGCGCTGTGATAGAAGGGAAAACCAAGGGCGGGGACGGAGCATACAAGCGTCAGCTCGTTTTCTATAAACTTCTTCTTGACCGCTATTTGGGAGGGAAGTACCACATGGTTTCCGGCGACATTGATTTTATCGAGCCGGATGCGAGCGGGAAATTTAGAAAAGAACGGTTTTTGATTGAAAGAACGGACGTCAACGCGCTTGAGGAAGTGGTGGGGCGTGTATCAAAGGAAATCCTGTCGCTCTCGTTTTGGGGCCGGAGGTGTAGAGATAAGGAATGTCGGTATTGCCGACTTGCAAAGATGAAGGAATAATCGCCTCAAATGAAAAGGCCGCGGTCTTCACACTCTTGTGTGAAAACCGCGGCCCAGAGCCTGTGTCGGCTAGTGAATGACTCGTCCCTCCTTCGACTTCGAGCGGAGTTCGTCGCCGATCGAGACACGGAGATCACTCCCCCTTGTCTTGGTCGCCGCGGATGATTTCCCCTCTTCGGAATCACCGTTCTCTTCGATGGTGATTCCGAAGAGGGAGAGCACTTCCTGTTGGTGTGCCCGATGGAGATCGCGTGCCGTGATCTTCTCCTTGAGCTCCTTCTCCTGCACTTCAAGGCCGGCGATCTTTCTCTTGGTCATTTCAATCTCTTTGTCGATCCAGTCGAGTCGGCCCCTCCAATAGTCGGTAGCTAGGGTGGAGAACTTCTCCCTCGGAATCTCCCTTCCCTGTGACCCGCCCACCTTCTTTCGGAGAGCTTCGACACAGTGATGACACCCAGTGCGCCGAATTTTGTCCGAGTGCACCTCAGCCTTGGTGACTAGGTAGTTCACCCAGCCGTTCTCCTTGATGAGTGGCCCAGTGCCAAGACATCCCTGCGAGTTCTTCTTGAGGAAGTTGAATTCGCAGACGAATGGTTGATCAGGTCGTGCCGCCACTTCCTCTCTCTTCGTGACGAACTCCCCGTATCTCTTCTGGTTGTCCGCGAGGCGGTTCACGACCTCTCCGAGGGTATCCTCGTAGGTCTTTGTCGGTACCTCTTTGGTCGACATTGGCCTTTCTCCTATTCGATAGTTGTACAGAGCGCCAAAGAACTTTTCAATGGCACTAGGAACATTCTCTTTTTATTTAAGCATATCATAATATTTTTGTCAAGTATCATCGGACTCTCACCCTGCGTTACTATGGTTCCTATGGCAAGTAATAGTAATGAAAGAGCGAAGGCCTTATGGCTTTCTCCGACAGGTGTACAGGGTCTCGAGCGTTGTCCGCGGTGCTTTTGGCTCAAGTACCGGAAAGGTGTCCACCAGCCGGAGGGTATTGTGTCGCGACTTGCGAACCGTTTCGACTCCGTCATAAAAAAATACTTCGATGCATATCGCCCCAAGCTCCCGCCGATAATCTCAAACACCTTAGAGGGCACACTTGAAGACCCCTTTCAGGAAAAATACTTTTATCGGCACGATGAGCGCTATGGCTATCTCGGCAAATTGGATGAGTGTATCATCGCCTTGGACGGGCGGCGTTCAGTAGTTGACCACAAAACGTCGAGCTCGGATCCGCGTGAAAAACAAACACTCTCCGCCTACCAGGACCAGCTAAACTCATATGCATGGCTTCTTGAAGAAAGCGGGAAGAAGACTTCCGGTGTCGGCCACCTCATCTACTTTTACCCGGATCATGCCGATGACCTCGAAAAGAGGTTTCCAATGGTAGTACACGTTTCAACGCTCACGACGAATTCGGATGCGGCAAAGCGAAAGTTTCTCCACGCACTCGACGTGCTTGAGAGCGCGATGCCCTCCCCCTCGGCCGATTGCCCCTTTTGTTCGTGGCACTCGAAAATGAAGGACGTCACCGCACCTTCTTCGCGCAAGGCGAAAGATCAGGAGTCCTTATTTTAATGCTTTTATATCAAGTGCCATCCTTGATATTTTAATGTGGGCTTCGACTCCTAAACTTCAAGCAGGACCGGAAGTATAATCGGCCGCTTCTTAGTTTGATTAAAAAGAAATTTTCCGATTGTTTCGCGTACGTTATTTTTCACAAAGTCGAAATTGATGGGGCGCATGGGCCCAATCGAATCTTCGACAGACTTTTTGACGAGGAGGCGGGTTTGATTTAAGAGGTCTTGCGACTCTTTCAGGTAGATGAACCCGCGCGAAATGATGTCCGGAGATTTTTTAATCTTCCCGCTTTTCGTGTCGATTACGGCGACGATGACGAACATGCCGTCCTGCGCCAAAACTTGCCGGTCGCGGATTACAACCTCTTTCACGTCGCCGCGGCCGAGCCCGTCAACCATGACGATGCCTGCCGGGGCTCCTTGTTTTGCCGCCTGGATTTTCTCTCCGCCCCCGGTAATCTCGATGATCATGCCGTTGTCGGGAATTACTATGTTGCTTTCCGCTATGCCGGCCGCCTTCGCAACAGCTCCGTGGACACGGAGCATATAGTGGTAGCCGTGGACGGGGATAAAGAACTTCGGTTTCAGCGTGGAAATAATCCACTTCGCTTCTTCTTTGTAGGCATGTCCGCTCGAATGGACGTTAGCGACGTCTTGGTGGAGGATGGAGGCACCCTGGCGCGAGAGGTTGTCTTTTAGTTTCTGCACATCGCGCTCATTTCCCGGAATGACGGATGAAGAAAGAACGACTACGTCGGTTTTATTAATCTTGATGTGCTTATGCTGACGGTTTGCAATCCGCATGAGTGCCGCGAATTCATCTCCTTGCGCGCCGGTCGCCAAAATGATGATTTTATTCGGTGGATGAGAACCCATTTCTTCAACGGGGATGATTGTGTGTTTTTTAGGTTTGAGTAACCCCAGCTCCTTTGCGATTTCAACGTTAATTTTCATTGACCTTCCTTCGATCACTACCTTTTTTCCGAGTTCCTCCGCGGTGTAGATGATGTAGATAATGCGTTCGAGGAGCGAGGAGAAAATTCCGATGATGAGTCGCCCTTTTGCCTCGCTCACAATTTGGCGGAGATTCTCATGCACAGCTCGTTCGGCAAAGCTGAAGCCCTCCCGCTCGGTGTTGGTCGAATCCGCAAGGAGAAGCAGATTTTTCTGCGAACCAATTGCCGTGAAGATCTCGACTTCATGCGGGAGCGGCACACCGTCCTGGTGGTCGATTTTGAGATCGCCCGAATGGATGATATTCCCGTGCGGGGTTTCAATGATGACCCCCATGGCGTCGGGAATAGTGTGCGTGACGGCAAAGAAGCGAGCAGAGAGTAATGGCCCGAAGGGAATGACCCCCTCTTTTTCAATGATGTTTAAATTGAGTTTCGGAAGGTGAGGGAACTCCGATTGCCGTTTTCTGATGATGGCGGCAGTGAGTTCCCGTGCATAAATCGGTGGGTTCCCGATTTTTTCTATGATAAAAGGAATGCCTCCGACGTGGTCGAGGTGACCGTGCGTAATGATGAGGCCGCGGATGGAGCTTTTCCGCGCTTCGAGGTAGCCAGTGTCGGGAATGATGTAGTCGACGCCGGGCGCTTCATCGCCCGGGAATTGGATACCGGCATCAACGATGACGATTTCGTTCTTGTATTCGATAACCGTCATGTTTTTTCCGATTTCCTCGACCCCGCCGAGTGGAATAACCCGGATAGTCTCGTCTAATGGGCCGCGGCGTGGAACCTGACGCGGTTCTCGGCGCATTCCTCCGCGGGGTCGACCCATGCCGCGAGGAGGATGTGCGCTTCCTTGTCCACGCACTCCGAAGTGCCTACGCGGCCCCTGCCGCGGACGCTTTGCTCCGTGTCCTTGTCCTTCTCGTATCGTTGTTTCCATAGTGTTAGTTCTCTCTGTGAGGATCTTTAGAAATTGGGTGGTTAAAAATTGGCCAGATGCTCTCGGTAT
Organism: uncultured Candidatus Saccharibacteria bacterium; assembly: GCA_964361405.1. Taxonomy (GTDB): domain Bacteria; phylum Patescibacteriota; class Minisyncoccia; order Phycocordibacterales; family UBA3531; genus CAYIAA01. Next base: position 23,316 of record CAYIAA010000002.1, read on the forward strand.
AGAGGTGCCAGGCATACACATTCAAATATCGCTCTGACTGTACCGTAAGGGCAACGGGTGAAATGCCTTTTACGCGTTCAGGAATGATGTAGAGAAAGTTTGGAGCGTAGAGAAAAATTGCGGGGATATCCTTTTCCACCGTTTCTTGGAATTCTTTGTACATCCTCTCGCGCTCTGCCCGATTCTCGGTTTTCCTCGCGTTCTCGAGGAGTTTGTCCACGGTGACGTTCGCATAGAGCGCGACATTGAGTCCGGGGTCAAGCCGTTGGGATGAGTGCCAGAAAGCGAAAGGGTCGGGGTCTCTTCCGATAATCTCTCCAAAAAGGAGAGCATCGTAGTCGCGTTGGCGAATGATGTTTTGGTTCAAATCCCCGGTTTCAAAAACACGTATCTCCACTTGGGCGCCCAAACGCTCCCACGTTTCCTTTACTATTTCTGCCACGGCTTTGAGTTCTGGAACATCAGCTGTCGCGAGGTGGAATGAAAGTTTTTCTTCGTTTTTTTTCTCCGTTTTCGTGAAGATATTGTCAGAGGGGTTACGTTTCCACCCATCTTCAATGAGAGAGAGTGCCGCGAGTTCAAGTGGGTTTGTTGTTGAAGCAGTGGCAGCTGCTACAGCACGAATTCCCGAAATGTAGCCGAGTGCCCCCGGTGGAATCGGTCCTTCGATCGGAGACCCGTAGCCGCTCAGCACTTCTTCCACAATACCCCCCGTACTAAGTGCATCACGGAGTGCACGTCGCACGGCGAGGCTGGTGAATATCCGCGCATGGTCTTGGTTAAAGAAGACGCCGAATACTCGTGTCAGTGGAAATTCGATAATGCGGCTCGCCCGCTCTTCTTTCATGAGAGCTGAATTTGGTGAAAGTCCTCCGACAAGCTCGAAAGCGCCGTTCCTAAAAGCATTCTCAAGTGTCGTTTCATTCGGATAGAATCGGAGGCGAATCCGATCGATAAAAGGTTCCCCGAGCGCAAAATGTTCGAACGACTTCAAGTCATAGTATTCGGGTACCCCCACCTCGTTTCGAACGATGCCTTCCACTTTATATGGACCGCCCCCAACAGGACTTATGTTAAACGTGCTTACGCCGAATTCCTCGGCCGAGATAGTGCCCCAGATGTGTTTTGGAATAATGCCAAGAGTGGCATTTTCAGGAAAAGGAGAATAAGGCTGTTTCAAACTGAATTCCACGGTGCGCTCGTCAATTTTTTGAACCACCACCCCCTCCCAGCTTGCCCTCCGTGAGCTTTTCACCAGCGGGTCAGTAATTTTTTTTATGGTGAAGACAACGTCGTCCGCCGTGATTGGTACGCCGTCATGCCATATGAGCCCAGGACGGAGCGTGAAGGTATAGGTGAGGCCGTCAGGAGATACGGAGTAGCTCTCCGCGAGATCGGGGATGAGATTGCCACTCTCTCCGACGCGAAGGAGTCCGGAGTAGAGGAGTGCGACAAGGTCTTTATCTGCCTCGGAAACGGCGAGGAGTGGGTTCACGAAGCGGGGACTCCCGACGATACCTTCGGAGATTCCACCGCCATGAACTGGCACTATGGAGGAAACGCTTCCATTAACCCGGGTGAGTATTCCGAGTACACTTGCGATGGAAATCCAAAAAAGTGCCCAGAATATAATCCGTTCACGGAGTGAAAACTCGCGAATAATGCGTGGAATGTCGCTCTCCCGCGACAAATCTGCCCCGCCGAGGAAGGGAAATGTGTATTCCTTTTTGAGTGCGTCAGGTAATTTCACTGTTACAAAAATTCTAGGTTAGAGAAAGAAATGGGTGAATAAATAAAAGAGTTTGCGAGAAAAAGGCTCTTCTCTAGACGAGGAGCGCCGCGAGCGACGTGAGACCGAACAAAATTGCAATAACGATGGTTCCAATGAATAGAATCCGTTCAATACCTCTCCGGGTGTAGTAGTTTCCACCGCCTCCTCCGCCACCGAACGTTGTGCCTAAGCCACCCTCGTCAGAGCGCTGAAGGAGAATGGCGGCGATGAGCGCCCCCGAGAGGGCGATTTGCACCCACGGGAGGGCGCTCGAGAGAGTTACCATACGTGAAAGTGAGTATAGCGTAGCGGTTACGATACTGTCAAGCTCAGTGTTGACAGTATCTGGGAAACGACTATACTGGTTCCGACAACAGATTCTTTTTCTCCTTTTTTTCATTTTTAACACTGGGGATTATTAGTAAAGCCAAAGATAAGGGTATGGCGTATGAGTACCAAACAAACCAGAACGATTATTAAACCACTCGGGGATCGTGTCCTCGTTGAACCGATCAGCCCAGATGACCTTCTGTTGAAGACGAAGGGCGGAATTATCATTCCCGAGACCGTCGATAAAGAAAGGCCGGAGCGGGGGAGAGTGGTTGCCGTGGGGCCCGGGAAAATCGAAGAAGGACGCATAGTGCCGATGTCCGTAAAGAAAGGCCAAATCGTCATTTTTTCGAAATATGGTCCGGATGAAATCAAGGTAGACGGCAAAGAATATTTCATTTTGAGCGAGTCGAGTATTTTAGCGGTGATCGAATAACGTATCAGAATAACGAATATGACAGCAAAACAAATTCTCTTTAACGATGAAGCCCGAGCAGGTCTCAAGCGCGGTATCGACAAGCTTTCACAGGCAGTCAAAATGACGCTCGGCCCGCGCGGCAGGGCAGTGGTAATCGAAAAGGGCTATGGAGCCCCGCAGGTAACCTTGGACGGTGTGACGGTTGCAAAAGAGATTGAGCTTGAGGAAAAGTTCGAGAATCTTGGCGCAGATTTAATCAAACAAGCGGCGGAAAAGACAAATGACCTTGTGGGCGATGGAACTACGACGTCCGTCATTATTGCGCACTCTATTATAGAAGAGGGCGAGAAAGCGGTCCGTGAAAAGAGTTTTAACGTCATCCAGCTTGCCGACGAACTGATGGCGGGAACAGAGTCTGTGATCCGCTCGCTCGAAGACCAGAAGGAACCCATCAATGACCAGAAGAAGATTGAAGAGGTCGCCGCGCTCTCGGCGAAAGACGCGGATATTGGCAAATTGATCGCCACTGTCATCGCAAAAGTCGGCAAAGACGGTGTGGTGACGATCGAAGACTCAAATACCATGGTGAGCGATTTCGAGCTCGTCGAGGGTATGCAGTTTGACCGCGGCTACATTTCGCCTTACATGATCACGAATCCCGATAAGATGGAGGCGCAGTACTCCGACCCTTACATCCTCATTACCGATAAAAAGATTTCATCCATTAAGGAAATTCTTCCGATCCTCGAGACGCTTGCGGCGCAAGGAAAGAAAGAACTTGTCATTATTGCCGACGAGATTGAAGGAGAGGCTTTGGCGACACTCGTCGTGAATAAACTCCGCGGAATTTTGCACACGCTCGCAATCAAGTCCCCGGGCTACGGAGACCGAAAGAAAGAAATGCTTGAAGACATTGCGATTATGACCGGTGGCAAAGTGGTCTCGGAAGACATTGGTCTTAAGCTTGAAGGCGTCGGACTTGAAGTTTTGGGACGGGCGCGCAAAGTAATCGCGACGAAAGATGCAACGACGGTCGTCGGCGGAAAGGGCAAGAAAGCCGACATTGAAAACCGGCTGAAACAGCTTCGGAAACAGCTTGAGCTTTCTGACTCGACATTTGACAAGGAAAAATTTGAAGAGCGTATCGGAAAACTCTCTGGAGGCGTTGCCGTGATTAAAGTCGGCGCTCCGACGGAGTCGGCACAGAAGGAATTGAAACAGCGCGTTGAAGACGCCGTTGCGGCGACGAAAGCAGCGATGGAAGAGGGAATCGTTCCCGGCGGCGGCATCGCGCTTTTTAACATCGCGTCGGGGAAAACGGGTAAGGCGACGTCAGACGAAGTTTCTGCTCGGGCGAAAGAAATTCTCGCGGGGGCACTCCGCGCGCCGCTCACCGCAATCATCGAGAACAGCGGCAAGTCAGCACCGGACACCATTCGTGCGCTTGAGGAAGGAAAGCGTGACGCGAAATCCGCTTCGGCGCGGACATGGCTCGGTTTTAATGCCGTCACGAATAAAGTCGAAGATTTGAAGCGCGCAGGCATCATTGACCCCTTGAAAGTGACGAAAACTGCATTCTTAAATGCTGTTTCTATTGCGGCCAGCTACCTTACGATTGGCGCCGCAATTGCCGATATCCCGAAGAAAGACGAACCAGGACACCCAGGCGGCGGAGGCATGCCTGGCGGGATGGATTATTAACAGCAGGTTTGGTGAAGGTGGCGGAGTTTTTCACGCCCCGATGCTATACTATAGCAGATGATGTGGTCAGAGATGAACGAGCGTAAGGTTTTTGTAGCCGCTCTTGGCAGTGTACTGGGGATCATACTCCTCATTATCGGTGCCGCCTTTCTCACGCAGGGCGGACGAATTGACAGGAGTCTCTCCACCGGCGAAAGTGCTGGGGGCGTTTCAGGCAGGCCCGCGGCCGATATGGCCGAAGATGCCTTCTATAGTAATAGGAATAGTAAAGAGTTTCCTCCGATCTATCCCACTCCAGAGCCGGGCAACTCCCGCACCACAGGCAGAGATCGCTCTGTCATACAAACTGCCTCTCTTTCGCTTCTCGTCACCAAAGCTGAAGAAACAGTACAGGCGGTTACTGATTTGGTTTTGGGTGCAGGCGGATTTGTAGAAAACATTGATCTTTTCGAAGTGAGTGAGGATGTTAAGAATGGCAGTATGGTGGTGCGAGTACCCGAGGATAAACTTCGCACGATGACGGAGTCTATTAAAGGACTCGCTATCCGTGTCGAGCATGAGAGTTTGAATTCGCAGGATGTGACGGACCAGATTGTTGATCTCGAGGCCCGTCTCAAGAATCTCCGCGCGTCCGAGGTACAGCTTCGCACACTTCTTGCCCGGGCGGGTGAGATTGCAGACATTCTCGAAGTTGAGCGTGAATTGACGCGGACACGGGGAGAAATCGAGCAATATCAAGCCCAGCTTGAAAGTGTGAAATCACGCGTTTCTTACTCCATCATTTCACTTGAGCTTACCTCGGAGCCTGATACGAAAGTTTTCGGAGTTCACTGGCGGCCGCTCTACGTGGCGAAGTTATCTCTCCGTACGACACTTGAAGACGCGAGAAACTTTATCGACGGACTCATTCTTTTCGTTGTTCGTCTCCCATTCCTCCTCGCTAAACTTGCAATCTATCTTCTAGGACTCTTTATTATCTACGTTCTCGGGAGGAAACTTTATTACTGGGGACAAGAGAAGTTCCTATAAAAATTAGTATCACTATGAATATCTTACTTATTATTCTTGCTGTTATCGGGGTAATCGTGCTCTGGATTGTTTTTATCTACAACCATTTCGTTCGCCTCGTAAATCGAGCGAAGGAAGCGTGGGCGGACATTGAAGTGCAGTTGAAGCGTCGCTATGACTTGATTCCGAACCTTGTCACGACGGTGAAGGGCTATGCCACACATGAACGGGAGGCTTTTGAGAATGTGACTACTGCCCGCGCAGCCGCGCTCGGCGCGGGAACCGTGGCCGACCATGCGAAAGCGGAAAATGTTTTGACCGGGGCGCTTAAATCGGTCTTCGCGATTTCCGAAGCGTACCCGGATCTTAAGGCGAATACGAACTTTCTTGAACTTCAGCGTGAGCTCTCCGACACGGAAAACAAAATTCAAGCGGCGCGGCGTTTCTACAATACGAACGTGAGGGACCTAAATACCGGCATCGAATCATTCCCGGGAAATGTGATTGCATCTACATTTAAATTCACGAAGCAAGAATTTTTTGACCTCGACGAAGCTCCGGAGTCGCGCGCAGTTCCGGAAGTGAAGTTCTAGAAGGCTCCTGTGTCACTCTATACGCACCAAGAAGCCAATGTCCGGAAGACATGGCTCCTCATAACGTTTTTCCTCGTTCTTGTGACGAGCGTGGGGTATGCCTTCTCGCAAATTTACGGCAATCCCTCGATTGTTATCATCGCTTTTGCCGCGAGTGTGGTGATGAGCGTCAGCTCCTACTGGTTCTCGGATAAAATTGTGATCGCTTCGATGGGCGCGCGAGTGCTTCCAGATGTCGAGGCGCCAGACCTTCACAACATCGTTGAAAATCTCGCTATTACCGCCGGTCTCCCCAAGCCGAGAATCTATATTGTGGATTCACCACAGCCAAACGCTTTTGCCACCGGCCGTGACAAAGAACATGCCGTGGTCGCCGTCACAACTGGACTTCTCACACTACTTGACCATTCCGAGCTTGAAGGGGTGCTTGCGCATGAGCTCTCCCACGTTGGGAATCGGGACGTGCTCGTTTCAACCGTCGTAGTAGTTCTTTTGGGGGCTGTCCAATTGCTCTCCGATTTTTTTCTTCGTTCTCTCCGCTTCGGTGGGCTTGGAGGAGGACGAGATAGGAATTCTGGGCAAGCGCAAGCGATATTTTTTTTGTTAGGAATTGCTCTCGCCATTCTTGCGCCAATTGCGGCAGTATTGATTCAGCTCGCGGTTTCGCGGAAGCGTGAGTTTCTCGCGGATGCCTCGGGTGCCCTTTTAACGCGCTATCCCGATGGCCTTGCCTCGGCGCTCGAGAAGATTCATCGCGATCATACGCCAATGGGGCAAGCGAACCATGCAACGGCTCATCTCTGGTTTGATGACCCCTACCAGGGGAAGCAAAATACTGTCAAGTGGTTTGCAAAAATCTTCATGACCCACCCACCGGTGGAAGACCGGATTGCCGCCCTCCGCGGAGAAAGGTAGAGTGTTCACGGAAGGAAAGATATTTCAACATCGGGCTTTGCTTCTCAAGCAATTCTCCTATCCTCATTAAACAAGTTGCAGATGCATTTGGAAAAATGCAAATTATACCTCATATTGATAAGCGAGGACAAAATATCTATTTATATCGTGAGGATGCTGTTCAGCGATACCTAAAGCGATTTGGTACCTCAAACGAACGAATTAGTTCTGTGTATCGTTATTGGAAGGGTGCCAGAGTGGTCTAATGGACATGCTTGGAAAGCATGCGTACGGGAAACCGTACCGGGAGTTCGAATCTCCCCCCTTCCGCCAAAATTCGGAATCAGAAGAAACGGACAAAGCGGGGTCACGCCGAAGGCGCGACACTAATACATTCCCCCCGTCGAATTCAGAATCCAAAAGGTTTTTCCACGCTCTCTGGTTTCTCTCTTGGACGTTTGATAAAGTGTAGGCGATGATTGCGAATGTCTATCTTCTTCTTTTCGTCGGACTTTTTCTCGGCGGGGAAACAGTCTTGATTCCGGCAGTCTATTTTGCCTTAAATGGTGATTTGGATTTGCTGACGCTCTTTGCTATCTCTATTTTTGCGACACTCATATCGGACTCTCTTTGGTATATGTTTGGTCGCGTCGCGAAATTTGACAGAATCGCTCGGTGGCCAATCGTGGGGCGGCAAGCGGGCGTGATAGCAAAAATATCGGGGGTTTTCCGCGCGCACAGCTTGAAAATTCTTTTTGGATCAAAATTCGTCTACGGCACGAGAGTTGCGGCACAAATCCTTTCGGGTGCCTATGCTGTGCCTTTTTTCCACTACCTTCTTGTGAATATCGTTGGCGTCTTAGCACTTCAGGGATATATTGTTCTCCTTGCACTTTCTCTCGACCGCGGACTTGGAGAAGTTAAAGGTTTTTTCTACGGCACGGAAGTGTTTTTTGCGGTCTTTCTCGTATTTCTCATCGCACTCCACTTATGGATACACAAAACGGTAAAAAAACTTTGGTTTCAGCAATAATTCCTGCGTTTAACGAAGAGGAAACGATCGGTGAAGTTATTCACTCTGCCTCGAGACACCCGCTTATCGGGGAAATTCTTGTCGTTGACGATGGTTCCTCGGATCGGACTGCCGAGCGCGCTCGAGAGGCTGGCGCGCGGGTGATTTCCCTTTCTGAAAATTGCGGCAAGGCCGAAGCACTTGAAGCAGGTGTTCGCGAAGCTCTACATGACGTTCTTCTTTTCCTCGATGCTGATATTTCCGGACTTACCCGAGAGTCTATACACCACCTTGTGATGCCTGTGGTAAGTGGCCGCCATGAACACTATGTTGGGCTCCGCGGCCGGAAGTTTTTTCTTCTCAACCGGTTTCTTCACCTCGTCCCCATTTTGGGTGGCGAGCGCGCACTTACTCGCAATCTCTGGGAACAGGTGCCACATGACTACAAGAAAGGGTTCCAAATCGAAATCGCTCTCAACTATTTTTCAAAAAAAACAAAAGGTAATATGGGGTTTGAAGTTATTCATGGACTTACCCACCGCACCAAGGAAAAGAAATTTGGATTACTTGAGGGATTTCTGCGGCGTATTGGGATGTCGGGCGAGGTTCTTCTCATCGCGACGAAGCTCTATGTTTTGGAAGAGGTAAAACAAAAATTCGCCACACTTTCGAAGTCGCTTCGGCTCCGTTGGGAGAATTCTCTCGTGCGAAGCAAGGATCTTTGATAGGCCCATCGAATGTGAGTTCATGTTATACTGAATCAATAGTATCAATAGGGTGAAATAGGTATGATTAATGTAGCAGTTAATTATCCCGCAGTTCTAGTCGGAGGTGTCATCTATATTGCGCTCGGATTTCTCTGGTACTCACCGATACTTTTCGGGAAGCGTTTTATGATGCTCATGGGATGGGGTCCGGAGAAGATGAAGGAGAAACCCAAGGGAATGGAGAAAACATACGCAATGAGTTTTCTCTCCGCACTCGTCATGAGCTTCGCTCTTTCGGTGCTTTCGGGCTACGCAGGTGTGGGTACAGCTCTCGCTGGAGCGAAACTTGGACTCTTAGCCGGAGTCGGTTTTGTAGCGACGTCGACACTCTCAAGCGTTCTCTATGAGAAAAAGTCTTTCGAACTCTATCTCATTAACGCCGGTTACTACGTCGTCGTGCTTGTAGTGGTCGGCGCTTTACTCGCTATCTGGGTATAAGGCGGCTCAATGGAGCTCCGTAAGGGAATAACGTGCTTGCGGCGCGGGGGCGTTCTGGTAGCTCCCACCGACACGCTCTATGGAGTTCTCGGGAATGCCCTGTCCCGATCAACCGTCGCTCGCATCGAGCGCATTAAAGGGCGCAGTAGAGAGAAGCCCTTCATTATTTTACTGGGCTCGGTTCGGAATCTCGGTCGCTTCGGTGTTTCTCCTTCGGTCTCGGAGCGGAAAATACTCGACCGTCTCTGGCCCGGGAAAGTGAGTGTCGTATTTCAGTGTAGAGGTGAGCGTTTTCGTTATCTCCACCGTGGGACAAAGACACTTGCATTTCGTGTTCCGAAAAAGAAAATGCTTACCGTATTTCTCAAGCACGTGGGTCCTCTCGTCGCACCATCCGCAAATCCGGAAGGGAAGCGGCCCGCACGGAGTATCCGCGAGGCGCGGAATTATTTTGGTGAAAAGGTTGACCTCTATATTCCCGGAGGGACATTGCGCGGTAAGCCGTCAACGATTATCATGATGCACAGCGGAAAAGTAAAAGTACTCCGAAAGGGAGCTAAACAAATTAATTTTTTAACACCATGAAACTATTTCTTCTACGGCACACTGAATATACTCCGGATTTTTCCATTGCCGGGAATGTTGACCCAGGCCTTTCGGAAGATGGAAAAAAACACGCAGAAGTATTGGCAGAAAAACTCGCCGGAGAAACATACAACTATATTTTTGTCAGCCCGAAAAAAAGAACGCTCGAAACGGTATTGCCGCTCATTGAACGTTTAAAAAATATTGAACCGATGGAAAATAATTTTCTTCTCGAGGGTGACTCACTCGAAGAAACGTTTGGACGAGCGCAATCATTTCTCGATTTTCTAAAAAAAGATTTTCAGGACGCTACAGTGCTTACGTGCGGACACCAAATATCTCTTTCATGTCTTGCACTTCTTCTGCGAGGTGAACCACTTGAGCGATTTAGCGATACGGAACCGTTTGAATACGGCGAGGTACGGACATTCGGCGTGAAATGAAATAAGTAATGCCCACCACGCAACTCTGCGTGGTGGGCATTACTCCAGTCTCAATCGACAAGGAGCGTGGACGAAAAACCGTCCGCGGAACCATTCTTTCTTCCCATCGGGAAGTGCAATGAGAAGGAGCTGTGAATGCATGAAGTTTCCGCATGTTTGCTTATGTTTGCGGAGATCAGGGTCCGCGGGACCCATACACGTACAGCGCCCAATTCCAGGTTCTTTTCTGATTTCAAGAACCTCACGTGGCCCATCGTCGTACCTGTCGATGAAATGTTCAACGAGTCCACGCATAATCTCATAGGGGTCGCAGATGTTCGGGATTACCCATTCCCCTTTCTTGAATTCAACAGCCATAGTTTCTCCTTGACCGCATCCGCGGAGAGAATTGTGGAAGGTCTAACCCAGCTCAAGCATAGGGGAGTATGCTCCACGTTGTCAATCAGGAGTGACACTACATAAATCATTAAGTGTCAATAGCTCCCACTCCGAACAATTTTTCAAAAAGAAAGAAACAACTCAAAAAAAGTCTTACTGCTTCCCCTGCGTCCGGCTGGTGAGATTTTTTTGTTTTACAAAACTCTTTTTTTGTTTTCTTTTCCGTTTTCTATCGGTTATCCACTTTTTTGTCGAACAGTTGCGATTACAATACAATTTACCAATGAATTTTTTCTTCTAAAAATGAAAGGAAAAGGGGAAACTCAATTAAAGGGACGAACATTACCGGGAAAAATTCGGAAGCGCGACGGATCTGTTGCGGCGTTTGACCTTGAACGTATTTCAGTCGCCGTTGGGAAGGCAATGAAGGCCTCCGGTGAGCTCAATGGCGATAAAGGACCCGAAATCGTTGCCGCCGCAGTGGGTCAAGACCTTGCGCATGTTGTTAAGACGAGCAAAAACTACGTCCCAACAGTCGAAGAAGTGCAGGATTTGGTGGAACGACAGCTTATTTTGCACCGGTATGCCCGTGCAGCTAAGGCATATATTCTTTACCGCGACAAACGAGCAGAAGTTCGTCGTTCTGAGAAAGCGGTTCCGGAGAAAGTAAAAGAACTTACTGCGGAGAGCAAGAAATATTTCAAGAACCAACTTGCTGAATTCGTTTTCTATACGACGTACTCGAAATGGATTCCGGAGGAATCACGACGTGAGACGTGGATTGAGACTTCGGAGCGTTATATGTCGTTTATGCGAGAAACGCTCGACGACAAGCTCACGGAAAAGGAGTACGAAGAAATTCGTGAATATATACTCGAGATGAAAGCACTCGGATCCATGCGTCTTCTTTGGAGCGCGGGACCGGCGGTGCGGAAATCAAATGTCACCGCGTACAACTGTTCTTTTGTTGCACCGACCGAGTGGCAAGACTTCGGCGAGATTGCCTACATTTCGATGTGCGGCACCGGTGTCGGATTTTCCGTCGAGCATCAAAACATTGAACGACTTCCGTTTATTGAACGTCAAACCGAAGAAAAACTCCCGACTCACGTTGTGCTTGATTCAAAAGAAGGGTGGGCAGATGCGCTCGTTCTTGGGATGAAGACATGGGCTTCCGGAAAAGACATTGAGTTTGATTATTCAAAGGTGCGTCCGCAGGGTTCACGGCTCGTCACTATGGGTGGTCGCGCATCGGGCCCCGGACCTCTCCGACAACTTCTCGACTTCACGCGCGAAAAAATGTTTAACCGCCAAGGAAGACGGCTCACTACACTCGATGCTCACGACATCATTTGTAAGATTGGCGAAGTTGTTGTCGCAGGCGGCGTGAGGCGGAGTGCACTCATTTCGCTCTCTGATCTCGACGATATTTCTATGAGAGAAGCGAAGAATGGGCAATTTTATCTCACGAACCCACAGCGCTCCATGGCGAATAATTCTGCGGTCTATAACGAAAAGCCGACTGAAAAAGAATTTCTCGCCGAGTGGAGTAACTTAGTTGCCTCCGGGTCTGGCGAGCGGGGGATTTTCAATCGAAGCACTCTGAAAAAGCAACTCCCCGCGCGAAGGTGGAAGATATTTGAACCAGAGCGTTTTGTAGCGGGAACTAATCCGTGCGGGGAGATTATTCTCAAACCGAAGCAGTTCTGCAATTTAACCGAAGTGGTTGCTCGAGCGGAAGATACCGAGGATACACTCCTCGAAAAGACCAGGATTGCAACGATTCTGGGCACCTACCAGTCCATGCTCACTAACTTTAAGTATTTATCCCCGGAGTGGAAAAAGAATTGTGATGAAGAACGTTTGCTTGGGGTGTCTATTACTGGGCAATGGGACTGTAAGGTAGTGCGGAATCCGAACACGCTTCGAAAAATGAAGGAGGTTGCGATTGAAACGAACCGGAAGTATGCCACACGCTTCGGTATCAATGCATCAACTGCAATTACGTGCGTAAAACCTTCCGGAAACGGTTCACAGCTTTTTGATTCGTCTTCGGGTATGCACCCGCGACATGCACGATTCTACATTCGCCGCGTGAGAATCGAACGACACAATCCGCTTTTCGCAATGCTCCGCGACATGGGAGTTCCAACACATCCAGAAGTCGGTTCTACAGAAGATACGGCAAATACATTCGTACTTGAGTTTCCCGTAAAGGCACCGAAGGGAACAACACACTTCAAGGATGATGTGTCAGCGCATGAACTGCTTGAGTACTGGAAGATGGTGAAAGAAAATTATACTGAACACAATCCTTCAACGACAATTTCCGTAGATGAGGGAGAATGGCTTGAAGTTGCCCACTGGGTGTATGCACACTGGGATATCATTGGCGGCCTCTCGTTTTTGCCGCGGAGTGAGCACGTTTATAAACTCGCGCCCTATGAAGCAGTCACTGAAGAGCGTTATAATGAACTCTCGAAGAATTTTCCCGAGATTGATTTTTCAAAGATTGTACTCTATGAGTATGACGACACAACCACTGGTTCAAAGGAACTCGCCTGTGTTTCGGGAACGTGCGAAATCGATATGCCTCATGTGCAAGTCATCGATGACGCCAAGGCAGTTGCAAAATAAGAAAAGGTTATTTATACTCTAATTCGGTTTTGTGCCGGATAGGTGCTCTTCGCTTCATGCGGGGAGAGGAAAGTCCGAACACTCACACACGGAAGTGTGTAGCAAGGTAGCGGGTAACGCCCGTCGGGAGTAATCCTAGAGATGCGAACAGAGACGTTGCTCTCCGAAAGGAGAGCAACATCATCTGATAAATCAGATGATGAGTCCCGACAGAAATGTCGGGAGTGAAACGGCAAAATTCTTACCTGAGTGCAAGGCCGAGTCCCGCCTTTTGGCGGGAAGCGCCGCTTGATCCCCTCGGCGACGTCGGGACCAGATAGATACCTATCGTTCCGCTTTGAGCGGAATACAGAATTCGGCTTATAGGCACAAAGCAAGAACTATGAAAAACCCCGCCTTACTGGCGGGGTTTTTCTACCTCATCCTCAATTGAATTACTAGAGAAGCAAGGTCAAGGTGCCAGAGCGTTTTCTGGTGCCGTGTTTTTTTGCAAAGCGTTCAAGTTCTGCAACCCGGTAGATTCGGTAGCGGTTTTTACTACGCCGTGCCTTCAATTTCCCCGAGCGGTCCCAACCCCGAAGTGTTCCCACGGAGACCCCGAGGATTTCAGCTGCAGTTTGAATGGTGATGCCGCCTTTGAGCATGTAAATCGTGTTTTCCCCATCATACACCATCAGAAGAGCTGTGGTACTATTCAAAAGTGGTAAAACGGGTCACGGCACTCCTCCACAGGGAATATAACGGCCTCCATGAGGCCGCGTTTCTTTTGGCAGTATCCGCGGTGGGGGCACAGATTCTCGGACTTATTCGTGACCGCATTTTCGCCGCTACATTCGGGGCAACATCCCAACTCGATGTCTACTACGCCGCATTTCGTATTCCGGATTTTCTCTATGTTTCGGTTGCATCATTCGTATCCGTTTCGGTGCTCATTCCTTTTATTGTTGAAAAACTTACTACCCGTGACCACGAGAGCGTAAAGAGATTCTTGAGTTCCATATTTGCGGTGTATGCCGCGATGATGTTTCTCGGGGTCGTGTGCGCTTATTTCGCCATTCCGTACCTCACAGGATTCGTGGTTCCCGGATTTAATGCTACCGCTCAGGGTGATTTTATACTGCTTTCGCGTATTCTTCTTCTCTCCCCAGTCCTCCTTGGTCTCTCGAGTTTTTTTGGAAGCATAAATCAAGCATCGCGGAGATTTTTGAATATTGCCCTTGCACCTATTCTCTATAACGCCGGCATTATCATCGGGGCGCTTTTTTTCTATCCGAGCATGGGAGTTGTCGGTCTCGTCCTCGGTGTTCTCTTGGGTGCCTTTCTCCATCTCGCGATTCAAATTCCGTCTGTCGTACGCGAGAGATTGATGCCCGAGAGGACAAATTTTCAGTGGTCAGCCGATCTTAGGGCTGTTACCCTGCTTTCCCTTCCGCGGACTGTGGCGCTTGGCGCGCATACAATCGTTATCATCGTACTCACTGCCATAGCTTCCCAGATGTCGGAGGGGTCTATTGCCATATTTACGTTCGCGTATAATCTTCAATCGGTGCCGCTTGCCATTGTGGGAGCAAGCTATTCTGTTGCGGCATTCCCGACACTTGCTTCACTCTTTGCGAACGGCGAACGTCGAGCGTTTGTTGACCATATCGTGACTGCGGGACGCCATATTTTATTTTGGTCAATCCCAATTGCTTCACTCTTTATCGTTTTGCGCGCACAAATTGTCCGAAGCATCTTGGGGGCCGGTGCATTCAATTGGGAGGCGACACGTCTCACTGCCGCAGCACTTGCACTTTTCTCCGTGAGTGTCGCCGCGCAGAGTTTGGTGCTTCTCTTCGTCCGCGGTTACTATGCAGCCGGGAATACGAGAAAACCTCTCCTCCTCAATGTTGTTTCGTCAGTGGGGACTGTACTTCTCGTGCTATTTTTTACGAAGTTTCTTAATACGGCGGGGGAAGTACGGTTTTTCTTTGAGGCGCTTCTTAAAGTCGAAGGTATACCCGGTACGGATGTTCTTATTCTTCCACTCGCATTTTCAGTGGGAGCGCTTGCGAATGTTCTTTTTCTTTCTCTCGCGTTCCGGCGGGATTTCCGAGAACACTACTCATCTATCCGAAGAAATGTTCTCCATTCATTCGGAGCGGCTGTCATCATGGGTTTTGTCGCATACCAGGCGCTCAAAGTTCTTGACGATGTTTTTGATATTACGACATTTGTCGGAATTTTCCTGCAAGGACTTGGCGCCGGTATCGCGGGGATAGCCACGGGTATTCTCGTTCTCATGGTACTCGAAAACCATGAACTCCGTGAATTACGGCAGGCTCTTGGACGGCGTATTCCGGGACTTCGACCATTTATTTCGAGTCCGGACGATTTTGAGCGATAGTATTCGTCGGAACCTATTGACAATAAAGAGTCTTTCACTTATATTAATACCGGACCGGAGTAGAGTGTACTCCTGTTCTTGTTCTTGAAAATCGAAAATGGAAGGGGGGACTAATGCTACCCGTAGAGAACGCGACCTCGATATCGGACGACCAGCTCGAGAGGTTCCTCACGAAGAAATTCGGCGTGGAGTACTTGGTGAAGGTCACCCAGGCCGAGGTCAAGGAGGCCGCGGAAGAGATACACGCACACAGAGGGCGTGATGTCGCATTCCGCAACGTGGATCCAGCGCGCATCGCTCGGAGCCGCGTGGTATTCTCGACGTAGGATACCAATTCAAGTTCGAGCGGAGCTCCTAGTTCCGCACCCCCCAACCCCCCAGCGCGATGGGAGCCCGTACCGGTGTTTATACCGGCCGAGACTCCCGTCGCGTTTTCGTTTTTACGTATTTTTCAGTATGATGCATCCACATATGGACCCATCTCTCATCAGAAATTTTTCCATCATCGCGCATATTGATCACGGCAAGTCCACACTTGCCGACCGCATGCTTGAACTTACTGCCACTGTCGAGAAGCGCAAAATGCGCGAGCAGGTACTCGACCAGATGGAGCTTGAGCGCGAACGAGGTATCACCATTAAGATGCAGCCAGTCAAGATGCGTTACACTTCTCTCGGGAAAACGTACCAGCTTAATTTAATTGATACACCTGGCCACATTGATTTTTCCTATGAGGTGTCGCGGTCTTTGCGCGCGGTTGAGGGAGTGATACTTCTCGTTGATGCTACGCAGGGAATAGAAGCACAGACACTCTCCGTTCTCGACGCGGCGCGTGAACATAATCTCGTCGTAATCCCCGTCGTCAATAAGATTGATCTTCAGAATGCAGAAGTCGAAGAGACCCGCTCTGCCCTCGCCGAACTCCTCTCCGAAGATCCTTCCCGCGTTCTCTTGGTTTCTGGAAAGACCGGTCTTGGTGTCGGGGACCTTCTTCAGTCAGTCGTCGAGCGTATTCCGGCTCCAGGCGAGGGCCCGACGAATGAAAAATCCTGTCGCGGACTTATTTTTGATTCAGAGTATACTACACATCGAGGGATTATTGTCTCGGTGCGGATGTTTGAGGGATCGGTTTCCGAAGGCGACGAGCTTTCTTTTTCACATGCCGGTATCAGTTTTAATGCGCAGGAGGTCGGCATTTTTTCCCCGGAGCGGAGACAAACGGATTCTCTCGCCTCGGGCGAGATTGGGTACGTCGTGACCGGACTCAAAGAGCCAGGACTCGTGCAGGTTGGCGATACGCTTCTCCGGAAGAATTCTCAACTCGCTCCGATTCCGGGTTACCAGAGACCTCAACCGGTGGTTTTTGCCTCGCTCTACCCAGAAGAACAGGATGATATTACAGCGCTCTCACACTCTCTCACCAAGCTCCGTCTCTCCGATTCATCGCTTACCTTCGAAGAGGAAGCGTCAGATGCGCTTGGGAAAGGCTTCCGGTGCGGATTCCTGGGACTACTCCACCTTGAAATTATCGCCGAGCGATTGAAGCGCGAGTTTAATCAAAATCTCATCGTGACGAGTCCAACGATTAGTTTTGAGGTCCATCTCCGAGGCGGTCGCACCGAAATTGTTCGTTCTCCTTCTCGATTTCCCGATGAAGGAGTGATTGAAAGCGTCCTTGAGCCGTGGGTGATTTGCCGGTTGATTACGCCTCCAGAATACATTGGGCAGTGTCTACAGCTTCTCTACGAACATGAAGCAGAGGTGGGGGAGACCATGACTCTGCGCGGCAACCGCACGTCACTCAATGCAGAGATGCCACTCCGTGAGCTCATGCGCGGATTTTTTGATGCACTGAAGAGCGCGACCAAAGGATACGCTTCACTCTCGTACCGTATGATTGGGATGCGAGAAGCCGATGTGGTGCGTCTCGACATTCTTCTCGCGGATGAAGTTGCGCTTCCGCTTACGCGTATTGTCTCCGTGAGGCGCGTGGAACATGAGGCCCAGTCGCTTGCCCAGCGGCTAGAGGAGAACTTACCGCGCCAGCTTTTTGCCTTAAAAATCCAAGCCCGCGCCCGAGGTCGTATCATCGCTTCGCGCACACTCTCCGCGCTCCGGAAAGACGTCACTGGGTATCTTTATGGAGGAGATGTGACGCGGAAAATGAAACTCCTCGAGAAGCAGAAAAAAGGAAAAAAGAAGCTCGCGAAGCAAGGTCGCGTTAAAATCCCGCAAGACGTATTTCTCAAACTTGTCCGCCGTTCCTAGATATCTCTCTCGACACCGAGGATTTATGAGAAGAGCGGTAGATAGAGAAGGACCATACTTGCGATGACGATGATGGAGATTATGGACCAGATAATGCGCACTCTGCGTCGGTGTCGTTCCTTGATGAACATATGCGTTGCCTCCTGTTTCGATTTTATTATAATACATCTATTATACGCGGCGGGGCCGGGTATGAACACTGCCAATGCGGAGAAATGAGAGACGGAAAAGAAAATTTTCGCTGAAAAGCTACGGTGTAGCCCTTGGTTTGATCGCCCTCATCGTTTTCCTCGCGAAGCCGGTGTGGGGCGTGTATCAGAAGGAGAGGGCAGTGCGGGCGGAGGAGCGCGAGACCAGAAGAGAGCTTAATACACTTCTCGAGCGCAAGGCATTTCTTGAGACCGAGGTGGCGCGTCTCTCGAGTGGGCGGGGTATTGAGGAAGAGGTACGGACCAAGTTCCCCGTAGCACAGCCAGGCGAAGAAGTTATTGTCGTTGTTGATGAAGAAGGGACTGCCACGTCTTCAGCGAGTGCTCAAGGAGGTTTTTGGAGTAAGATATTTCCCTGGTTCAGGTAAGGGAGTGGAGGTTGGTCTGGATATCTCGGATAAGCGGGTGTGGTTTAGTGGTAGAACAGTTGCTTCCCAAGCAACGGGCTGGGGTTCGATTCCCCGCACCCGCATCTGTGGCAAGAAAATTTAAGATCAAAAAAGAAAATTTCACCTGTAGTCACTGTAGTACAAGTGTCTGCGGCGACGGGTATACAAATCACTGTCCAGCGTGCCTGTGGAGCAAGCACGTTGATGTCTATCCGGGAGATCGCGCGGAATTCTGCGGTGGAGCGATGCGCCCAAAGAGTGTCTTAATGAAGGCTGGGAGTTACACTATCACGCATGTCTGTGAACTTTGTGGGGCACAGCGATTGTGTAAAACATCTCCTGGTGACAACTTTGAAGCCATACTCGCCCTGTGTTAGCATGTGAACACTCTCTGATGCAAAGCCGTTACTACATTAAGGATATTGTCTATGGTGCTAATGACGGCATTATCACGACCTTTGCCATTGTGTCCGGAGTCATCGGCGCAGGGCTCTCGATGAGGACAGTGCTCATCATCGGAACCGCATCGCTCGCCGCCGATGCATTCTCCATGGCGAGCTCGAGCTATCTCGGCTCTCTATCAGAGCGCGCCGCCTTCCCACGCTTACGAGATGAAGGGGTCGTGGAGCGTCACACGAACCCGCTTACTGCCGCCCTCATCACTTTTATTTCCTTCGTGGTTGCCGGATCGATGCCACTCCTTCCGTACGTTATCTTCCGCGGAGAGGGGTTTGTGTTTTTCTTTACCGCGACCGTGACAGGACTTGCGCTCTTTCTCGCGGGGGCGCTCCGGTCGCATTTTACCCACCGCAATTTTGTCGTGAGCGGTATTGAGATGCTTGTGGTTGGTGGGATTGCCGCGGGTATTGCCTTTACGCTTGGAAAGCTGGTAAGTATCCTGACATAGACTCCCCGTAGCCCCGACGCAAGGTCGGGGTCCCGACTATAACGTCGGGATTCAATGGACTCGATAAGCAATGTGCTGACACCCCGGTATTTTGCTATAGTCTGAAATGTTTCCTCCCCGTAGTTCAATGGATAGAACAAGGGACTCCTAAGCCCTAGATGCAGGTTCGATTCCTGCCGGGGGGAGCGAAGCGAGCCGCGGAGAAAACCCCAAGGGAGTTTTCGTCAAGAATCGAAGGCCGGACCCCGACCTGTCGGGGGAGGCGGGGTCGCGACTTCCCGCAGTGGCGGGAAAGTTGTGACTGATTCCTGCCGGGGGGATGTTTGAAATGACAATTAGTTTTGCTAGAATGAGTGTAGCCTATGTCTGATGAAGGAATAGAGGCCCTAGTGCGTGAAAACCTTGCGTTAAGCCAGGAGAACCACCGCCTCCTTAAAAAGCTCTACAATCAAGCGCGTATCTCACGGGCAGTGAAATCTCTGTACTGGCTTTTCATTATCGGATCCGCATTCGGAGCTTACTATTTTCTTCAGCCGTACCTCGAAACGCTTATGAGCACGTACGAAAAGGCAAACAGCATTCTCGAGGATCCCCGTTCATTTCTTCCCGGAAATGTTATCGATGGAGGGGCTCAGTAAGAGAAACTGTTTTTTCGCTGGGATAGCTCAGTTGGTAGAGCATCTGCCTGAAGAGCAGAGGGTCGGCAGTTCGAGCCTGCCTCCCAGCACATTCAGTCCAAGGCCGACCAATCTTGGGTTGGGATACATGTAAACTCATTGTGCTACTTTCTATCGGGTCGAAGAGTAACACATTAGTAAGTTATTTATTCTGAATATAGAGAAAATATGGAAAAAGAAATAGGCAAGGTTACGCATTGGTACAATAAAATTTCCGTCGCCGTTATCAAGCTCACCGGAGGGCTTAAGACTGGAGACACAATCAAAGTGAAACACGGAGAAGAAGAATCTGAAGAGACCGTTTCGTCGATGCAGATTGATCACGAGGCAGTGGAATCTGCTAAAAAAGGAGATGAAGTTGCCGTCAAACTTTCAGGCGAAGCGCGGGACGGCTCCACAGTTTTCAAAGTTTCATAATTTCTCGACTACTCACTTTTACGTTTTCAAAAACACCTCTCTCTTTTTTTGGCAGGGGTGTTTTTGAAATGGGAGGTGACGTATCCGTTTAGCTTGATTTAACTCTCACTTTTTGGATTCTTTCTTTGTCTATTTTTGGAAGTCGGATAGTGAGGAGGCCTTGTTTTTCGGTTGCCTCGGCGCTCTCGGCGTCCACTTCCTGCGGCAAGAGGATACTCCGAGAGAATGATCCCCAGTAGAGCTCTTTGAGGAAATAGTCGTTTTCGAGGGCCGTGGTTTCGGCCTGGCGTTTACCTTGAATCGTCACCATCTCTCGCGAAATGGTTATCTGGAGGTCTTCGGGTTTAACGCCGGCAACCATAGTTTTGACAATGATTGCGTCCGGCGTTTGGTGGACGTCTACCAAGAGTTGTCCTTCGTCGGCCTCGGTTTCCATCCAATCCGTGCGTTTAGACGGTTTGCCGCTCGCCCCGAGCACGGTACTATCGTCTTCAATGTGGATGCTTCCTGTGAGTCGTTCGAAAAAAGAGCGTTTGTTCCTCGGCATACTTAGGAGATATGTTTTAAGTGTTTAATTTTTTGAAATACACCAATCAGAATAAAGGTGATGAACCAGAGAAATGCGAACGTGAGAATCGTCACTACCCCTTCACCTCCTTTCAGTATAAAGAAATTAAATACCGCGTGCAAGAGAATGACACTTCCAAGTCCCGTTGCGATTGCCGTCGTATGTCGCTTTTTCCAGAAGGTGTAGGCAAGGAACCCTCCGAGGAGTCCGGAACTTACCACATGGAGAAGTGTTGCTCCAACGAAGCGAAGGCTTCCGGAGTAGACGAGGAGATTTACGCCGAAGTGGAGGGTGAGTCCTCGTTCGACGAAGAGGGCATTTTCGAATGCGGCGAAGCCGAGCGCCGCAGAGATAAGGTAAATCATTGTATCGACCGGCTCGTCGAAATCTTTATTGTGGCGGAAGCTTGAGAGGTATGCGGCGGCTAATTTTACGCTCTCTTCCACGGCCGCGAAAGCGAGTAGTGCAGGAAAACTGAAATCAAGGTTGCCCAGCTGGTTTGTGGCAGAGTATCCCAAGAATTCCGCAATGATGCGCTCTATGAGAAGTGCCACGGGAACGAGGAGTGCTCCGGCAGCAAATGCTTTGAATATTCTCCGTTTTGGCTCGGGGTGTTTTTCATCTTCGAGGAGCCAGAGAAAAAGCCATATCAGCGCAGGAAGAACACCGCCGAGGAATGCGAATGAAAATGTCTCGGTGAATGTTTGATGCATAGCGCGCTTGTTATGTCTTTGGCCAGGATTCGATCATGAGAAGCCCACTCACGCCGGGTAACATGCTCCAGATTTCTTCGGTGATGAAGGGCATAAAAGGATGGAGAAGTTTTAATATGTCGGTGAGAATCTGCAAAAGGAGTGCCTGGCGAGAGCGTTTTTCCTCCTTGCTCCCGTCTTTCAAGATTAGTTTACTTTCCTCGAGAATCGTATCCGCAAAAGTATGCCAGACATAATGATAGAGTTTTTCACCGGCCAGGTAGAAACGGTACTCGTCAATATCTTTGGTGATATCCTGAACGACTCCACGAAATTCCTCAATCCGTTGTGTATCGTTTTTGGTATACTCGGAAGTAATTCCTTCAGCGGAAGAAGTGTTTTCGAGAACAAATCGCGCGACATTCCAGAGTTTATTTGCGAAGAGCTTATAACCCCGAATTTTTTCTTCATAGAGGGCAGTCGTCGTGCCGGGAGTGTTTCCAATAATGAGACCCATGCGGAGCGCATCAGTTCCATACTTTTTAGCGAGTAGGATGGGGTCTATAACATTTCCCTTGCTCTTACTCATTTTTTGACCGTCTTTCGCGGTTACAATCCCATGAAGATAGACGATATTGAATGGAACTTTCTTCGTCCGGTAGAGCCCGAGCATAATCATCCGCGCAACCCAGAAAAAAATAATTTCCCCTGCGGTTTCCATGACCTGGGTCGGGTAGAAGGTTTTGAAATCAGCATTGTCTGGGTATCCAAGGGTCGCAAATGGCCACTGCCCGGACGAAAACCATGTGTCGAACGTGTCGGTATCTTTACTCCACTCGCCACCCGAGGGCTCGCCCGTGGGAGCTACGCCCGAGGGTGGCGATTCTCCGACGAAAATATCGGGCGGTTTTCCTGTCCCTCTCTCTCGATACCATGCAGGGATAGGAATGCCCCAGACGATTTGACGTGAAATATTCCAGTCCTCGATTGAGCGGAGCCAATGAAGGACTATTTTTTTATAGTGCTCGGGATAAAAGACGATTTCTCCACTCTCAATCGCCCGTATTGCGGGCTCGGCGAGCGGACCCATCGTAACGAACCACTGCGGAAGTATGCGCGGCTCAAGCACTCTGCCGCACTTGTAGCAGAGTTTGACGCTGTGTTTGTATGTTACATCAACCTTCTCAAGGAGACCGGCCTTCTCGAGGTCGGCTACCACTTTCTTTCGCGCTTCGGAGACACTAAGGCCTTCATACTTCCCGCACCGACTGTTCAATTTTCCGTACTGGTCGATGACCTCAAGAGTGGGAAGATTGTGCCGCTGTGCCACGTCGAAGTCGTTCGGATCGTGAGCCGGTGTGATTTTCACGACCCCTGTCCCAAATGTAGGGTCGACGTAGTCGTCGGCGATGACTTTGAGTTTGACCGGACCAATCAATCCTTGAAACTCAATCTCTTTGCCAACCCATTCTTTATAGCGCTCGTCATTCGGGTTCACGGCAAGAGCTGTATCGCCGAATTTGGTTTCCGGACGCACGGTGGCGATTGTAAATGGCCCGTAGCGCATATAGTAGAGTGGGTCGGTGCGCTCCTCTGCTGTCGTTTCGAGTTCAGAGAGGGATGTTTGATGTTTGGTACACCAGTTCACACTCCGTTCTCCACGGTAGGCGAGGCCTTCACGATAGAGTTCCTCGAAAGTTTTGTAGACGGTTTTTACAATGTCGGGGTCGAGGGTGAACTTCTCGCGGCTCCAGTCGCACGATGCCCCCAGCTGTCGCAATTGATTTTCCATAAACGTTTTGTTGGCAAGCGTAAACTCAAGGATCTCCGCACGGAGCTTGTCGGGGTCCATTCCGAAGCGCGTCCGACCTTGTTTTTCCAACTCTTTTTCATACACAACCTGTGTTTCAAATCCCGCGTGGTCGGCTCCCGGGAGCCAGAGCGGTTTTTTCCCCTGCATCCGCTGGTAGCGGATAATCAGATCTTCAATGGCAACGAAGACACCGTGGCCTGCGTGGAGCGACCCATTCGCGTTCGGCGGAGGCATGATGATGGTGAACGGTTCCTGGTGCCGCGGGGGGAGTTTGTCGGGGTTAAAAAAACCGCTCTCTTCCCAGAGTCGGTAGATATTTGGTTCAGTTGTGATGGGGTCGTAGGGTTTCCGGAGACGTTCGTTCATCTCGTGATGATAGCAAAAAAGGTTCTAACGTAAAACCAATACGCCGCGGGCTTCGAGCTCTTCCTCCGGCCCTTGCGACTCGCCGCTCTCGCGCCGGAGATATCCAGCCGCCGCGATCATAGTAGCGTTGTCGGTTGCGTGAGCGGGTGCAGGAAAGAGAACTGGAATGCCATCTTTTTCAAATTCACGCGCAAAGGTCTCCCGAATGCGGCGGTTTGCCGAGACTCCGCCGCCAACGATGAGGGTCTTTACATCGTGTCGTCGTGCTGCGATGCGCGTTTTCATAAGGAGAACGTCAGTGACTGCTCGTTCAAATTCCTCTGCAATGTCAGCTTTGATTGCATCGGTCAATGTCGGGATTTTCTTAACCGCATAGAGAACGGCGGTTTTGAGTCCCGAGAAAGAAAAGTCGAGGTTGCCACTCCCCGCCATCGGTCGAGGCAAATGAATGAGAAACTTACCCGTGGCGCTCTCCGCAAGTTTTGAAATCTCCGGGCCGCCGGGATAGGGGAGTCCTAATATTCGCGCAACTTTGTCGAAGGCTTCCCCCACTGCATCATCCCGTGTCTCACCGAGGAGTACGTATTGGCACCAGCCGTGGAGGAGAACGAGCTCGGTGTGCCCGCCGCTAATAAGGAGGGCAAGTGCTGGAAATATCACCTGCTCGCCTTCCAGGAGCGCTGAAACGAGATGTCCTTCCATGTGGTTTGTTGGAATAATACGTTTTTCCCAGAGGACGGCGAGTGCACGCGCGAAGTTGATGCCAACCCAGAGGGCGGGTTCGAGTCCGGGGCCACGGGTTACGGCAATAGCGTCGATGTACGGGATAGAGATACGAGCCGTGAAGGAAAGAAGTTGATCGGCAAGACCCTCTTCGCGAGAGAGAATTGTGCGTACCATTTCTTCTCTTTCTTGACTTGTTTTGACCCGCTCACCGTTTGGGGGTAGGTTCGCATTTTCCAATGCTTTTTCGAGAAGCCTTACGAGATGTTTCACATGTTCGCGTTTTGCGAGTGTAGGCACCACGCCGCCGAAGGGGGCATGGGTTTTTGTCTGAGAGAACGTGACCTCCGAGAGTATATGAAATTGCGGACTTAAAAGCCCACCTGATCCTTTCACGATGGCAATCGCCGTCTCATCACAACTTGTTTCAATGCCGAGAATGATTTTCATGTGGGATGTGAGCCCGGGCCGAGTCGAACGGCCGACCTTTACGATGTCAACGTAACGCTCTAACCAACTGAGCTACGGGCTCTCTGACCCTACCGGGAGTCGAACCCGGATTTACGCCTTGAAAGAGCGCTGTCCTAACCGTTAGACGATAGGGCCTTATCGCGAACTATATCCTATTCACGAAGCGCGTACAAATATGGTACGGTTCATTCTGTGAGGAGGCGTGGCTGAGAGGTTGAAGGCGCCACACTCGAAATGTGGTATTCGGGGAACCGGATCGGAGGTTCGAATCCTCCCGCCTCCGCCAAAATGTTAAAAATAAAACCGTTCAAACAAAAACCTTCATCCTGCGGACCAGCGTCATTAAAAATGGTGCTGGGATATTACGGAGTTACAAAAAGCGAGAAAGAGTTGGGAAGATTATCCGGGTGCACCAAAGCTCACGGCACCAAAACCAAAGGCTTGCTTAAAGCTGCCAAGCACTCCGGTTTTACAGGATTCATAAAAGACTTTTCGGACATTAAGGATATACGGCATTACGTAACAAAGAAAAAGATACCGGTCATCGTAAACTGGTTTTCGGTAAGCGAAGGGCACTATAGCGTGGTGGCGGGCATAGATAAAGAGAAAATCTATTTAGAAGACCCCGAATTCGGACGTATGCGGTCAATGCGACTCAATGATTTCAAGGCCGTCTGGTTTGATTTTTCGTCGCCTTGGCTGAAATCAAAGAGTGATTTGGTGATACGGAGAATGCCCGTAGTAGTCCCTAAAACGAAAAAGCTTGGTTAGGGATTTAGAATTGATTTTTATTGCTAGCTTTGCTAGCGTACACAAGGAAACTGAAAAACCAAAAACAGAAAGGAGGGTTTGGTGGAACTCTTGCAAACACCAGTAGAGGAGCTTTTAAGAAGGCTCTTTCAAGGGTCAGTAGAATGGTTTCGCTTTTTTGCGAAACACTCCCGTTGCGTTCACGGCAAGACCAGGCGCGCTTTCAAGGTCACAGTCCTCGGAGTCGAATGTCAGTTGGAGAAGTCACTCATGTGTCCGGTCTGTACGGAGCGCTATCTCAATGAGTTCAGCACGCTCTGTGCCTCGTGCGAGCGACCCATCTTTCCCGGGACACCCGTGGGGAAGGCGGGGTGGGAGGGTGCAACTCATCCATTCATTCATTTGACGAAAGGGTGTTGTGACACCATGGCTCTTTATTGTGGACGATGGGGTGGAGGTAACCTTATCACGCTCCACGAATTGGACCCGGAGAAGTACTTGGCAGGAACGTCATCGGTGGCGGAGCACGCCTTCAAGTCCCACCGTGGGGTTATCGAGAACGTGGACTAGTTACAGTACCTCGACCCACATCCTAAATGGGGGTCATGTCTCAACGACGTGACCCCCATTTCTTTATGAAAGAATTTTTCCCAACCTCTATTTTTTTCCTCTCCTCAAGAATGCCGGGATTGAAGACCAGTCATCCTCTTCTTTTTCCTTTTCTTTGAGTTCTTTAAGTCCATCTTTTCCGATTCCTATTGGGAGAGTTTTTGGGGTCTCATGTTTCATCTGGCGCCTTTCAATAGGTGCCTCTTTCTCGATAATGGGGACTTGTTTCACTTCCGGTGTATGAAAAACAGCTTTTTTGAACGTTCCTTCGGGGAATCCCGACGCAATGGCAGTCACCTTAACCTCTCCTTTTTTCAAGCGGTCGTCATGGATGGTACCGAAGATGATTCTCGCATCTTTATCAACCGACTCGGTAATAACCTTCGCAGCCTCCTGAATTTCAAACATAGTGAGGTCGTCGCCTCCTGCGATTGCGAAGAGCACTCCACGAGCGCCATCAATCGAGATATCGAGAAGCGGGGAGTTAATTGCCGCGCGCGCGGCTTCTTCGGCGCGTTTCTCTCCCGTGCCATAGCCGATGCCCATTAAGGCAGACCCGGCATTCTGGAGCACCGCTTTAATATCGGCGAAGTCGAGGTTAATGACACCTGGCGTGGTGATGAGGTCGGAGATGCCTTCCACTGCACGGCGGAGAATGTCGTCGCACATGGCAAACGCACTTTTAGCCGTGGTTTCTCGGTCAACCACGGCGAGCAGGCGGTCGTTCGGTATCACGATGAGCGCATCCACACTTTTCTTCAACTCATCGAGCCCTTGCTCGGCGAGATACATGCGCTGGGTACCTTCAAAGAAGAACGGTTTTGTAACAACAGCAATGGTAAGAACTCCGGCTTCCTTCGCGGTCTTGGCAATCACCGGAGCCGCACCGGTACCGGTTCCACCACCCAAGCCGCACGTAACGAAGACCATGTCGGCCCCCTTGATGATGTCTTGAACTTCCTCAATCGTTTCTTCGGCGGCGCGCTTCCCGAGTTCCGCATTCATTCCGGTTCCCAGACCTTTGGTCAGATTTTTTCCTATGTGAATTTTCTTTGGTGCGAGGCAGTGATGAAGATCCTGCGCGTCGGTATTGAGTGCGATGAACTCGACGCCTTTCACTTTCGAGCTCACCATATGCGAGGTGGCATTACAGCCGGAGCCACCTACTCCGATTACTTTAATGCGTGCAAAAGTTTCCATTTCCGGGTTGATATTAGGCATATGTAGACTAACCCACTCTCCACTCTGGGCTGTCCAGAAAACGTTTTAGCTTTTCTGTCCATCCGTCGAGGAGAAGCGGTATGGGGAGAGGATAGCAGAGAGAGCAGTCTATGGCAAGAAGTGACGCGAGAAACTCCGAAGAGAGTTTGTTATATCGCGCGAGAAGACGGAGAACCCAAAGGAACCACGGGTATTTCGGGGATCAAGTCCGTAGGCTGCGAGCCCGTAGGCAACAGCAAATGTCGGATCGGAAATAGCGAGACGGCCCGCTCGCGGATCATCGTGCCCCATTGAAACATTCACCGGAAATAGCGTGCGGGTGACGCGCGCGGGGAGGCGGAGCTCTCGCCGCGCAAATTCGTCTACGCCGGGTATCAAGGCACCTCCGCCGGTGAGTACAATGCCCGCAGGCAAGAGTCCATTTCTTCCGATTTTCTCAAGGTGTTTTTCAATGAGCTCAAAAATGTCGGAGAGGCGAGCTTCGATGATGTCGTCAATTTTTCTTTTTGCGGGCCCGGATTTTTCTCCGCCACGTTTCAGTTCTTCCGCGTCTTCAAGCGAGATGCGAAGTCCGAGCGCGATGTCGTTCGTAATCGCTTTTGATCCAACCGGAAATACTGCAGCGGAAACGAGCGAACCGTCTTCGAAGACGGCAATATGCGTGGTATCTGACCCGATGTCGGCAAGCACGCATCCGACTGCGCGCTGTGGTTTCGTGATAGAGACGAAACTCGATGCGATAGGTGAGGGGACAAGGTCGCCGTCACGGAGCGTGAGCCCGTGCGATTCAAAGAGATCCTCAAGGTTATCTAAATGCTGGCGGAGATAGGAAAGGAAATGCACACGCGCTTCAAGCTTGAGTCCTGTCATCCCGACAGGACTTGCGAAGACGCGTTCACGATCGAGTTTAAATCCAACGGGAATTTCTGAAAGAATAGTTCTATTTGCGGCCCCGGGGAGGCGTTCTCGTGCAGCGTCAACGACGCGCGACACATCGTCCTCGGTGATGATATTATCAGCGCGTGAGACGGCGATAGAACTTTCGAGTACCACCCCGGTAAGGGGAATTCCTCCCACCGCAACCAGAGTACGTCGCGCGCGCACTCCCGTCGTGCGTTCAACCTCTTTTACAAGCCCTTCAATAGATTCTCCCGCGTCGTCGGGGTCAGAAATATAGCCTTGTTTAAAGCCAAGAGAGGGTCTTTTCACCACAGCAAGAACTTTCGGAGGTGCATCGCCTTCCCCCCGCTCAAGCACAACCGCTTTTACGGAACTGTCTCCGGGGTCAATCCCCATGATGATTGAACGTGGCATTGAAAAATAAAGCGCCCGCTATCGAGCCTTCGCCCTATCACACCCGAGATTACTTCCCAACGGGTTTAGACGAACCGACTCATGAGCTCTCGCTCTGTGCGTTCCATTGTACTACCGTGGCGGTATCCCTTCAAATGAAGGAGTCCGTGGATAAAGAGATATGCGCTCTGACGGCGGGCATTTATCCCGAGTGAGCGTGCCTCACTTTCTGCTTGTTTAAGGTTGAGCACCACTTCTCCCATATCTGGAGAAATCGGGAATGAAAGGACATTTGCCGGCTTATTTTTTTTTCGGTAGAGGCGGTTCAATGCCTTCGAGCGCGCATCGCCGACGAAGACGAGACTCATATCGTAGCCCTTTCCCAGCACACGCTCTGCGATTTCCTGCCATACTACCCGAGGGGGGTGTCTCTTAGTGAGATTTACGATTCCAAACATCAGCAAGCTTTCCAAGCTTTCTCAATTTTTCGATTTCTTTTATGCGCTCAATGCGATTTAAGGCGTAGCGTTTCTTTGCGTAGTCGGATTGCGGCCGTTCTCTCCGTCGAACTCTCTTTGCGATTTTAAGTATTGACGCTCCTTGAACCCTCCGTGAAAATCGTCGAAGCAGACTTCCGGATGTTTCGTGCTTGTTTTTCTTGACTTCAATAACAGTAACCATGCGACCTACCTTAGCACACCGAGCGCTATCGGGCAATTTTTTGTTTGATGTAGTCGGAGAGTCCCGCTATAGCCACCGTTTCTTGCGAGCGGGTATCCATATTCCGGATGATGATGGTGTTATCGATCACTTCTTTTTGCCCCAAGATGAGCACCCAGGGGATTCCGAGGCGCTCCGCCATGGCGAGCTGGACGGAAAGCGTGTCCTTCGAGAGCGACTGCTTTACGGGGACTTTTGCCTGCCGGAGTGATTCAATAATGGGGATACTTTTCAACTTTGCATCAAAGCCAAGCTGAATGAAAAATGCTCGGGGTTTTTTTACGATGCGCGGAGGGGGAATATTCGCACGGGCTACTTCGAGCACCCGATCAACGCCAATCGCTCCCCCGACTGCGGCGATATTTTTCTTACTCCCGAGTGTTCGTGAGAGATAGTCGTAGCGTCCTCCGGAGGCGAGTGCGAGCGGCGCGGGCCCGCTTGCCGGCGAGGCAGGGACATTCATCTTTTTATCTTCTCCGCCTTCGACTTCGGCAGGAGTGTCTTCAAATATTTCAAAAACCGTGCGGGAGTAATAATCAAGTCCGCGCACAAGCCGACTGTTTATTTTGTAGGGAATCTCCATGGACTCGAGATATTCAAGTACTTCTTTGAAGTGTTGTTTCGCGGGACCGAAGAGGTGATCAATTGCCTCGGGCGCGTCGGCTTTAAAAGGTTCTACGGTCGGATCTTTGGAATCGAGGAGGCGGATGGGGTTTCGCTTCAAGAGTTCGCGCGCGTGAGTTGAGAGTTTACTTTCGAATTTTCTGAAATAGGTGGTAAGAGCTTTACGGTATACAAGGTGACACTCTTTGTCTCCTAAAGTATTCAGTTCTACGGTGAGATTCTTAAGCCCCACCTCTCCCAAGATGAGAAGAAGGAGTTTGATAACGAGCGTGTCGGCAATACTTTTTTCGGTGCCGATTACTTCAAGCCCGAATTGCCGGAGTTCTCGCAAGCGCCCGCGCTGGGGATTTTCATGGCGGAAAAAAGGTCCATAGTAGTAGAGAAGTGTCGGCTGTGGTTGGGATTGGAGCCCGGTTTCGAGGTATGCCCGCAAGATTGGTGCCGTTCCTTCAGGTCGGAGCACGAGGCGGTCTCCACCCTTTGTTTTCAGGCGGTACATTTCTTTTTCTATAATGTCCGTATATTCTCCGATTCCGCCGAATACCTCCTCGCGTTCAAGGATAGGAGTCTCGATTGGTTGGAAGCCGTAGTAGAGAGCGACCTCGGCTGCGCGCTCATAGAATCCTTGGTAGGCGAAAAAGTCGGCGCCGACGATGTCACGCATCCCCTTCGGTGTGCGCGTCTCGAGTGTTTTTTTTTCAACACTCGGCGTCTCTTCAGACTCGTTCTCTTGAGGATGTGCTTTCGCTCGCGGCATAGTACTTACTTTTCCACGACTCCAGGGAAGAGTTCGACTCTCGTCAAAGGAAGAAGGCGCAAGATAACGCGTCCGACGATTAAGTTTTCCGGCACCGGTCCCCATGTGCGGGAATCGGAACTCGCGGATCGATTGTCGCCCATAACAAAATACTCTTTCGATTCGAGTGACGCGTCGTCCCGCGGGAGGATTGGTTTTGACGGAAGATATGACTCGTCAATTTTTTCGCGTTTGTCATCCACCATGACGAAGATGTCGGAGTCTCTGATCTCAAGCACTTCATTCGGGAGTCCGATGATGCGTTTAATGAAAAATTTCGAGTGATCTTTTGGGTAACGAAAAATGACGATCTCGCCGCGCGCGGGTTCACGGAAACGGTACGAGAGCTCATCCACAATCAAGTATTCGCCATCTCCGAATGTCGGTACCATTGATTCCCCAGAAACGACGAAGGGTTGGGCGATGTAGAGTTTTATCGGTAGCGTGATGGCAAGCGCGATTACGAAGTAGGTGATAAACTCGCGCACATACTTCGAGAGACTATTCATGTGCCGACATGGTAGTACAAAATCCCCGTTGGCGCAAGAACACAGCTATGGTATGTTTTTTACTATGCATATTCTCGTCGGCCTGGGGAATCCTGGAGTGGAGTACGCACTCTCGCGGCACAGTGTTGGACGCGACATGATACTGCGTTTTCTTCGTGCGGAGGGTTTTGATGTGCCGAAAATGGATTCGAAACGTACTGCGCTCGTCTCGGAAGGAAAACTTTCAAAAGGTGGCGAGAGAGTGACTTTGGTTATTCCAGAGAGTTTCATGAACGACTCGGGTCCCGTCATCAAACGATTCGTGAAAAATGCGCGGGACCGGAGCCGACTCATCGTACTCCACGACGACCTTGATCTCCCGCTTGGCTCAATAAAAATTTCTTTCGGGCGCGGCAGTGGCGGACACCGTGGGGTGGAATCTGTCTCGAATGCTCTTAGGAGCAAGGATTTTACCCGCGTTCGCATCGGTATTTCGCCGGAGTTAAAAAAAGGAGGCGTGAAGAAGCCTTCGGGAGGGGAAAAAACAATCTCTTATGTGCTGGGGAAGTTTTCACCCCGAGAGCGAGCGGCATTGGGGAGAATCACAAAACGAATTCGAGAAGTCCTTATCTCTCTCGTTTCGGAAGGAACCGAACGCGCGATGAACCGCTTTAACTAGATTCCCCTTACTACTTCACAAGGACGAGCGTCATCCGCTGGTCTTTGGGTTCGAAGAGTGTAATCGTGAATTCATAGGTTTTGCCAAGCTCGAGAAATTGCTGAAGTTTTTCCGCCGAGGCGAATTCGGAGATATGGATGAGTCCGGCGACTCCCGCTTCAATCGAGACGAGAGCGCCATAGCGATTATATTTGATGACGACTCCTTTCACGTGGTCGCCTTTCTGGTAACGACTCTCCGCCATACCCCACGGATTTTCTTTCAGAGCTTTGATCGAGAGTGAAATTTTATCATCTTTGATTTCGATGATTTTTGCTTCGACGTGATCTCCCACACGGTAGAGCGTTCGGGGGTTTTCAACGAGCGACCAGTCGATTTCTGAAATGTGGACGAGTCCTTCGAGCCCCTCTTCGATTTTCACGAAGACGCCGAAGTCAACCGCGCCCGTCACCTCGCCCTCGACACGATCGCCGACATGGTATTTTTCAATGAGACGCTGTTTCCCGACTACATCCCCGTTCTTTTCGGAGAAAATAAGTTTCCCTTCACCCGGATCTGCGGTAATGATTGAAACATTGAGTTTTACCCCAACGAGTTTTCGCAGTTCTTCAAAAATTTTGTCCTTATCGCCGTCTCCCACGCGCGGATAGTGTTCGGGTTTTAGTTGGGAAGCTGGCAGAAAACCCGATATACCTTGCCACTCGAGAATAAGCCCTCCTTTATTGGCTTCAAGAACGGGAAGTTCAAAGAACATTTTTTCTTTGACTGCGGCTTCGGCATCTCCCCAGATAACCGCTTGTTTCGCTTCGCGCAGGGACAACTCAATGTAACCATCCTCGTTTTCGACGTCGATAATTTTGGCAACGACGGTGTCACTGAGATTTACTTTCTTGATGACGTCGCGCGCGTTTAAGTATTCCCTTCCATAGATTATCCCGGTGCCGAACGCCCCGAGGTCGATGTACACATGGCGGGAGTCCTTACTGATGACCGTGCCGGTCGCTAAATCACCCTCTTTCGGAGGTGGTACAGTACGTTCGATAAACGCCTCCATCCGAGCCGCGACCTTCTCCGACTCATCTAACTGGGCGTCTGGAATAAGGAGTGTTTCGGTCCCCGTACTCATTGTGTTCCACCCGCCTTTTCTCTCTTACGCATAGTGCACTAGAGTATAGCCGCATACTGCCCTTTTGCAAGCGTTTTTCCCGAGCGAGGGCTTAAAAAGCCTTTATTTTCTTGAATGAATCGGGTATACTAAAGAAGTGGTAATTACCTATTTAGGTAAGGATTTTATACGGATTAATTCAGGCGAGCGGACCCTCGCACTCTCTCCTCGGGCAAGCGAGGATGGGCGGCGAATAGGGAGTTTCGGGGCGGATATTGCCATGGCTTCGGTGCGTGACCAGGACCATGCGGCTTTTGACCATGTGACGCACGGAAAGACAGAACCCTTTACCATTCATGGCCCCGGCGAGTATGAAGTCGGTGGCATTTCGATTATCGGGGTTGCAAGTGATCGTGTGCGCACTTCGGATAATCGCGAGAGGGTGAATACGGCCTATGTAATCGGGCTTGAGGGTATCCGCCTCTGTCATATAGGACTTCACAGGAAAGCGGGCTTTGATGCCGGGGTAGGTGAGGCGCTTGGAGGAATTGACGTTCTTTTTATTTCGATTGGTGGAGAGACGGGACTTGATCATACCGGGGCGCAAAAAGTAGTCGCGGCGCTTGAGCCCAAGATGATTATTCCGCTCCGCGTTTCCGGGGAGCACGGAGAAAAAGAATTCAAGGCATTTCTGAAAGAGTCGGGTGAGGGGAGTACAGAGGCGGTCGGAAAATTGACTTTAAAGAAAAAAGATCTTGAAGGGAAAGATGGGGAGGTCGTTGTGCTCGAGCGCGCCATAGAAGGGTAGTATGTCTTTTTTTGATTACTTGGAGAAGCTGCGCGAGCTCCCGGAGTCGACACGGCAGAAGATTCTTTTGCTATCAAGCATTGCGCTTACTCTTTTCATTACGGTAGCTTGGTTCTCGAGCTTCCGACTTGAGCCGCTTCAAGGTGGAGAAGACATTAAAAGAGAGGAAACACAGGCGAGTCAACCACTAAACTTTTTCGAATCTGTGAGAGGTGTAGTGAGTGACGTCGCGCACGGATTTGGAGTCATACGGAATCGAGTAAAAAGCGAATTCGAAAAACTATGAAGGATAAGGATAAAGAAGTAAAAAAAGACGAAGGAACCGAGCGGGTTGTTGTTGTGGACATCGTTCCGGAAATGCGGGAGTCCTATCTCGACTATGCGATGTCGGTTATTGTTTCTCGCGCACTTCCCGATGTCCGAGATGGACTTAAACCGGTGCACCGGAGAATTCTCTATGATATGCACGAGCTCGGACTTACTCACACCGCGCGTTTCCGAAAATCAGCCATGGTTGTCGGCGACGTAATCGCAAAATATCACCCGCATGGCGAGTCCGCAGTGTACGATTCACTTGTTCGGATGGCACAAGATTTCACGACCCGCTACCCGCTCATTAGCCCGCAAGGAAACTTCGGCTCTCTTGACGGCGATCCACCGGCGGCTTATCGCTACACGGAAGCGAAACTTTCCCGCATTGCCTCTGAAATGGTACGTGACCTCGAGAAGGACACGGTTGAGTGGAAACCAAACTATGACAATACCCGCCGCGAGCCGTGGGTACTTCCCGCACTTCTCCCGAATTTATTACTGAACGGTACGCTTGGTATTGCCGTTGGCATGGCGACGAAGATTCCACCGCATAATCTCCGCGAAATCGTTGATGCGCTTATCCATCTTGCCGAGCACCCACGCGCCGACACCGAGGACTTACTTGCCTATGTCAAAGGGCCGGACTTTCCCACCGGCGGCATTGTGTATAACGCGCGGGATATTCGCCACGCGTATACGCATGGGCGAGGAGGGGTTGTCGTCCGCGGAGAAGCGGAAATCGTTGAAGATGATAAGGAATCTTCCATTGTTATTACATCAATCCCATATCAGGTCAATAAGGCCGAGCTCATCATGAAGATGGCCGACCTTGTCAGGGAAAAGAAGATTGACGGAATCAGGGATTTGCGAGACGAGTCCACGAAAGACGTGCGAATTGTCGTCGAGTTAAAGCACGGTTCATACCCTGAAAAGGTGCTCAACTTCCTCTATAAGCACACTGACCTTGAAACCGTTTTTCATTTCAATATGCTCGCGCTCTCGGGCGGTGTGCCGAAACTCCTATCGCTTCGGGATATCCTCGAAGAATTTATCGAGCACCGGCGTTTGGTCGTGACGCGTCAAACGCGCTACGACCTCGCGCGCGCCGAGGAGCGGGCGCATATCCTCGAGGGGCTTAAAATTGCGCTCGACGACATTGATGCCGTCATTAAGACGATTAAATCATCGCGAGATACGGATGAGGCGAAAAAGAATCTCATGACCAAGTTCAAACTTTCGGAGATTCAAGCGGTGGCGATTCTTGATATGAAGCTTTCAAAGCTTGCCGGACTTGAACGAAAGCGCGTCGAGGAGGAACTCAAAGAAAAAAAAGCGCTTATCAAAGAATTGAAAAGCATATTGGCTGACCCGAAGAAGGTACTGGGAATCGTTATCGAAGGATTTCGGCGTCTCTCCCGCGAATATGGTGATGAACGAAGGACAAAAGTAGTGACGCATGAGGCGAAGGCGATATCACTCGAAGACACCGTACCGGATGTTGAGAACGTTCTCGTTTTGACGCAGGGGGGATATGTGAAGCGCACCGACCCGAAGGAGTTCCGTCTTCAGCGTCGTGGCGGAGTCGGTGTGTCGGATCTCTCGACCCGCGAAGAGGATTTCGTCCGGATTTTTCTTACGGCAAGCACACACTGCGATCTTCTGTTTTTCACCGACCGTGGCAAAGTTTACCAAATGAAATTCTATGACATTCCGGAAGGGAAACGTGCAACGCGCGGTAAGGCGATCGTGAATTTTCTCTCGATTGCCGCCGGTGAACGGGTAACGTCTGTGCTTCCCGTTCCTCGCACGTCACGCGGAGCAAATTCTGCCGCTCTCATGGTGACGCGCCGGGGCGTGGTGAAAAAAGTCCTGATGGAGAGTTTTAAAGACGTGCGGCGGAGCGGTATCATTGCCCTTTCTCTCGGGTCTGGCGATGAGCTTCTCGCTGTCCGCGTAGTTGAAAAAGGCGATGATGTTTTGCTCGCCACTCGGAATGGTCAATCGATTCGGTTTTCCGAGTCAAATATCCGGGCGATGGGACGCACGGCGGGAGGTGTTACCGGAATAAAACTCGCTTCATCTGACGCCATTGTGGGCGCGGTGGTCTCACCACACGCGGACGGTGGAGATGAAACATCTCTCCTTGTGGTGAGCGAACAGGGGTTCGGAAAAAGGACGCGGATAAAAGAATACCGTCTCCAGCGCCGCGGCGGGAGCGGAGTGAAAACATTTAAGGTGACGACGAAGACCGGAAAAGTGATTGCCGCACGGGCCCTCCGAGGCTCCCTCGGTGAGCTTCTTGCCATATCGAGACAGGGGGTGGCCATTAAAGTACCGCTCGCGCAAATTCCGCTCCAAGGCCGTCAAACCCAAGGGGTGCGCGTGATGCGGCCGCGTTCCGGGGATGCACTCGCATCGGTGACCTGTCTTGAAGAAGTTTTATAATTGCTCTTGGTGTGCAAAAGAGCCTTCTCGGGTGGAGCGCCACGGTATAGAATAGAGTATGCCCTTCAGTGACCCAGAGAAGAATATCCGGTATTTGAAACTTGAAGAAGGAATGCGTGTGGCGGACTTCGGGACTGGTTCAGGCGCCTACGTAGCCGCACTCGCAGAGCGAGTTGGGAATACGGGCAAGGTGTATGCCATTGATATCCAACAAGAGCTTCTCCGCACGCTCGAGCGGAATTTGCGTGAGCAAGAAGTCAAAAATGTTGAATTTGTATGGTCGGATCTTGATGAGCCGAGTGGGTCAAAACTTCAAGCTGGATCACAGGGTGCCGTCGTTATTGCAAATCTCCTCTTTCAATCGGAAAATAAACTCGGGCTCTTTCGTGAAGCATGGCGTGTGCTTAAGCCCAGCGGAGTGCTCTTGGTAGTCGACTGGAGCGATTCTTTTTCAAACTTGGGGCCGGTGCCCGAGGCGGTAGTGACTCTCACACAAGCGAAATCGCTCTTGAGCGAAGCGGGATTTACCCCAGAGCGCGAATTTGAGGCAGGAGATCACCACTACGGCATCGTTTCCCGGAAAGACCGAAAAGAAAAACTATGAGCGGACTTCAAGTAGGAATGATTATTTTTTTCCTCGCCCTTGCAATTTTAGGCGTCCTTCTTTTTGCCGGTATCATACCGGGGTTTAGTGGAACGACCTCTTCACGGGAAAGCGCCGTCAAAATTTTGATATGGGGAACATTGCCTCATGAAGATGTTGAAAAAGTATCCGATGCCTTTGTGAAGCGCGAGCGCGGTCGGTTTGACATCACCTATGTTGTGCAATCAAGCGAGAATTTGGAAATAAATCTTCTTCGCGCCATCGCAGACGGCAGTGCACCGGACATCATTCTTTTTCCTGATGACCTTCTCCTCTCTCTTGAGAACCAGTTTTTTACGATTCCGCCCGAGTCAATGAATGAGCGCGCTTTCCGCGAACGATTCGCGGAAGCGGGCGAACTTTTTAGTGTTCCTCAAGGAATCCTCGCTCTTCCCATCGCACTTGATCCGGTCGTTATGTACTGGAATCGTGACATTTTCAAGGAAGTGGGTGTCTTGAAGCCTCCGGAGTATTGGGATGAACTCTTCGATTTTGCGAAGCGTACTTCTGTGAAAGATTCCTCCGGCAAAGTGCTTTTAAGCGCTGTTTCGCTCGGGGAAACCCGAAACATTACGCACTCAAAAGAAATATTAAGCACACTCTTTATGCAGACGGGGACACCGATTACCCGTCGTACACCTGCTGGGCGCGTGGTCTCGGAACTTGTACGGCGTGACGAAAACTCACCTGTCACGCCGGCAGAATCTGGACTCGTTTTTTATACAGATTTTTCGAATCCCGCGAAGCCACACTATTCATGGAACGGTTCATTGCCTCAATCGCGTGATGCCTTTGGCGCGGAACTGCTCGCGATTTATTTTGGACTCGCGAGCGATCTTGAGACAATTCGGAGTGGGAACCCCCATCTTAATTTCGATGTGACGGAGGTTCCTCAAATCCGAGATGGACGATCAAAATTAACGTGGACAAAAATATTCGGAGGAGCTGTGCTTAAAAGTTCAAAACAAATTGGCTCCGCTCTCGAAGTGCTCTATGCTTTAACGGACGCCGAAAGCGAAAAACTGTTTTCTGAAGTGCTTAATCTTCCTCCGGCGCGTCGGGACTTGCTTTCCACTGCGCATCCGGATCCTTACAGTGCTAGTTTCTATCGTTCCGCCGCGTTTGGAAAGGGATGGCTTGACCCTAACCAAGCACGCACGATGACTATTTTTCAAGATATGGTCGACAAAGTAACCGCTCGACGGATAACACCTTCGGTCGCGGTCTTTGATGCGGGGGAACAGCTCAGTGAGGCGCTCGAAAGTCTCGACGTACGATGATGCCGCACACGTTTTTCATATCCGCTCTTCTTACTAGTTTCTTTCTCCCCGTAGTGGCATTTGGAGCGCTTGTTACGTGCGGCACGTCAACAACTGCACCTTGCACAATCTGCGACTTCTATCAGCTCGTAAAGACGCTTACTGATTTTCTCCTCATCATCATCGTACCGCTTGCGATACTTGCCTTGGCTGTAGGCGGGATTTATTTACTCGCGGCAGGCGGTAGGGAGTCATGGGTGTCGCGCGGCAAGGAAATTATATGGTCGGCCGTTATCGGGGTATTGATCGCGCTCGTTGCGTGGATTGCAGTGAATACGATTATGTCGCTTTTGATTGATCCTGTTACGTTCCCCTTGCCGTGGAATCAATTTCCATCGTGTTCTACTGCACCGGGGTCATCAAGCGGCAGTGCGGGTGGTTTCCGTGGCGGTGGCGCAAGCGGCAGTTTTTAACAGCGAATTACATTTCAGACTTCATATGAAAAACCTTGTCCACAGCTTTAAAAAAACGTTATTTCATAAAGCTTTTTTTTGGTCTATCCTTAGCCTAGGTGTTCTGGGGATAGAGAAGGCGTATGCAACACATATACCTGGGCATTCGTCTGGGGGGCCAACTCCGCCCTCGACTGGCGACGGACTCACTAACCCGTTGAGGGCCGACAGTCTTGTTGAACTTCTTGAAGGGTTTGTAGAAGTAATTCTCACTGTTGCCATTCCCATTGCGGCAGTATTCATCATCTACGCCGGACTTCTCTTTGTGACGGCTGGCGGCAATGAGACCAAGATCGCATCGGCGAAAAAGACGTTTTACTGGACTATTATCGGTGTAACGGTGCTTCTTGGCGCAAGTATCATCATTCGAGTGATTACGGAGACCGTGACGGGGCTGAACTAGCCGAACTCGCTTTACCAGAAATAATACAAAGGTCGTTCTTAATTTATTAACAGTTTAAGTTTGAGGTCGTTCACAATGAATAAACTTGCAAAAGTCGTATCAGGTGGTGTCACTAGCTCCATCCTATTGCCCCTCTTCGCATTTGCGCAGGCGGGGAGTATAGAGGAGTTATTCGACACGATCTTTAATCTCCTGAACCAGCTCGTCCCTATTCTCATCGCCATTGCGGTTGTGTATTTCATCTGGGGAGTGTTGCAGTTCGTTACCGCAGGTGCTGACGAGGAAAAAAGGAAGAGCGGACGAAACACAATGATTTTTGGCATTATTGCCATCTTTGTCATTGTATCGGTGTGGGGATTGGTGAATATTCTCGAGGGAACATTCGGTCTCTCGGAGGAGGGAGCACTTCCGGGTCCAGAATTGCCTTCACCGAGATAAGTCTTACATGAGCGTTTTGATTGCCGTTGCCCATGCCCAGGGCACGGCGGAGCGCTTTGTTGGGAGGTTGGTTGGTGATGTTCTCCAGCCGATTGTCTACCTCTTAATCACTCTTGCGATAGTTTTCTTCCTCTGGGGTGTTGTTCAATTTATTAGCGGCGCGGATAATGCGGAGCGCGTCGGAGAAGGACGAAACCACATACTCTGGGGGCTTGTTGGACTCTTCATCATGGTGAGCGTCGTTGGCATTATGAACTTACTGTGTAACTCAATAGGGGCTTGCTAATGCGAAAAATACTGGATTGGAGTGTCTTCTTGGTCATAATTCTCGCGCTTATCGCATTCCCGAAAGGGGTTGGGGCACAGGTGGATGACCTTGGTGACCTCGTTGAGGTGATACTTGAACTCTTGAATAGCGTTGTTGCACTCATCGTCGCCCTCGCGGTTGTGATCTTCATCTGGGGTATTCTCAAATATATTAGCGCTGGCGAGAGTGAGGAGAAGATTCGCGAAGGAAGAAACTATATTATCTACGGAATCATCGGTATCTTCGTCATGGTAAGTGTTTGGGGATTGGTAGCTCTTCTCTCGAATACCTTTCAGCTCGATACGTCGAGTTTGCCAACACCGAATATTTAAGGGGAAGAGGAGGAGGAGATAGCGCAAAGTGTCTATTTCCGGAACGACCTCATCTAAAAAAAGAAGAGGAGCAGGGGGATTGAACCCCGTGCTCCTCTTTTGCGTCTCATATTTCCCAAAGGAATAGGACGTTTGTGTACTTTTTTCTTTGATCTACCTCCTAGTCGGTTTTTCGTTGAAGGTCACGGGTTCGTAGGTATGGTCACCTGCTCTGTCACCAGTTAAAAGTTTTCCTTGGCAGGAAAACTTTTTTCCTACTTGTCTACAGGCAAGCCACCCGCTTCGCTCATGGAAGCCATCTGCAGTGTTTGACCATCGCCAGCTTGCTTCCACCGGTTTCCCGAAGTTGTTCTCCGGGAACGGCTTTGTGCGGATCTCACCTTCCGGTTCGTAGTAAGCC
Organism: uncultured Candidatus Saccharibacteria bacterium; assembly: GCA_964361405.1. Taxonomy (GTDB): domain Bacteria; phylum Patescibacteriota; class Minisyncoccia; order Phycocordibacterales; family UBA3531; genus CAYIAA01. Next base: position 64,321 of record CAYIAA010000002.1, read on the forward strand.
CACCTTCCTGTTCCTCTATAGACGATGACCACTTGGACATACCCACTACTTGGGTACTCGAGGTGAGCCGTGGCGGACATACATCTGTCGGCGGGAATCAACCCTTCCTGAAATTCTTCGACTTCATTTCCAATTCCCATATCAATGCCACCGAAGCAGTATGTGCCTTCCCGATTTGCGAAGAGTTCTGAAAGACCGGAGACGTTTGGATACCGATGCCAACCGAGATAGAGAGCAACTAGAACGCAGACGACAAGTGTTCCGATGAAGAACTGCCGTTTCGATGGCCGTTCCACATCCTGTACCAAACTTGCCGTTGTTGCCAGTAGCCTGCCCCCGTATCTTCTCGAAAGTCCCACGAGGACAATTGCAAGAAGCCCAACGACGAGAAGAATAACTTCAGGACGCATGCGCTACCCCTTTTCTTCCGGGGGAGTTTCTCTGTCACCGTCCTTCAGGCTACCAGCAATCCCGCTTGCGACCCCAATGAGTTCCGCGAGCCCGCCAGTGCCGACAATGACCGTCTTCTGACCTGGGTTCTCGGTGATTACCCGCGCGGTTTCTGCACCAAGAACTGCCATAGCTGGAACACCAAGTTCCGTCGCCTGTCTCTTGTAGCCGGCAGTACGACCGTCGATACGAGCTTGTTCTCCAAGTCCGTCACCTTCGCCCTCAAGCCGACGCTTCTCTTTTTCACCTTCCGCTGTCGTCATGGTAGCAACTTTTTGTGCAGCTGCCATTGACATCTTCTGAATTTCCTCATTCAACGAGTGAGCTGGAAGCAACTGCTTGATTTGAACTGTCGCCATTGATATGCCGAAGTCGTTGTTGTCCGCAAATTCTTCAACCGCCCGCCTTGCTTTCTCGGTGTAACGGTTGAGATCTTTGTTGATGACCGCTGGAGTAAACTTTCCGAAGTCATCAGCGATCGCTCCGAGCGCGATATCGTTCAGTATTCGATCTGCTTCCCCAGTTGTCCCGACCGTTGTCAGGAACTTGCAGAAGTCATCGATGCGGTAGACCGCGAAGATGGGAACTTCAAGCGTTACCCGTCGATTGAGCGGGTCATCTTCGCCCAGATCCCGTCTGGGGTCATTGGGATCATTGGTGTCAGGTTTCGACGGATAGCCGAAGGTGATCCTATTCGGAGGAAAAAATCCTTCCGGTGAAGTACCATCCCCACGATAGATTTTTTCTGGGTTCGCTGGCCACTCCCGTTCGATGTTGAGTCTCGCCTCCTCCTCTAGAGTGCAGATGAAGAGTGGAACAAAACAAAGACCAGATGACACGTTATAGATCGGCTTACCGAAGAGTAGAACAGCTCCAAGTCTCGTTGGGCCAACTATTTTGAAGCTTGCCACTATGTAGAGCATTTGTAGTACCAGGAGTAAGCCTCCCGCACTCCACTCTACTTCGAAGAAGGAATCCTTGAACGTAGTTCCTTGGAGTTGGAGAACGATCTCGATCGCGAAAAAGATAACACTCACAAAGCCAACCACGACCCAGAACGACCATATCTTTCGAGCTAATGGTTCTGAGGGTATCTGTGCAGGAGGTTGTTCCTGCCTCTCTGGTTCGGGTATCACAATTATTTTCCTTTCCCTTTCCGCTGAATAGCGTGAGGTAGAGTTACTGTCAAAGAAAGCATCACTTTGATGCTAATCTGTACTTAACTATGCATATTTATTGTGAAAAGTCAAGGTGCTACGACTGTAGAATACTTATAGTGGGAATTACTCACAAGTTTGTATGCAAAATAAAAAAGGCCGCCAAATTAACCTAAAGGTTGAATATTGGCGGTCCTTTGTGAGGCCATGGAAAGTCAAGACCTACACCTGCTTCTCCTGTGGTTTCTCTGACTCCTCGATGATAATATCGAAGACCTTATCGAGAAACCTTTTTGCTCCTTCCTTGTCTCCACTGCTGATATAGACAGCCAGGATTTCTTCTATCTGACGGCGACGTGTCGAGCCGTTGGGAAGGAACTTACCGAATCCTGTCCCACCAATGATGAGGGATGCTCGGTATTCCCAGGTCTGCAGTGGATGCCCATTTTCCTTTTCCACTGCTTTGTGTAGTGCTGTGCGGATGATTTCTCGAGTAGCGCTAATCTCTTGCTTCAACAGGTCGGAAAGATTCATCATAAACCTCAATTTTTAGAGAAGGGCTTGCGGGAACGACTTGCTCCTACTAACTTCTCCAACTTCCGTCAGCAACATGTCATATTTGTTGATAGTTTGTCAAGGTGCCGGGGGAGAGACTTGAACTCTCACGAGCTTGCGCTCACAAGGTCCTAAACCTTGCGTGTCTGCCATTCCACCACCCCGGCTTATGCGAACATACCGGTTTGAGTTCTCGCTCCGCCCACCAGGATTCGAACCTGGGACCGTTCGCTTAAGAGGCGACTGCTCTACCGACTGAGCTATGGGCGGAGCGAGAACTCAAACAGAGTTACTAGTTTTACTATTTTTTTGACAAATATCTTCCCTTCGTTTTATTTTTTTTCCAACGTGGTGCCCGGGGTGGGGGTCGAACCCACATGAGCTTTCGCTCACAACATTTTAAGTGTTGTGCGTCTACCAAATTTCGCCACCCGGGCTTTCTAGGTATTTTGATTTACCTTAAGGCCTGGGGGAGAATCGAACTCCCGTGTAAGGGTTTTGCAGACCCTCGCCTTACCACTTGGCTACCAGGCCACTTTTTTTATCTAGAGCGTGTCAAGGAGCTCATCGATGCGGTTCCGATTTTTCTCTCCGCTGTCGGCGATGAACGTGAAGCGGGGCACGGTCCTCATTTTGGTTTGCGAGTTGATAAAAGAACGCAGTCTGCCCGAGAGCGCCTCAAGCTTTCGGAGTACTTCCCCCTCCTCAATTTCAGGGTAGATACTTACGCGCACTACTGCCCCACCCAAGTCTTTTCTCAAGTCACAGCCGGTTACGGTGATTACCGCCGTTTTAACTCCGTGGGTTTTAAGAAAATCTCCGGCTAAATTCCTAAAGAGCGCCTCAAGACGCTTCTTTCTCTCGGGCATGAGTGAATGCTACTAGAGCGAGCCGGAACTTTCAACGTCCGGAGTCCTGCCTACCGGCCTAGCCCGGCTGACACCGGTAGGCAGGGCAGGCAGGCCTTTCAATTCGTCTCCGAGCGCAATCGAAGTTTTCGCTTCAACCATAATTCCGGCGTGTGTTCCTTCACTGGCCTCGGCGGCGGCGACTCGATCAACTTGAAGCTCAATGATTTTACCTTTCCCGATTTCAAAATTGTTGCGGAGGATTGAGACACCCGCTCCCTTTTTGAAGGTACCTTCACTCACGGCTACTCCGACGAGCTGACGGGACTTTGTTTTTCCGAAGAGCTTAATCACTTTTCCGGTGATACGCTCTTCCGGAACGGGCGGTGGCGGTAAGCGTCTTTTAATCTCGCTCGCGAGAAATTCAGTCAATTTGTAAATCACGTCGAAGGTGTGTGGGGTAATTTTGTATCGGTCGAGGAGGTCTTTAGTTTTCCGATCAACACCCACGTGGAATCCAAGCATGATTGGGTCTTCGGCGGTTGCGGCGAGTTTAATGTCGCCCTCTCCGATGTCTCCGATACCCTTCGCAAGAATTTTGATCCGTGCGGGAAGAACGGAGAGTTTACCGAGCTCATGCTCAAGCGCCTCCATCGTTCCATTCGCATCGGTTTTGATTATGATCGGGATAACCGTTTCTTCGGAGGGTTCGTTTTTCTCTCGTCCGGGGACTCGGGTGCGTTCACCTACTCTCCGCGCGGCAAGCTCTTTTTGATACAGGTCCACCTCTCCTTTTGAGCGGAGAGTTTTTAACACTGACCCCGGTTCAGGGAGATCGCGGAGGCCGTAGATATGCGCCGGGGATGACGCAGAGAGTTCCGAGACACTCTTTCCGAGGAAGTTTTCTAGGCGCTTTATTTTAACCGGTTCACAGCCATAAACCGCCACCAATTCTCCAGAGAGAAGCGTGCCGTTTTTGATGATAGCCACTGCGAGGATTCCCGAGCGCGGTTCAACGCGGGACTCAAGGATAAATCCTTCCGCTCCCGTTTCCGGATTTTGTTTGAGTTCAGCAAGGTCGGCTATCAGAAGGATTATGTCAAGAAGTTCCGGGATTCCTTCACCGTTTTTTGCCGAGACCGGCACGGCGGGAACTGAGCCGCCATAACCCTCGATGTAGACCCCCGCTTCGGCAAGTTGTTGTTTTACCAAGTTCGGGTTTGCAGACGGGCGATCCATCTTCGTTATGGCAACCACAAAGGGTGTTTTTGATTCCTCGAGAAGCTTAATGCACTCGAGTGTTTGAGGTTTTACTCCTTCTTCGGCGGAGACGACGAGAATGGCGACGTCTGCCACACTCGTGCCACGGCTCCGCATAGTGGTGAACGCTTCATGTCCCGGCGTATCGATGAAAGTGATTCGTCGCGGAGTGCCATCCTCGCCTTGGTGAGTGATTTCGTAAGCACTCGTATGTTGGGTGATACCACCGGCTTCTCCTAAAACGGTATTTGCTTTTCTGATGTAATCGAGGAGTGTTGACTTCCCGTGGTCAACATGTCCAAGCACGGTCACTACAGGCGGCCGTGAAAGCGGTTTCTTGAGAGTGTGAATTTCGGTTTTGTCTCGTTTTGGTTTCATAGAGAATAGAAAATGAAAGAGCGTGGCGGTGAAAAGCGATGTCTATCGCCATAATTAGTTTGCCGGTGGTTTTTCGCTTGCTCGAGTGATTGCTCCTTCTTCCTCGCGTGAGAGTTCGTAGCTTGACTTCAAGTTTTTGACCGGCTTCGCGTAGATGCTTGTCCGTTCTCGAGAATAAAGGCTTGATAAAACGATTCCATCACCGTCTTCATTTAAGAGGGCGGCGGCAAAACTTTGGTTTCCCCCAGAGTCGGGGAATGCATTAAATCGGAGGACATGGGATCCGCGCAATGCCTTTTTGAGCCGAGTGTTCATGTCTTCAAGTCTGATCCCAACGCCCTTTATTCCTTGCGAAATCGCCTCTCCATTTTGGACGAGCCCTGCGATCGTGTCTTCAAGACTCCGTGCATTCTTGCCGCGGAGGAATTTTCGCAGACGGAGCTCGATGACGATCACCCACCCGGCCAAAATCAGCGTGAGTACGACCCCGATATAGGCGATTATCTCGAGAGCGGGTGTCATAGTGGTAAGAGTATAGTGCATCCGTGTATCTTTTGCAAAACTCGGGCGTTACCATATAGAATGGCTGCCATGAAGAAAATATATTTCGATTATGCCGCTACGACGCCGCTTGATGAGTCGGCTCGGCGAGCTATGGAACCTTACTTCTCGAACATTTTCGGGAACCCGGTTTCGGCGCATACTCACGGGAGAGAAGCTCGGGAAGCAGTTGAGCGCTCGCGCGCCGAGATCGCGAAAGGAATTGGCGCGCGAGCGCATGAAATTATCTTTACCGCGGGAGTAACGGAGGCGAATAATATGGCGCTTTTCGGGTCTGTGACAGCGCCTTCATATGGGAAGGTTTCTCGCCCACCGCACATTATTGTCTCAGCAATCGAGCATTCATCAATCCTTGAGGCGGCGCGGCGTCTCGAGGGTAGTGGCGCGCACCTAACAATAGCAGGAGTTTCTCGAGAGGGAATAATTGACCCAGATGAAATCTGTCGCGCACTTACTCGGGAGACGGCGGTGGTTTCGGTTATGTACATCAACAATGAGATGGGGACTATTGAGCCAATTCGAGCTCTCTCTAAAGCAATTTCCCAATGGAAGCGGACTGTCGGGCGTGGAAAAAACGATTATCCCTATCTTCATACTGACGCGGCGCAAGCGCCGCGCGCCCTCCCGTTTCGTCCACATGCTCTCGGTGTCGACCTCTTAAGTATTGATGGGTCAAAAATTTATGGACCCAAAGGTATTGGCTTTCTCTATGTGAGGGAGGGGATAGTAATCCGCCCACTTATGGTGGGAGCGGGGCAAGAGGCACTCCGGCGAGCTGGAACGCATAATGTGCCGTCCATTCTCGGTCTTGCTACTGCCCTTCGACGCGCGGAGAGTCTCAGACGAGTGGAGGTGAGACGATTAACGTCGCTGAAAAACATTTTTCTTCGTGACCTCATGAAACTCATTCCCGACATTGTGATTAACGGAAGTGTCAAGGAAAGCGTGCCATCAATTATAAATTTTTCCATTCCCGGTGTTTCGGGCAGCGCGCTCGTAGCCACTCTCGATGCCCGTGGATTTGAGATTTCGCGCGGCAGTGCCTGCCTTGCCCCGGGTGATGATATTTCGTATGCGGTCTTGGCGCTCGGCGGCCCACCAAGCCTTGCGCGAGAGAGTGTCCGTGTAAGTTTTGGTCGTGAGACGAAAAAGGCTGACGGTATCCTCCTTGTGAGAGTTATTGGAGAGACAACAAGGCTTCTCCAGAAGAAATCTGTTTTTCAATCTGGAAAGCGGAAAACAAAAGTGATAGTATGAACGCAATGAAGGAAAAAGACTCGCTCAACAGCCTCACCAATAATCAGATTGTTCTACTCACGCTTCTCGTGAGCTTCGTGACCTCAATCGCAACCGGAATTGTGACGGTAACGCTTCTCGAACAGGCGCCGCAGGGAGTGACGCAAACCATTAATCGTGTCGTGGAACATACAATCGAAACCGTCGTGCCAACCGGTATCAAGGAAACTTTGATTCAAGAGCGTGTCGTAATCAAAGATCAGGAAGAATTCGTCGTAAATGCAGTTGCTCGAACACAGGAATCGTTTGCGAGAATTTTAACGACTGGGGCGGACAAGACGGAAGTCGCGACTGGACTCTATCTCTCCGGAGGATTTGTCTTGGTCCCTACAGAGGATATTCTTGGCGTAAACCCCGAGGCACTCGCAATTGTTTTTGGTGGAGGTACGTTAAATCTCGAACGTCGGGTGCAGGATGAAAGTGTTGGCCTCGCAGTGTTCAAAATAAAAGAGCCGGACGTTAAAAAAGACAACACCCTTTCTCCAAAGGGCATACAACTTTCTACTTCAGAGGTACACCCCGGGCAGACGGCAATCGTTGTTGGCGAGGACTCGGTCCATCTCGGTATTGTTTCAAATATAGAGAAGGGGCCCGATGGAATGACTCTCGCCATTGAAGCGAACGGGAAGGGGCTTGGTGAGGGTATTCGTTTCTCTGTTATAATGGATACACGCGAGGAGGCGATTGGTTTCTACGTCGTCGGTAGGCAAATTGGGGTGGAAACAATCAAAGCTTGGATAAGCGCTCCTACGGCGACGAGTACTGTCGCGAGTATTGACAATCAGACGTAAAGATTGTATTAAATATAGATATGACACCGTTTCAAAACTTTACATCCAAAGCCAAAGAAGCGATACGGAAGTCGCACGAACTCGTCATTGAACGCGGGCAGAATCAGGTGACCCCAGTTCACCTCCTTGCGTCGCTTCTCCTCCAAGAAGAGAGCATGGTGCTTTCCATTCTCGACAAGCTTGAGGTTGATACCGTGCTTTTGACTGAATATCTGACGGACCACATGGAGGGTCCGGAGGCCACGAATGTAATTTCTCCTGCATACCAGATTTACCTGACCCAAGAATTGGTACAGGTATTTGAGACGTCCGGAAAGATGACCTCGCATTTGAAAGATGAGTTTGTTTCCACCGAACACCTCTTTATGGCCCTTCTTGAGGTGCCGAGTCAGGCGCGGGAAATACTGAACCGTTTCAGAATCAACCGGAATGAAGTACTTAAGGTAATTGAAGAACAGAGGCAAGGAAAAGAGATTGTGGGTACAAGCCCGCAAAAATTCCGCTCGCTTGAGAAGTACACAAAAAATCTGACCCAGCTCGCGCGCGAGGACAAGATTGATCCCGTAATTGGTCGTGATGATGAGATTCGGCGTATGATGCAGATTCTCTCGCGCCGAACCAAAAATAATCCGATTTTAATTGGCGAGGCAGGAGTCGGAAAAACCGCAATTGCCGAAGGGCTCGCTATCAGAATTTCGAAAGGAGATGTACCCGAGTCACTCAAGGAAAAGGAGATGTACTCGCTTGATATGGGGTTTCTGATTGCGGGAACCAAGTATCGCGGCGAATTCGAAGAACGTTTGAAAAGTATTCTGAAAGAAGTCGAGCGCGCACAAGGGAAAATCATTCTCTTTCTCGATGAAATCCATACGCTCGTCGGTGCTGGTGCCGCGGAAGGCGCGATTGATGCGGCAAATATTTTGAAACCTGCCTTGGCGCGCGGAGAGCTACATCTCATTGGAGCTACAACGCTTAAGGAGTACCAGCGTCATATTGAGCGCGATCAGGCGCTCACGCGCCGTTTCCAGCCGATTCATGTTGAGGAACCGACGGTTGAGGACGCGATTACCATTCTTCGCGGACTCAAGGAAAAATATGAATTTCATCATGGGGTGAGAATTACCGACGCGTCGATTGTGGCGGCGGTCAATTTCAGTTCCCGTTATATCAGCGACCGTTTTCTTCCCGACAAGGCGATTGACTTGGTTGACGAGGCCGCTTCCGCACTACGTCTTCAACTCGAGAATAAGCCGGAGCCGCTTGAGGACGCGCACCGGCGCATTATGACCCTTGAAGTGGAGAAGGAGTCCCTCAAGAAAGAAGGCGATGGGCGTCGCGCAAAGACGCGGCTTCATCGGATTGAGCGAGAAATTGCGAATTTGAAAGAGCAAACACAAGAACTTGAACTGAAGTGGAAAAATGAAAAGGAAGGGATTGGCGATATTCGGAACATAAAAGGCGCACTTGAAGCGCTCCGTCTTGAGGCGGAACAAGCAGAAATGCGGACTGATCTCGCGCGTGCCGCTGAAATCCGCTATGGGAAAATTCCCCAGCTCAAAAAAGAGCTCTCACACAAAGAGACACGGCTTCGAAGACTCCAGCGCTCGCGGAGGGTTTTGAAAGAGGAAATCACGGCGGAAGATATTGCGAACGTGGTTTCGAAGTGGACGAGTATTCCGGTGTTTAAAATGCTTGAAGAAGAGGCCGAGAAATTGGTACGGATGGAAGAAGATCTTCGGAAACGTGTTCTGGGGCAGGATGGGGCAATCAAGAAAATCGCCGATGCGGTGCGCCGTTCACGCGCAGGTATTGCCGACCCGGATCGTCCGATCGGATCATTCCTCTTCCTTGGGCCGACCGGTGTCGGGAAGACCGAGCTTGCAAAGGCACTCGCGGCATTCATGTTTAACAATGAGAAAGCCCTTATTCGCGTCGACATGAGCGAATATATGGAGAAGCACTCGGTTGCAAAAATGGTTGGTTCGCCGCCGGGCTACGTGGGTTATGAGGATGCCGGGAATCTGACCGAGACAATCCGTCACCGACCGTATTCCGTGATTCTTTTTGATGAGGTGGAAAAGGCGCACCCCGAGGTGTTTAACGTGATGCTTCAGGTTCTCGACAACGGACGCCTCACGGACTCGAAGGGACGTGTGGTGAACTTCAAAAATACCGTTATTGTCCTTACTTCGAACATCGGTTCCGAGTATTTTAACAAACTCCAGAGTTTTGGATTCAGCGAGAAATCCTCGGAAACCGAAGATACGGAAGCAGTCAAGGAAAAAATCAAAGAGAGTCTTAAAAATTACTTCAGACCGGAGTTCTTGAATCGACTCGATGAAACGATTATCTTCGATCCGCTTTCCCGAGAAACGATCGAGAATATTGTTCGGATTCAGATTGAGCTCGTTCGGCAGAGACTTGCCGCACAGCATATTTCCCTCGTCGTTTCGCCGGAAGTCGTTTCTGCTGTGGCAAAGGAGGGGTACGATCCTCACTTTGGCGCACGGCCACTAAAGCGTGTGATCCAAAATAAGATACTGAACCCCATCGCCGAGCACATCATTATGGCAAAAGTGAAAGAGGACTCGACGGTGGCTGTTTCCGAGCGCGGCGGCGAGTTCGTGATTAATATTGAACGCGCGAAGCGTCCCGTGCGTCTCGCAAAGCGCCGCACTTTAAAGCCGGAAAAAGCGGCAGTCTAATTGAATCCGAGGGGCGAAAAGGATATACTCTTTTTTTGAGGGCGCAGGTGGCAGAGCGGTCAATTGCAATGGACTGTAAATCCATCGCCCTATGGGCTACGGGGGTTCAAATCCCTCCCTGCGCATTATGCAAATAAGCCCGGCCTTGTGCCGGGCGTTATGCATAATTGAGTCGAGGGATTTGAAGACCGGAATCCCAACATGTTGGGATGAGGCGGGGTCGCGAGTTCTTATGACCCACCTCTGGTGGGGAATTAGAAACTCGTGACCAAATCCCTCCCTGCGCATTATGTTAATTTTTCTTGATTTTTTCTCTCTTGTCGCATATTCTATAAAATACGAATATGTCCCAAAATCAACTCATCAAGCTCGCCTGCAAGGAATGTAAGCGGGTAAACTATTGGAGTCGGAAGAATAAGAAGCTCGTCGAGCGCAAAATCGAGCTTAAGAAACATTGTCGGTGGTGCCGGAAGCATACCGTCCATAGCGAGGTAAAGAAGTAAGAAGTAATGAAGGGCCTATAGTTTAATCGGTAAAACAGTGGTCTCCAAAACCGCCGTTCTCCGTTCGAGTCGGAGTGGGCCCGCCCCGAAAATGACTTTTAGGACCTGACTGCCCTGTCTGCCGACAGGCAGGCGTCAGGCAGGTTTGAGAAAACCCGAGACCGCTTTTTCAATACTGCGGTAGTCGTTTGGGTGAAACCACTTGATATCGCGATTTTTCTTGAACCACGTTTTTTGTCGTTTGGCGTAGCGCCAGATCTCTCGCCCGAGTCCATCGATCATTTTCTTTTTCGTCATTGTGCCGCCGAGGTATTGGGCAAGGTAACGGTACTCAAGTCCGAGTTCTTCCATCCGCTTCCACGAGAGGCCGCGCGCGTGAAGTTTCCTAGCTTCCCGAACCATACCTTGTTTTATCCGTTCATTGAGACGTTCCCGGAGCCTCTGTTTTAATTCTTCGTCAGGGAGTGTGAGACCGATGTGGAGTACATGGTAAGGTTTTGGTGTATTCTCGTGTGGCGGTACGGTGCCGAGCTTTTTCGCAATCTCAATCGCACGCACAATCCGCCTCGCATTATGCTGGTCTATTGCCTTCGCTCGCTCTGGGTCAAGTTTTTGGAGTATAAGAATAAGCTCACGCGGAGATTTTTTTTGGAGTGTTTTTCGCAGAGCTTCATTCGGAGGTACCGGAGGAAGTAACCCCGGTTTCAAAAGCGCATCTATATAAAATCCACTTCCGCCGCAGATGATAGGAAGTTTTTTGCGCGCGAGTGTATCTTGAAGCGCCGCCGTGGCGAGTCGTTGATAGTCGTTTACGGTAAATGTCTTTTTCGGGTTCACAATACTCAGCAGGTGATGGGGGATACCGCGCATCTCGCGCTGTGATATTTTTCCGGTGCCAATATCAAGCCCGCGGTAGACTTGTCGCGAGTCGGCGGAGATTACTTCACCCCCAAAGAGCTCTGCGAGGCGTACTGTAAGTGCGCTTTTCCCCACTCCGGTTTGGCCAACGACAATGAGTATTTTTGGTTTCATGTTCACCTTCGAGATTACTATAAACTGCCCCGCACCAGAGTGCGAATCAAGGGCAGACAGCAGGCATGGCTCATCCCCAGAGCAAGCCACTAGGGTATTCGAAGGCGAACTACAATAAAATAGAAAGGGCGTCCCGCAGAACTGCGAGACGCCCTCATGAAAAGGAAAAAGAAAAGCTCTACAGCACTATGACTGCATCACTGTCCTCTATATCCTCTCCTTGTATCAAAGGTGATTCGGACGTTACGGAGGTCGTATGTTTCTGCCACACAATCCTCGATCGTCAGCCTGAGTCTGTCTAGCTTGAAGAAACCTCCCGTGATTTTCCGCACTACACCCTCGCGCTCGTAGGGGCCTTGATAAATTGCGCACTGCACAACTCGCACCTTGTTCTTGGGCTCCCCGCGAAGAGTAAAGGTGAAGCTCGGCTTCGAGGTACCATGTTTCCTCAATTCCTCGCCCAAGAAACTCATGTGGTATCTGCTTCCGAAGAGTGCAGAACAGAGCATGGCGCAGCGCTTGACACGCTCTCGCTCGGCCAAGAGCGCTGTATCGAGGTCCTTACCGTTACTCGAACCGTTCTTCAAAACTCACCCCTTTCCTCTGTGATTTCCTGTGATTGGCGAACTTTTTCTGCTGGTAACGATAGCATAAGAATATTACAAGGTCAATTTTTTGGTCCACAACGCTATTCCTTGACCGTTCTAGATGACAAAGTACCATAGATAGGAAGGTCGAATTAGTTATTAAGTATTCATTAGAAATTAAACCATGATTAAGAATAAGAAAATGCGTTGGGCGCTCTATCTTGGGATGCTCGGCCTCATAGTGTCGCTGGTCGCAAGCTCCGGCATCCTCGTACAAGCTGATAACAACGACGACAAAGTTAAAGAGCTCACCGAGGGAAAGGGAAGTTTCAAGTTTGACGAATTCCCGAAACACCTCGAAAAGGAGTTGGGACAGCAAGAACCGACTCTCAATGTTAACCCACAGGGGAGAGCTCTCATTACGTCGGGAGAAGTAACATCGGTTTCGTGGCCGAATCTGACGGTGAAAGTTTGGGGACTCTCGCTCTCCGTCACCGTGCCCCCCAACGCGAAGATAATTGGTGGCTCGAACGCAACATCAACATCTACCACAACGCCGTCGCAACCACGCGCATCGGTGGGCGATAAAGTTGACATCCTCGGTGAGATGAATAAAACAACGGGCGTCATCAGTGCGAAGCACTTCAGGAATCGCTCTGGTGCGGGTGTGGAAGTTGAAGGACTCCGCCAACAAGTGAATAACCTCTTGAAACAGCTTGAAGATCTGCGCGCGAAGATCAAACAGCTTCAACAGGGATTTTAGAGCTTCTTAGGTACTCGCTCAGTACACAAAACACACCAACATACTGTTGGTGTGTTTTAGTTATGCCGCTGGTCGGAGTCGAACCGACACCCCTTGCGAGACACGATTTTGAGTCGTGCGCGTCTACCAATTCCGCCACAGCGGCTTCTAGGGAGAGTGTAATCATATTTGCTGCTCTAGGCAATTTGCATTATCATTTGGACGATGCCGGATCAAAACTTCTCAAATGCAATTTTTTGGATTGAAGTCGGTAAGGTAAAACCGAACCCGTATCAGCCGCGGAAAACTTTTGACGATGATTCTCTCGATTCACTCGCGCAGTCTATCAAGCAGTATGGAATTCTTCAGCCGCTCATTGTTATCCGCCAAGAGATAGAGCGCCCGGACGGAGGTATTGGCGTCGAGTATGAGCTCGTGGCCGGCGAGCGGCGGCTTCGCGCCGCCGAGCGCGCAGGACTCGCGCAGGTTCCCGCAATCATCAGACCGGAGGACAGTGCCGACAAAGTTAAGCTTGAACTCGCCATCATTGAAAACATCCAGCGCGAAGATCTAAACCCAGTGGACCGTGCCCGCGCATTTGACCAGCTTGCCGGAGAATTCGGACTCAAACATGGCGAGATCGCGGAGAAAGTGGGGAAGAGCAGAGAATACGTATCAAACAGTATCAGAATATTGGCTCTTCCTGCGAAGATCCTTGAGAGCGTTCGCGTCGGGAGAATGACGGAAGGTCACGCACGTTCCATGCTCATGCTCACAGATCGACCCGAAGAGCAGGAGACCCTCTACCGGGATATTTTGATGCGCGGGCTCACTGTCCGCGAAACGGAGCAAATCACGCGCCGTCTCGCCCAGGATAAAATCAGAAAGCGGGAGCGAATCATTGACCGGGACACTTTTGAGCTCGAAGAAGAACTTGCGCGTAAACTCGGCACACGGGTACAGATTGAGAAGCGCGGCGAAGAAGGAGGTAAAATACTCATCGAATTTTTTTCTGCTGAAGATTTGAAGAATCTCGTCTCAATGCTCGCCGAGGGAGGAAATATTTCTATCTCACAGACTCCTCCGCTTGAAGCGGTTGAGGGGGATCTATCGCGCGCTGTTCCACTCGATGACATTGATCCCGAAGATCTCTACTCGGTGAGAAAATTTACCGTTTAGTTTTTCTTTTTTTTTCTCGGTCTTCTCTTCTCGTTTTCTTTTTTCGCACTACAATTGGACACGGGATTTCGAGGCCGCCTTTCCCTAGGTATGAGCGGATATGGCGCCTCGCGAGGCTGGTCTTTGTAAATTCAACCCACTTCTGCGTCGGGTGACTCGATTTTTTCACTTCCACGTTGACAATGTCTCCGCTCGCGAGTTTTGTGTTGAGGGCGACGTATTTTCCGTTCACATGGGCACCTTGAGCATGGTCGCCGATGTCAGAGTGGATAGCGTAGGCGAAATCGAGTGCCGTTGCGTTCTCGGGGAGCTCAATCGCATCCCCCTTTGGCGTGAAGACGAAAATACGCTCTGTGAAGAAATCGATCTTTACGTTATTTAAAAATTCCTCCGGTTTTCCAGTGCTCGCATGCATCGCCTTAATCCGCGTGAGCCACTCGAGCCGCTCATCCCGCTTACGCAGGTTCTCTAAAGGACCCTCTTTATAGAGGAGATGTGCGGCGATGCCGTATTCTGCTTCCTCATGCATATCAGCTGTCCGAACCTGGATTTCCGCAATACCCCCATCACCGGTGAATACGGTCGTGTGGAGACTTCGGTATCTATTTGTTTTTGGAGTGGCGATGTAGTCCTTGAACTTTCCCGGTAGCGGCTTCCAGAGATTATGAATGAGTCCGAGAACGCGGTAGCAGTCTTCGACGCGTGGCACAATGACGCGGAGGGCATACAGGTCATGGAGTTTCTCGATGTCCATCCCATGCTTCAGAAGTTTCCGGTAGGTACTATAGGTGCCCTTGATTCGGTAATCCATCTGGATATTGGTGAGTCCATTTTTCGCGAGTTCTTTTCCGAGCATGCGATACACCTTTTCGAGGTAGTGTTTGCGAGTACTGCCGTGTTCTTTAATGAGCGACCGAACTTTTGCGAATTCGTCGGGATAGGCGAAGGAAAATGCAGTATCTTCGAGTTCAGTTTTCAGTCTTCCCATACCGAGGCGGCGGGCGATTGGTGCATAGATCTCAAGTGTCTCGACTGCGATGCGCTGTTGTTTTTCTTTGGGAACGAAGGCGAGTGTTTCCACATTGTCCAATCGGTCGGCAAGCTTGATTAAAATAACCCGAACGTCGAGCGCTGTGGCAACGAAGAGTCGACGCAGATTCTCCGCATAACGTCCGCGCCCATGATAATGAAGACTGCCAAGTTTTGATACGCCACTGACGAGAGCGGCTATTTTTTCTCCGAATTCAAGAGCAAGTCTTTCTTTTATTATTTTGCAGTCTTCAATAGTGTCATGGAGAAGTCCTGCCACGACCGTTTCCACGTCCATACCGAGCTTCGCGAGTGTTTCCGCAACGCGGGCGGTGTGGTTCACGTAGGGCTCGCCAGAGAAACGTTTTTGCCCCCGGTGAGCCGTCGCGGCGAATGTGTATGCTTTTTCTATGAGCGCTTCCTCTTTTTTCGTCCGTTCCGGCAGAAGTTTGAGTAGGGCGCTTGCATTCATGGAGAAGAGAGAATTTTATCCGCAGCAGGGTTCTTCGGGATTTTCAGAGTTTTATGTGGATTATGATTAGGGCAGGTTTTATCGCTGCAACGCTCGGGAATGGTTTTTGTTCCCGCTATCATAAGCGCTCCGCAAATTGATCCGTCCGGACGTTTATAATCGCAGTGTGACCCGGTCGGTTTCGCGCGAAGGGCATACGCACACAGAGGGTACGTTGAACAGCTCCAAAATGGCCCAAAACGCCCTCGTCGCTCAACAATCTCACCTTTTTTGCATTCGGGGCACGTGATACCCGTTCCGCTATTTCCCTCAGGGCTCCTTTCGACGTGTCGGCATTTCGGATAGCGTCCGCAGGCGATAAATTTTCCGTATCGTCCCTCGCGCTCGACGAGTTCTCCAACGTCGCATTTTGGGCAGGTTTTGCCCGTTCCCTTTGGCGCCGCAAGTTCCGTGCCGTCCATCATCCGTGAACCCGTACACTCAGGGAAGCGTGAGCAAGAGAGGAATTTTCCAGAGCGTCCGAGCTTAATCGTCATCGAGCTTTTGCAGACGGGGCAAAGCATGCTCGGGTCGGCAACGCCTAAGTTTGAAATCTTCGGAATATCCGCGCGGGATTCTACATCCGAGTGAAATGGCATATAGAACTCTTCTAGCGTGCTTCGGTAATCGCGCTCTCCGTTGGCAATGTCATCGAGCTTTTCCTCCATCTCGGCGGTGAAAACATCACTCACGTATTTTCCAAAATACTCCTCAAGAAATTGACTCACCACTTCGCCCGTGTCCGTGGGGATGAGGGAGCGGCCGTCTTTGGTAACGTAGCCGCGGTTGAGGAGTGTTTTAATAATGGAAGCATAGGTACTCGGTCGTCCGATGCCGCGCTTCTCAAGTTCGTTCACTAATCCTGCTTCGGAATAGCGCGTCGGTGGTTGTGTTTCTTTTTCTTCCGCGGAAATATCCTTGAGCGTAAGCGTGTCGCCCGTTTTCAACTCCGGAATAATAACCTCTTCACCTCGTCCTTCCGGGTCGGCCGCAAACCATCCGTTGAAATGAATGCGCGAGCCGTTTGTGGAGAATGTCGGGAGTTTTTCTTCCGAGATATTCGCGGTGACCTTGGTGCGGAGAACGGCTGCTGAAGCCATCTGACTCGCAAGCGTTCTCGCGCGAATGAGCTGGTAGAGCTTTTTTGCTTCAATGCTTCCACCGGCAGATTTTTTCGCGATGTCGGTTGGACGAATTGCCTCGTGCGCCTCCTGGGCATTCTTGCTTTTTGTTTTAAATATGCGGGACTCCGCGTACTTCGCCCCCCATTCGCGCTCTATAAAAGAGAGGATGTCTTTCTGGGCTCCGACGCTGATAGTCGTCGAATCGGTACGCAAATAGGTGATGACCCCACTTTCGTAAAGACGCTGTGCGATCGACATCGTGTGGCTTGGTGAGAGACCGAGGCGGGAACTCGCGGCCTGCTGAAGCGTTGAGGTGATGAATGGTGGACGGGGAGAGAGTGAGACCTGGGTTTCTTTAATGTCTAGGGTGGACCACGAGCCAGTTCTACCGGCTTCTACGATACGCTCGGCCTCTCTACTATCACTGGGTTCTTCGGCGGCAGTGAATTCAATCGTATCGCCGCGTGGTGTTGTGAGAAGCGCATGGATGGTGAAGTAGCGCACGGGAATAAATGCTCTGCGCTCGCGTTCTCGCTCGACGACGATGCGGAGCGCGGGGGATTGCACCCGTCCCGCGGAGAGTCCGTAGCGGAGCTTTTTCCAGATGAGGCCAGAGAGGTCATATCCGACGAGGCGGTCCAAGACGCGTCTCGCTTCCTGTGCACTGCGGAGGTTTTCATCAATTTTTCTCGGATTCGCCAGCGCTTCGAGAATCGCACTCTTCGTAATTTCATGGAAGACGATGCGTTCGGGGTTTGAGATATTGCATGCCTCGGCGATGTGCCATGCGATTGCCTCACCTTCGCGATCGGGGTCCGTGGCGAGAATGACGCGTTTTGCTTTCTTCGAGAGTTTCTTGATTTCGTCAATGATATGTTCTTTCCCTTTCACTACCGCGTAGTGCGGCACGAACCCGCCGTCGATATCAATCGCGGCTTTATTCGATTTCGGCAAATCTCTCACGTGTCCCACCGACGCGACAACATGGTATTCACGCGGAAGATAGCTGGCGAGTTTTGGTTTTTTTGACGGGGACTCAACAATGATTAATTGCATAGGTGTAGAGTCCACTATATAACCGTGCGGAAAGAAATGTCAAAAAAATCTCTTTCAGTCAAGTCGTGTGAAAGACACCAGAATCGTTCTTGATGAGACCCCTCACTTCAAGTTCGGTGACAAGAACATTCACTTCCTGGACCGGCAGTTTGAGCATTTTTGCAAGCTCATCTCTCGATCGGGGTTCACGTAAGCACTCAAGGAGGAGTTTCTCGTTCAATGAGAGTGAATGTAGGTCGAGAACCGTTTTTTCCGCACCCTCAAGTCCGAAGTGCTGTAGGATATCTCCAGGCGTTGTGACCGGAGTCGCTCCATCGCGGAGTAGTGCATTTGTGCCGCGCGAGCTGTGGGAGAAAATCGTCCCGGGTACGGCCAAGACGTCACGATTGTATTCGAGCGCGAGTCGGGCCGTAATGAGAGAGCCGGACCTCTCATCTGCCTCAATGATAAGCACTGCTTTACTTATTCCTGCCATGAGGCGGTTGCGTTTTGGGAAGGTGTAGGGAGCGGCTTTTTCACAGGGCTCCATCTCGGAGAGAAGTGCCCCGCCGGAGTCGAGGATATCGTGTGCGAGACGGAGATGCGCTCGCGGGTAGAGTACGCTGTCGTCAAGCCCTGACCCGGGAATTGCGATCGTCGTGAGCCCTATCTCGAGCGCGCTGCGGTGCGCGATGCCGTCAATCCCGAGCGCAAGCCCCGAAACTATCACAAAGGGGTGCCCCGCGAGGCCGGTTATAAGCGTCCGCGTCGCTTCTTCTCCATAATGAGTGCATTTTCTTGACCCCACCACTGCGAGGAAGAGTGTATCGTCCTTGGGCAGTGTGCCGCGAAGGAAGAGTTTCTTTGGCGGGTCAGGAATTTCCGAGAATCCACTGGGGAAGTCTTTCGGCTCGAGTTTTTTAATCTCTTGTTTCCTGGAATCAGTCATTGTGCCCGAGTTCTTGCATTTGATACTATACCACTATGCTTGATATCAAATTTATTCGTGAAAACCGCGACCTGGTGGAGAAAGCCGCTGCAAAGAAACATCTTGAAGTGGACATTGGGAAACTTTTAAAGCTCGACCTCGAGCGCCTCGAACTTCTCCAGGTCGTCGAAGGGATGCGTTCAAAACAACATCGTGCAGGAGCGACACTCGTCGCATCCAAACAAGGAGGAGAAGATACGGATTCGAAACTCTTAGGCGAACTCGCGGCGCTCAAAACGAAGTTGAAGGCAGAGGAGGAAAAGCTTGCGGATGTAGTGCGTAAGTGGCAAACCCTCATGCTCGCCGTGCCCAATGTTCCGGACGTTTCAGTCCCCGAAGGGGCGACTGACGCGGAAAATGTGGAATTGCGGCGCGTAGGAGAACCGCGAAAATTTGATTTTAAAGTCAAAGACCACCGCGAGCTTATGACGGGGCTCGGAATGGTTGATTTCGAGCGGGGAGTGAAGACATCCGGCTTTCGTGGATATTTTCTTTGTGGCGCCGGAGTGCGCCTTTCTTTCGCACTCTGGCAGTTTGCTCTCGCGCGTCTCTCGGCGCAGGGTTTTATGCCGATGATGGCCCCATCTCTCATTCGGCGAGAGATGCTTCTTGGCACCGGGTACCTACCCCAAGGAGAAGATGATCTTTTCGTGACGCAGGACGGAACCTATCTTGCCGGAACGTCGGAAGTTGCCGGAATGGGTTACTTTATGGACGAAGTGATTCCAATCGGGGAACTGCCGAAAAAAATGCTTGCCTTTTCGCCGTGCTTTCGACGCGAGGTGGGCTCATACGGCAAAGACGAAAAAGGACTTTTTCGAGTACATGAATTTTTTAAACTCGAACAGCTCGTCCTTTCACACGCGAGTCATGAAGAGAGCGTGCGGCTCCACGAAGAAATAACGAAGAACGCCGAATCACTTGTGGCTGAACTCGGCATTCCCTATCGCGTCGTCGTTAATTGCGGCGGAGATCTCGGTTTGGGCCAAGTGAAAAAATATGACATCGAGGCATGGGTTCCATCCGAAGGGCGTTACCGCGAGACACATTCATCTTCGTATTTCCATGATTTTCAATCGCGCCGGCTCAATATCCGCTATCGCGACGAAGGCGGAAAGTTGAACTACGTTCATTCTTTGAATAACACCGCGCTCGCAACGCCACGCATACTTCAGGCAATTGTTGAAAATTATCAAGAGGCCGATGGGAGTATTAAAATTCCATCCGCGCTTCGTGAGTACGCTGGAATTGAAGTAATTAGAAAAGAGAGATGAGGAGACGTTTCGGGAGAAGAAAGCGTGGACCACGCCCAAAGCGTGGCAAACAATTTCTTCGGTTACTCCGCGTTCTACTGCCCCTCGTTTTCGTCCTCGGTTTTTTCTTTTTTCTTATCACGAACGAGCGATTTTTAATCACTGGCGTCGTGGTTACTAAAGCAGAAACTACTCCGGAGGAGGGCATTTTAGACCTCGTGAACACCCGCCTCAAAGGCCGGTACTTATTTGTGGTTCCCAAGAACAACATTCTTCTGTATCCGCGTTCTCTTATTAAGCGAGATGTGCTTGAACACTATCCCGCCGTGAAAGATGTCAGTACTTCGTTCGACCGGCTCCGCACATTAAACCTCTCGATTACGGAGCGCGAAGCGGCATATGTGTGGTGTCCTCGTGGTGGGCCGAGGAATGGGAGAGATACTTGGCAGTGTTATCTGACGGACGAAGGAGGTATTGCCTTTCGCGATGCTTCATCCGTGTCGCGGAGTGCCTACCTCACGTTCTTTGGTACGTGGGTCAATGCCTCTTCCTCTCCGGATTCTCTTGACCCGACGGGGAGTCTTGTGCTCAACCCCCGTGATCTAAAGATAGTGAACTCTTTTAAAGATTTTCTTTTGAAAGAGGGTGTGACGATCGACGAAGTGTCACTTTCTCCCGAAGAGGACTACACGTTTCGAGTGCGAGGGGGTGGAAAACTGTATCTCGCGCGGAGTCAGACGATACCGCGTGTAACAGAAAATCTTCTCGCCGCACTCACTGCCGAAGAATTTTTACCGTACCGAGGCAAGTTGAAGGAAGTCCTGCCAAGACTCGAATATCTTGATCTCCGTTTCGATAAGAAGATTTTTTATATGTGGAAGAAGTGACCGCGTGGCACGGCATTAAGCGAGGCGATATACTGCTTCTATGGGGATGGCCAATCTAGGGGTTTCCTATACTCTCTGGCACTACGGACGCGGGATTGCTGATCTCATTTTGGTGTGGAAAGACACTCTCACATTCATGACGAACTTTTTTTCCTTGCCACACCTTGCCGCGACACTTTTTACTCCATACCGGCGTTTGAGCGAAAAGGGTGGAAGCGGTTTTAATCCTCAGGAGATTATGTCGCGACTCTTTGTGAACGCCATCATGAGACTTGTGGGCTTCGTTATTCGGCTTGTCATTATTACAATCGGGCTCTTTGCAGTTCTCATCGTCCTCATCCTTTTCTTGCCACTCTTTATTTTTTGGCTCATTGCACCACTTCTCACTTTTATACTTTTCCTTTTCGGTATCGCGCTCACTCTATTCTTTTAAAAATCGTATGGAAATAAGCGGAGTCGGAAACTACTCTTTACGCAAACGCTACGAGGCGGTGTTTTATCTTGAGCGGATACTCCCGCACCGTCTCCGGCACTTCTTTCGGGCACTCTTCTTTTTTCTCACCGTCCTTTCTCTTCTCTATATCACTCTCGTACCGCTCGATTTTGTTCCGGCCACCTTCGTGCTTGAGAGTGAAACCTCACTTGGCATTCTCTCCTTCCTCCTCTCGATATTTCTTACTCTCTATCTCGCTGAAGCATTTTTTCGGTCCGTCTATTTTTCTACTTCGGTAAGCGTTTTTGAGGCCGCTCGCATTCTTTATATCGCGCGTGGGAATGGTGTGGGGCTTCGTTTTGCACTTCTCTCAACTCCCTTTGGGAGGCGTGTTCTTGCCCGCTCCGGCGTAAGCCATAACGAGCTTCTGAAACTTCCGTTCGTGACCCAAGAAATAGCGGGGCAACTCTCCGAACTTGAGGAAGTAGGACGTGCGCTCTTTGCCGGAGACAGCGGTTTCGCGAATACGCTTAGTGCTCACGGCATAGAAGAGTCCGATTTTCTCCATATCCTAAGGTGGGTCATCCGGGAGGAAGAGTATGAGCGTTACACTGAACGGTGGTGGGTGCCGGAGCGCTTGGCGGAGCACGCGGGACTTGGAAGAACGCTCGCCTACGGCGAGCCGTGGGCGCTTGAGCGCTACGGCACCGACCTTTCCCGAAATGCTTCTCTCTTTGAATGGAGTTTTCTCGCGCGAGATGAGGAAGTGAAATCACTTACCTCCATCCTTTCGCGCACCCGCGAGGCGAATGCGCTTCTCGTCGGCCCCGCAGGTGTCGGGAAAATGAGTGTGGTGAAGCAATTTGCGCGGAAAGTGTATCGCGGTGATGTGCCCGGGCACATTGCGGGGAAGCGCATCGTGGTTTTAAACGCAAATTTGATCGTCTCCGCGGCCGGGGAGAAAGGAAATTTTGAAAAAACGCTCCTTACGGTTTTCACACAGGCCGAGGACGCTGGAAACATCATCCTTGTCCTCGAAGATTTTCCGGCCTTTATCCGATCGGCGAGAACTCTTGGCTCCGACGCGGTAAGTTTGATGGACGCATTTTTGGATTCACCAGAGCTCCAGGTAATCGCGATATCCGATGATGCAAGTTTCCAGCAGGAACTTTTCAGGAATACAGAATTGATGAGCCGCTTCGAGCGCGTGGACGTGCGCGAACCCTCCATGGCGGGCGTTCTCGCCGTTCTCGAGGGCGAAGTGCGTGCCCGGGAAGCTCGGCAGAAAATTTTCGTGACTTTCGGCGCAGTGAAAGCTGTTGCTGATGGCGCGGAGCGTTACATTCCCGAAGGGGTGATGCCCGACAAGGCGATTGATCTTCTTGACGAAGTTATCTCCGCGGCACTCGCAGGGGGTCGCTACCAGGTGGGAGAGACCCAGGTTTCGGCGCTTCTCTCCTCGCGCACCGGAATCCCTATGGGCGAGGTGTCGTCACAAGAAAAAGAGAAATTGATTGGGCTTGAGGCATTCCTCCACAAGCGCGTGGTGGGACAAGAGACGGCGGTCTCGGCAGTCTCGGACGCAATGCGACGTGCCCGTGCGGGAATAGGAACGAAGTCGAGGCCAATCGGCACCTTTCTCTTTCTTGGTCCGACAGGTGTCGGAAAAACAGAGACTGCGAAAGCTCTCGCCGAAGCTTTTTTCGGAAGTGGGAACCGCTTACTCCGGCTCGATATGAGCGAATATAGCGATGAAGGAGCACTCACACGGCTCATTGGTTCTTTCGAGGGAGGGAAGGAAGGTACGCTTGCCACCCTCCTTCGCGCGAATCCGTCAGGAGTTCTTCTTCTTGATGAGTTTGAAAAAACCACGCCGCGCGTTCACGATTTATTTTTGCAGGTTTTCGACGAGGGATTTTTTTCAGATATGGAAGGGAGGCGTGTCTCCGTGCGAAACGTTATTATCATTGCAACGTCGAATGCGGCGAGCGATTTTATTTTTCACTCCATTGGGTCCGGTAGGACGGCGGGTGGGCTTTCCGAGAGAGTGGTGAAGAAGGTAATCGAAGATCGCATGTTCAAACCAGAGCTTTTGAATCGTTTTGATGCCGTTGTCGTTTTTCATCCGCTTGAGAAAGAACATCTCGAGAAAATCGCACGCCTCCTTCTTCTGGATTTGGAAGGGAGGCTCAAAAATAAAGGTGTAAGTATTGCAATTGACGAAGAGTTGATTCGCTACATCACCTCCTTTGGTGCTGACCCCGCCTTCGGTGCCCGTCCCATGCGCCGTGCTATTCAAGACAAACTCGAAAAGGCTGTTGCGGACGCTCTCCTTCGTGGTTCTCTTCGGCCCGGTGGTCGCTTTACCTTCCGCCCTGAACTGGTAGCATAGCGGAGCTATGGATACAGGATTTTGGAAAACACTGCCGCGCCCTTTTTTTGCGCTTGCACCGATGGCGGATGTTACCGACGCAGCATTTCGCGCGGTGATTGCCGCGCGCGGGAAACCGGATGTGATGTTTACCGAATTTACCTCCGCGGACGGGCTCTTTTTGGGTGGGCGCGAGAAACTCATAAAAGACTTGCAGTTTTCTCCGCCCGAGCGGCCCATCGTGGCGCAGTTTTTTACTGCGCGTCCAGAAATGATGGAACGTGCTTCTGCGCTCGCGCGCGAACTCGGGTTTGATGGTGTTGACGTGAATATGGGGTGCCCGGACCGAAGTGTAGAAAAACAGGGTGCAGGTGCGGCTCTCATCAAAAATCCGAGTCTTGCTCGCGAGATTATCCGCGCCGCTCACCGTGGCGCTCTCGATCTCCCGGTATCGGTTAAGACGCGGATCGGTTATGCGAAAGATGAACTTGAGCGTTGGCTTCCCGAACTTCTAGGAGAGGAGCTCTCTGCGGTAACGATCCACGCACGCACGCGAAGTGAAATGTCCAAGGTTCCCGCGCATTGGGAGGCGGTGGCGCGAGCGGTTCGAATTCGGGATGAGATAGGGGTAGAAACCCTTATCATCGGAAACGGCGACTTAGGTGATCTCTCCGACGCGCGCCGGAGAGCGGAAGAGACCGGCGCGGACGGTATCATGCTTGGCCGTGCCATTTTCGGGAATCCATGGCTCTTTGCCAATTTGGCTTCCGCAGGGCGGAATCGCCAAATTGAGCATCCCGACCGAAGCGTCGGGATAGCATCGAGAGATTCACTTTCCCCGCACATTATTCTCGAAACGCTCATCGAGCACATTGAGCTTTTTGACCGCTATCTGGGAGGAGTAAAAAGTTTTGCTGTAATGAAGAAACATTTCAAGGCCTATCTTTCGAGCATTGAGGGAACAAAGGAACTGCGTATGCGATTGATGGAGACAGAGAGTGCACAAGATGCAATATCGGTGTGCAAAGAATATCTCTCGCAAGATTTTGCCACTTGCCGAGCAGAAGTTATACTCTAACCATGGATGATTTCTTGAAGGCCGATATTTTTTTTCTCATCTCTGCATTTGGCGTCATTGTCGTCACGATCGTGCTTGCTGTCGCGCTTTATTACCTGGTTCGGATCTTGCGGGACGTGCGTCACATTTCCAAGGTTGCCAAGGAAGAAACTGACCACATCGCGGAAGACGTGGAGAGTTTCCGTTCCGCCTTAGGGGATGCAAAACACAAGCGAAAGCGTTGAATCCAGGCGGTTTGCTATAATGGGCGCCATGGCATCTCTCGCGCTCTATCGGAAGTACCGTCCCACAAGTTTTGCGGATGTTTTGGGGCAAGAACATATCACCAAGGTTTTGGAAGCCGAGGTGAAGAAAGATAGCGTCGCGCACGCCTACCTTTTTACCGGTCCGCGGGGGACGGGGAAGACGAGCGTGGCGCGGATCCTTGCGGCCGCAGTGGGGTGCCAACCCTACGACCTCCACGAAATGGATGCGGCTTCGAACCGTGGCATTGATGATGTGCGCGAGTTAAGGGAAGCAATGCACACGCTTCCATTCTCCTCGCCCGTTAAGGTTTACATCATTGACGAGGTACACATGCTGACGCGCGAATCTTTTAACGCTCTTTTGAAAACTCTCGAAGAGCCTCCTAAGCATGTCATTTTTATTCTTGCCACCACCGAGCTTGCTAAAGTTCCGGAGACCATCATTTCGCGTTGCCAAACTTTCGTTTTTAAAAAGCCCTCGCCTACCCTTGTAGCCGAACGCGTCGCCCGGATTGCCCAAGATGAAGGCTATACGCTCGAGCCCGAGGCAGCGAGTTTGATTGCATTTCTTGCAGACGGGTCGTTCCGCGATGCCGAAGGGATTCTCCAGAAAGTGCTTACCGTTTCCCAAGGGAAAAAGGTGAGCGCGGATAGCGCGCTTGAGATTACCGGCGCGCCAAATAGGAAATTGGTGCGTGACTACACCAAAGCAATCCTCGGAAAAGACCGTGCACTTGGACTCTCGGCAATTGAGGTGGCCCGCGCAGGGAGTGTTGATATGCGTATCTTTGCGCGTCTCATAATGCGCGATCTCCGCATGGCAATGCTTATTGCCGTTGCGCCGGAGATGAAGAAAACAATTACTGAAGACGTCGGGAAAGAAGAGTTCGACTATGTGACGTCGCTCGCGGGGCATGAGGGCGCGCGGAATCTACCCGAAATCCTGGGCGCGCTCATTGAAGCCTATGCACAAATGCGCTACTCGGCTGTCCCCGAGCTTCCACTCGAACTCGCGCTGATTGAATCCATTGGAAAGAGCACGTAATGAAGGGTAAAAATTGACGTACCCGTCTTATTAGTGTACAGTTAATACGTAGTCAAAAAGTATTTGGCCGCGAGAGGCCTATTTTTTTTGTAGTTTGTATGGATATTAGAAACATCGCCATCATTGCTCACGTTGACCACGGCAAGACCACCTTGACCGATGCCCTCATGCGGCAGACGGGTGTTGGGAAGGAAGGCGTCTCAATGGATTCAAATACGCTTGAGCAGGAGCGTGGTATTACGATTTATGCCAAGAACGCCGCGGTTTTTTACAAAGATACGAAAATAAATATCGTGGATACGCCAGGGCATGCCGACTTCGGATCGGAAGTAGAGCGGGTGCTTCGCTCTATAGATTCAGTACTTCTCGTCGTTGATGCACAGGAAGGCCCAATGCCACAGACCCGCTTTGTCTTGAAGAAATCCCTTGAGCTGGGACTCCGCCCGATCGTTATCATCAATAAAATAGATAAACCTGCGGCTGACCCCGCGCGGTGCGAGGAACAGGTCCTCGAGCTCTTCCTCGAGCTCGGCGCGAATTCCGAGCAGGAAAATTTTCCCGTCGTCTACGCGATCGGCCGTGAAGGCATTGCAAAGAGGAAACTTTCCGATGAATCGAAGGATCTCACTCCGCTTCTTGATACCATTCTTGAGCATGTGCCAACTGCTTCACGTTCCCCGGATGGACCACTTCGTCTCCAGCCATTTAATCTCGCATACGACAATTTTCTCGGGCGGCTCGCGGTCTCTCGCATTTATGAAGGGTCCGTGCACGCGGGTGATGCCGTATTTGTGAAAAAGCCCGATGGCGAAGCACGAGAAGGAAAGGTGTCAAAAATATTTACCTTCAAGGGATTGGAGAGAATAGAGACGGAAGTGGCAGGAGCGGGTGATATTGCTCTTATTGCAGGTCTTCCCGACATAGATATTGGCGAGACAGTCACCACGGATGCCGCTACCCCTCCACTTCCAGGTATCACTATCGATGAACCCACAATCACGCTTAATTTTTTGGCAAATAATTCGCCCTTCGGCGGGAAGGAAGGGAAGTTCGTCACGTCGCGTCAGATCAGAGAGCGACTTATCCGCGAGCTTGAGGTGAATGTAGGACTGCGCGTCGACTTCGGCGCGGGGGACGTCTTCAAAGTTTCCGGCCGAGGAGAACTCCACATCGCCATCTTGATAGAAAATATGCGCCGCGAGGGTTATGAGCTCCAAGTTTCCCAGCCGCAGGTCATCGTTCGTGAAGAAGGCGGCGTGAAAACCGAGCCATTTGAGGAAGTGGTCATAGACATACCTGCGGAATATCAAGGCACCATCATTGAGCGTCTTGGTACGCGGGGGTGCACGATGACAAACCTGATCCCGCATGCCTCAATGCTACGTCTCTTCTTCGAGGGGCCGACACGTGGACTTCTTGGATACCGCAGTCAATTTATGATCGATACAAAAGGTGAAGGTATTCTCTCCGCGCGTGTTCTCGGCTTCCGGCCGTATGCGGGGGAGATCGCAAGGCGTCCAGTGGGCTCGATGATCTCGATGGCTTCCGGCAAGGCCCTGGGTTATTCACTCTGGAATTTGCAGGAGCGTGGCGTGCTCTATATCAACCCCGGTGCGCAAGTCTACGAGGGCATGGTTATCGGCAACACTTCGAAGGGCGAAGAGATGCCGGTCAATCCGACGAAAGGCAAACAACTCACCAACATGCGTTCCAAGAGTTCGGATGAGGCGATTAATCTTATCCCGCCCTTCGAGCTCACCATCGAGCGGGGATTGGAAATTATGGCGAAAGACGAATATCTGGAAGTGACACCCACAAGCGTGCGCTTGCGCAAAGAACACCTCACGGAAGCCCAGCGTTCCAAATCGCGGCGGAAGTAATCACATGCACCTGCCTACTGGATAGGCAGGCTTGCACTCACGGAGTTCTCAGCGCAAGATGAGAGATGAATAATTATTGAATTATTTTTTTTCTGCCTATATATAATTGGGGGGTCGTCTAACGGTAGGACACAAGCCTTTGAAGCTTGTTATAAAGGTTCGATTCCTTTCCCCCCAGTACTTCGTCTCGCTTTGCTCGCTCAGTGCAGGCCTCTGCACAAGCGGACGAGGCGAAGTGTCCTGAGCTTGTCGAAGGACCATATGTATTTCGTATACCTTATTGAATGTAGTGATAGGTCTATTTATACGGGGATTACCAATGACCTTAAACGCCGATTTGAGCAACATAAAAATGGTAAGGGTGGGCATTACACGAGTACCAAGAAAGTCAGTAAGATTCTTTATACGGAAGAACATCCAAGCC
>CAYIAA010000003.1:0-82028 GCA_964361405.1 uncultured Candidatus Saccharibacteria bacterium
TCGTCGGCGAGCCGCTACAGATGATACTCCTGGCACATTGGAATTTTTGAACGGCAAGCTCCGTGAGTGTGCCAAAATATGTTGATTCATTGCCTGGTGACCCAGAGCCTCCCGCCGAAATCACAAACCCTATTTTATTAAGAAGCGTTTGAAGGAGTTTTACATCTTCCCCTTCCGATCCACGGACAAGATTTCTCGAAGAAGAGGTTGTCCCTGGCACAGGGGTGGAAACTGGTTGGGTGGATGTACAGCTCGAGCCGAGGGCTAAGCGCGTTCTCGGCCCCACAGATCCGTACCCACTCACGGAAAGAGATCCGGAACAGACGAGTCCCCGAACACACTGAAATTGTTCAACAGCCCTTTGTGTGAGTGGTCCGAAGAATTCTGTCGGCGTTTGGGTCGTTGGGAAAAATCCCTGCGATTTCAGATATTCCTGGAGAGCCCGCACATCCGTGCCGCGAGAGCCGGGGGCAAGCACTCTCGCAACTGAGAAAGTCGGACTACCCGCCTGGCAGGAAGGGGCGGGTGTTGAAGTGGTTGCCGAGCGCCTTCTTAATGCCTCTATTATTTCCTGTTCCGTTCTCTCCCCAAGCGAAGCCGACCCTCCAACCACTTGAGAGAAGTTAGCTGCTCGATCAAAAGCAAATACGCTGTAGTAATAACGCCTGCCCGACTGAGCGGTAGTGTCGGTAAACTGTTCTTCCGTTCCCTCATAAAGGCGAGTGCCATCGGACGAAGAGGTGGGGGCAGACCCTTCTTTTTTAACGACAATGGTGCGTACATAATCAGAATCAGTCGGGTTATTCCACACAACAATGATTTGATTGGGACCGCCGAGCACTTCAATTTCTCCCGGGGAGGCGGGAGGCGTAGTGTCAGCTACCTCTCCACCACCGGCTCCGCCTGTTCCCGGGACACCACCTCCACCTCCACCTCCACCTCCAGGCAAAGGTGTCGTAGGAATGGGAACAGTGAACGCGACACTTACTGGATCAGAATATACTCCGTCATCATCAACACTATAGACTGAATAGTAATAGGTCACCCCGGCTGATGTAGTCGTATCGGTGTAGGATGTTTGGTTCACGCCAGTGATTGTCGCAATAGTGGAAGCGGCATCCGATTGAGGGTTAAGGGCAAATCGGTCACTCCGCCGGAGAATAACAGTTCGAGCGATAAATGAATCAGTCGACGGACTCCACAAAAGTTCTACTGAACCGGAGCGGGCTTGGAGATTCCGGACGCCTGTGGGTTTCCCCGCGGAGGTTCTAAACGAGGAAACCGCCGACTCGCCCTGATTCCCCGTTCCATCTCTCGAAAGCACCCGATAGTAGTAGGTGGTCTTTCGGCGGAGACTGGAGAGCAAAATTGAGTGTGCTGTGCTCAAATTTGACGATCCTAAGGATTGAGCAAGATTCTGCGATGATGTTCCAAATAAAACGGTCGTATCGGCATTCTCGTCCGTCATCCACGTCACAGTCGCGGAATCCGATTGGATTAAGCTCGCTTGGATGTTCGAAATCACCGGCGCGGTCGTGTCAATCTGGGCCGGAGGAGATTGGGTCATCCCTTGGGCGACGTTGGAAATCGCCGATACATTGCCCGCATCGTCCGTGGCACGGATGGCGATATAGTAAGTCGTAGCGCTCGAGAGCGGGCCGATCGTGAGCGTTTCTGCCGACCCGGAAGAGCGCGGCGCGGGTGGGGCAGTCACGAGCACTCCATTCCCAAAATTCCCGGTTGTAATCGGTGTCGTCGAATAACGAATTTCATATGAAGATGCAGTGCCAATGAGAAGGTCGTCTCCGGGCGCCGTCCATGTGAGTGTGAGTGTATTTGATGTTACCGAAGAAATACTTAGATTAGATAAAGTTCCGGGCGGAACCGTATCGGGAGTTGGAAGCGTCCGGAACGTAACAATACTCGAAGCCGCCGTATTATTCGCGCCGTCACGCGAAATCACCTGATACGAATAATTTGAATCGGGGACGAGGCCAGAGAGCTGGACGCTGTGCGAAGAAAGAAGCGTGGCGACGAGAGGGGTTGCGGAACCAAGTACGCTCGTGAATCCGTACAGGACCTGCGAAGTTGCCGGTTCGTTTGTTATCCACGTAACGACCGCAGAAGATGGCGTGATCGACCCCGTTGAAATTCCAGAAATCACCGGCGCCGCGGTATCGGCGGGCGCAGCCGTTAACTGCTGTTTGATGCTCGAGAGAGAGAGCGGGGAACTATTCCCCGCCTCGTCTCTCGCGCGCACGGCCACATAGTACGTTGTGTTCGCCGAACGGCCCACAATCGTATACCGTTCGACAGACCCGGCGGCGCCCGGCGTGGGCGCTCCCGAGAGCGCTCCCGCCGCACCCCACCATAGGAGAGCATCGGAGCCGGGTGGAGTGACACCGATCCGTATGTCGTAGGAACTCGCAGATCCCTGCACTCCATCGTCACCGACAGCGTTCCATGTGAGATCAAAGGAAGAAACCGTAGGATTTGAAGTTGCAAGTGTGGTGATTTCGGCCGGCACCGTCGTGTCGGCAAGCGAAAGAGTTACAAAGATTCTATCAAGACTACAAGCTTCGTTACCCACAGC
This sequence comes from uncultured Candidatus Saccharibacteria bacterium, assembly GCA_964361405.1. GTDB lineage: Bacteria > Patescibacteriota > Minisyncoccia > Phycocordibacterales > UBA3531 > CAYIAA01. The sequence goes on from CAYIAA010000003.1 coordinate 2,594, forward strand.
ATCACGTGAACAAACGCTGTAGTGATAGGTGCTTCCGGAAGAGAGACCAGGAAGCGGAGCGCTGTGTGAGGTTTGGAGCGTCGAGGAAAGCGAAGTCACTGCGCCATAGCTAGTCGAAAGTCCATAACGCACCTGTGAAGTTGCCAACTCATTCGTTGTCCACGATATTGTGGCAGAAGTCTCGGTTATTCCGGAAGCGAGAATGTTGCTCAAGACAGGAGCCGTGGTGTCGACTGGCGCACTTGTGCATTGGCTTGTGTTAAAAGTACAGCTTGCGGTGCAGGAGAGTGCACCTCCGAAGAAGCCGCGCGAGGTACAGGTGGCACCACCGAGAACCGCGCCGTCGCATTGTTCGGTTCCCTCAATGACGCCGTTCCCACAGACCGCAAGAGGAGGAGAACCACTGGTGAGAGTGAATGTTCCTCCGGAAGCAGAGGTGAGCACATCTGCCCCTGAACTAATAATCACGTCAGTGTTATCAATTCCCGTTGCATCAAATGAAAGAGTCGCCGTACCCGCGGCAAGCACTCTAAATCGAACCGTTGCGAAAAGGGCGGCCGAGCCTCCCGACGTATACGTTGACCCAAGACCAACTTGAGAAAATATAATATCCCCCGTTCCATTATTTACGGAGTTAATCGCCGTGCTCGGGAGAAGTGTCCCCGGAGCGATTTGAATGCCGGCAGTGCCGGCATTCTCATCCTCGACAGAAAGAAGGGTTGGTGGAAAATTTAAATTCCGTATATCAACTCCGACAATCTGGTCACTTCCCGTATTAAGAAAAATTTGCACACCAAGCGTAGAACCGACGGTAAACGAACCGGTTGCGGGCGAGAGCGAAATCGTCGCGGCATTGGCGACACTAACTCCTAGAAAAAAAAGGAGCGTGGAAAGAAGTCCGAAAGGAACTCGATATATAAAACGCAGCGTTCTTTTCTCCACAGTTTTTAGTTGACAGTAATCGATACGCCTTCCACTTCAGTCAAAATGTCTCTTCCTTCAAAAGCAACATTAGAATCCTGCGGTCTCTTCTCGTCGGAAATAATATCAATCACTGTCACGCCAGGTTTCAGGGCCTTAAATCGAAGTGTGGCCACGGGGCCACCACCCTTAAAGGTCTCAAGCGGTTTCGTAATCGCTGAAAAACTAAATGTCATCATCTCTCCTTGTCGCTCGAGTTTTGCGTAAGGAAAATTTTCGTAGATGGGCGGCCGAGCCTCCGCGAAATATACCGCCGCGGGACTGCTGAGACCCAGAGCCGTGGCAGTACCGTGAATAAGTTCGAGGTAGTCGGGATCAAACTGAATCACGATATCAACCCCTGACGTTCTGCGGTTCGTGCTGAGGAGCGCCGTGACAAAAACTTCGTCACCCACGGCGTAAGCGGGCTTGTCCGCGACGAGCCGGAGAGAGGCGACGGTATCGTTGGTCGGTGCCCCTTGCATACTCGAAGTATCTTGCTCAGCAATGACGATAAAGAGGTAAAGTCCAAGCGCGGACAGCAGGGCAATGACGATAAAGAGGGTGACATGAAAAAAGTCATACAGTTCTTTCTTTCCTTCCATATTTCCTTCTCCTCTAGTACTGCGAGAGTTGTCAAACATACCTCCATACTACTAGAAGGAGACCCCCCACACCAAGGAAGTTACTCACACCCCTTTTTTCCTCGCCCGAAAAAGAGAGAAGATAACGAGAAAGAGGCCAATATAAAGTGTACACACTACCCATCCGGGAACCCGCCCGAAAGAAAGTGAAGCGAGTGGGAACGAGGAAAAAAATTGAGCTACGCCGAGTTCATATTCTAAGAGAAAATACGTTACCCATGAAAAAGGAGCGGCAACAAATCCACCAAAGAATCCAGCGAGCCCAGTAATGAATCCAAAAAACATCGTAAGGGGAATAAGAGGGAGCACCAGGAGATTTGCTGGGAGAGAGACAAAAGAGATTTCACCCGTAGTGTAGAGAAGGAGTGGGAGGACGAGGAGCTGTGTCCCAAGCGTAGCACTCGCAATGAAACGCAGTCCAAACGTCTCCGGCAGGAATCGAACTACCCGTTCGAAAAATGGAGCGACATGGATCAAACCAATCGTTGCAAGTATTGAGAGCTCAAAAGATCTGTCGGAGAGAAGAAGGTATGGGTGAATGAATACCATTACAAAGGCAGTAAGGGCAAGTGAGGTGGTAACTTCGTATACGCGGCCGGTCGTGCGTGCAGTGATAACGAGCACTGCCATAATTGCCGCTCGTGTACCGCTCGCTCCCGCGCCAGCCAAAAGAAGAAAAAAGGTTATGCCGAGAACGCCAACGCCACCACGAATGAGTGGCGGAAAAAATCCGAGCGACCGCATCATACTCTCCGCGACAATCGTGACGTTGTATCCCGACAAGACGACGATGTGGATCAACCCAGAATCTCTAAAATCGTCTTCAATTTTTTCCCCGAGGGACCCTTTTGCCCCAAAGAGAAGTCCAGAAAGAAACGATGCATGCGGTTCGGTAAGATTCTCTTTTATGCGAGATGCAAAACGCTCTCGTAAATCTATGAGAAACCGTTTAACCGAATTCCCCCCAAATCCATCCTCCTTTTTTATCCGAGGAAATGAAAATTCATAATGTATTCCTCTCTGTCTTAGGTATTCTCTCCAGTCGAATACATTCTCTTCATACATTCCTTGAGGGATGCTCTCCAATATTCCATGAACGGATAGACGATCTCCATAGCGAAATTCCGGGAAGTGCGGAGCATAGATAAGTACGTCTCTACTCTGACGGCCTGAAATAGGCTCTCCTTCAATATGCTCGAGTCGTAGAGTCATCCGTTGGTGTGATTCGCCAATCTCTGGCGCTCCTGAAACAAAGCCTTCGGCTTCGATCGGAGCGTCAACATAGCGCTCGAGGGCTGGAATATTTTTCGCTTCCCAGAAATCAGTCCTCGCATACCCCGCTCCGAGAGCGCCGAGTAGGAGAGCAACCACGGTAAAGAGTTTTTTCCCGGCCACTCCGGGGGTATACACTCGAGAGACATATACCACCACCGCGAGAAGTACTAAAAATGCTCCAACACTTCTCCCAAAGTCCAAAGTAAAGCGGAGCGCTACTCCACCCATGAAACCTCCTACACAAACATAGAAAAATGTATGTCTTGGGCTAATAGTTCCTCTGGCTACAAACTAGCCTGCCTACCGGACAGGTAGGCCTCGTCCATTCCGGAATTTGCTAGCCAATCGGCTCTCATATTCTTTTCACGTGGCACGTGGGTAAAAATGATTTTCGGATAATCCTTCACCTGCATATTCCAAATTTTAATAAAATACGGGTAGAGACGCGTTTCTTTAATCTGGTATATCCCCGAGAGTTGTCTCGCGGCGAGCTCGCTGTCGAGCCGAACCTCAATAGAATAGTCCTTGAGTTTTGCTTTTCCACCAAGAAGGCGCGGGAGAGCCGTAAGCCCTAAGAGAATCGCCTCGTACTCGGCCTCGTTATTCGTCATAGTGCCGAGAGATTTTTTAAGTTCTTTGAGTATCACCCCGCGCTCGTCCATTATCACCGCCCCCGCCCCCGCAGGTCCTGGGTTCCCGCGAGAGCCGCCATCGGTTGAAACAATGAGATGTTTCGCTTTCATAGCGGTCGAGCATTTATACCTACGAGACGAAGACGAAGCTCTCGAGCGCCACACCAAGTGTTTCGTTCGACAGTAGCCAAAACATCGACGCGCTGATCTTCACCAACCAGATTGGCACTAAACTCTTTTGGGTGGTTAAATCCGATAGCGCTCGCTCGAGTCCCCTTTTCACTCTCCAGATCAAGACGGAGATGTATGCCGTTCGCACCGAACCGATTCACGCGAATCACGCAAAGTTTCTCAAAAAGAAATATCGGTTTCGGGTTTCCTACTCCAAAAGGGGCGAGTGAAGAAATAGAGTTGTAGAGTTCCCATGTCACGTCTTCAAGCGCCAAACTTGATTCAACGGTAACCGCGTCGTCCTCGGCGACTCCTCGAGGTGTCGAGAGGAGTGCGTGGTAGAGCGCTTCGCCGAGACGGCTAGTTCCTCCGGGCTCTACCGAGAAACCGCCAGAGCGAGAGTGCCCGCCGTAATCAAGAAAGAATCCCTCGGGGACCTGCTCCATAAGCCGAACCACGTTAATACTCCCATCACTTCTCGCCGAGCCGCGCACAACTGTACTCCCCTCCTGTCCCCACACAAATGCCGGAGTATGGTAAAGCTCAACAATACGCATCGCCGCGAGTCCAAGCACGCCCGGCTTCCAACTCGTATCTCCGATATAGATAAGACCGCCGCCGCGCCAGTCTTTGAGACGATCGGTAATATCCTCCATCATCTCGAGAACCACTTGCTTACGCTCTGTGTTCTTCTCTTCAAGATGCGCGAGGAGGTGAGACGCCTGGGCCCCGTCGCGTGTCGCAAGAAGATGGAACGCATTCATCGGAACGTCAAGCCTACTTGCCACATTAATCCGCGGGGTAATTACAAATCCAACGTCATCTTCCGTAATATCCTCGTGGCGTATACGACGAGACCTGAAAAGACCTACGAGACCAGGTCTTGTTGTTTTTTTAAGTACTGAGAGACCGAAGTAGGCGAGCGCTCGATTCTCATCTTTGAGGGGTACCATGTCAGCTATCGTCGAAATACTCGTAACATCAAGAAGCCATTTTTCCCAGCCGGGGGTGAGATCAAAATTTCCTCTTTTCAAAAGTCCTTGCACCAGTTTAAACACAAGCCCGCCTGCGGAGAGAAACCTGCAGGGATAGGCATCACCCTCCTGATTCGGGTTCACAATTGCATAGGCTTCCGGCAGGGCATTTCCGGGGAGGTGGTGATCAATTACAATCACGTCAATACCGAGTTCACCCGCGCAGGCAATCTCGGCGACGTTAGAAATACCGGTATCAATCGTAATAATTAGATTCGCGCCTTCTCGGCCGAAGGACTCGACGGCGGCACGGTGTAACCCATACCCTTCGGTGTACCGATGTGGAATGTAAACGCTAAAATTAGTGAAACCAATTTTTACAAAAAAATCATTCAAGATAACGCTTCCAGGGATACCGTCCGCGTCATAGTCGGCGTAAATTACTATGCGTTCACCGAGCTTAATCGCTTCAATGATACGGCCGACCGCACGGTCCATACCGATGAGGCCGAAGGGGTCGTTTAAATCGCGCTCGTAGTCGGGGTGCAGAAACCGCTCCGCCCTGTCACGGGTTTCAATCCCTCGGCGGTAGAGCATCTGTCGCACAAGCTTTGGGTAGTGGTGGAGTTCTCCGTCAATCTCTTTGGGGATACTCGGGGCGGGATTCCACCTTGGCATGCGCCGGATTATACCATACACTGATTGCATGCTTCAGTTTTGCACGTTTTGTAAAATCGTCAGCGGCGAACTCTCTTCAAACACCGTCTACCAAGACGAAAAAGCCTTCGCCTTTATCGATATCCGTCCAGTCAATTTGGGTCACACGTTATTGGTCTCAAAAGATCATTACGAAAATATCTTCGATGTTCCCGATGCCATCCTCGCCCATCTCGGTAAAACACTGAAAACGATAAGCACGGCGATTAAGGCCGCAACCGGAGCCGAGGGCATAAACATTGAGATGAATAACGAACGCGCCGCAGGACAAATCATCAATCACATACACTTCCATATCGTTCCGCGTTTTTCCGGTGATGGCCTTCAACATTGGCCTGGAAAACTCTACAGTGAGGGTGAGCTGAAAGAGATCGCTGAAAAGATACGGAAGAGTCTCTGAGCGCTACTTTCTTCTTCCAAAGTAAAACAGAGTCCGTCAGCAACATGCTGACGGACTCTGTCGAGACAGGCGAATGCTAGTCTATTCTATGCGCTCAAGCCAGTGCTCCGTGCACCAGAGCCCACCGAGGCTCGGCTCAATACTCCGATCCGCAAGATAGAGTTGCCACTCCCTGACGTATCCACCGTGATGGGAAACTTTAATGGAGAATCTACCTTTTTCATCGAGGACAGGTTCCTCAAGAACAGTAATTCTCTCTTTAGAGCATGAGGGTTCACACCCCTCAATACCCAAACTTCCTAATGCGCTACAGTCTAAGTGCTCAATGAATGAAACACCGACAACAAATTCTCTCTTTTCTCGAACTTGCTTCCTGCTGAAAAACGGTCTCTCTTCCGAATGACTCGTGGAAACGGTGGGAGCAAACCCCCTCATATATTCTCCTGTGCCGATATACGGCAGAATCTACTGAAATCCTAGCATGAAATAGAGGAAAGCGCTTTTATTCCTGGGAGTGTTCCTTCTGCGAGAAAGTCGAGCATTGCCCCTCCACCCGTAGAGATAAAATCGAAGTTGGATAGGAGGTTCCGATCCAACGTCGCCACGGTATCTCCTCCGCCGACAACTGAATAACCATCAGAGTCTGCGATTGCGCGGGCGAGACGAGACGTTCCATCACGAAACCCCAGTTCAATGTTCCCGAGCGGTCCATTCCAAAGAATAAGCCGCGCCTTTCGAAGCTCTGTCTCAATAAGAGCGAGTGTCTTGGGACCAGCGTCTACAATAGAGTCGTCCACTAAAACCTCACTCGGCAATTTTACGGAAACCCCTCTCTTACTCTTCACGGTAACATCAAGTGGAAGCTTGATTCGGTTGCGATTTGGAATATTCTCCACATCAACACTCGAATCAGAAAGCGATATCCCAATCTCGCATCCTGAATACTTTAAGAAATCATTTGCGACAGCGCCTAATGCGAACACACTGTCGGAAAGTGTAAGAAATTTCCGAAGGAGTGGCACCTTGGTACTTGTCTTTGCGCCACCGATAATACATACAAAAGGATGTTCGGGTGTGAGGACGCGGGAGAGATTTTTAATCTCACTCTCAAAAAGAAACCCGGCGTATGATGGAAGAAACTCCGGCACACCGACAACGGAGGCGTGAGTCCGATGGGAAACCGAGAACGCTTCGTTCACAAAAAGATCACCGAGGGATGAAAGTGCACGAGCATACTCCCTGTCGTTCCCGACTTCTCCAGGATCCCGCCTGAGATTCTCAAGCATGAGCATCTCACCACGACGCAAAGACCCTACTTTCTCATGAATTCCTGGGTGAGATACTGTGTCGGAAGAAAATTGAATGGCAAAGTGTTTCTCTAAGTACGCCGCAACCGGACTCAAGCTCTGGGATCCGTCAGGGCCGAGGTGACTTACGATAACCATACGGGCACCACGCTCTTTGAGGTATGTAAGTGTCGGAAGACTTTTAATAATCCGGAAATCGTCAAGAATAGTGGTCCCCTCGAGAGGCACGTTAAGATCAAGGCGGACAAGCACTCGCGTATCGCGGAGTTGGTTCTCACTGAGGGTGTGAAGTGTCGGAATCTCCATCACAGCACCTCGGCACTCCGGAGTATTTTTCCAAACTCCTCTATGTCAAGTGATTCCCGCCCGACGAGAAGCCCATGCGCTTTGCCTTTATCAAGAAATGGGGCTGCATTCTCCGCATCAACGGACCCGCCGTAGAGAACAGGCACTCGAAGTGCGGTCGCAGTATCCGTGAAAGTGCTCAAGATTTTTCTGATATAAATTGACTGCTCGAGGAAATCTTCTGGCGTGCTTGCACCACGCGCGCGTACTCCGATTGCCCAGACTGGTTCATATGCAATGACGAGAAGTTTGAGTTCTGATTTTGGAATTTTTTGAAGTGCCGATTCAATCTGAGCGCGAATCACTTTGAGATATACTCCAGATTGGTCACGTTCGCGTTCACCCACACAAAGAATCGGCCTCAAGCGATATTCGAGAGCGGCGGCCAGCTTTTGAGCGACTATCTCGTCGGTATCCCCGCTCTCGCGCCTCTCGGAGTGGCCAATGATTGAATACTCGACGCCGAGTGAACGAAACATGGCAGGCGAAATTTCTCCGGTATGGGCACCATCATGGTGAAACGATACATCTTGGGCACCGAGAGTAATAGAATTACTCCTCCCGAAGAGCGGGAGAAAAAGAGCGGGTGGGCAAATGATGAGCTCGGTGCGGCGCAATTTCTCCGCGCGGCGCCTGATTCGCCCCAAAAGGCGTTTAGCTAAAGTGAGAGAACCTGGATTCATCTTCCAATTCCCCACGATGAGTCTTCTCGGAACCATACTACTGGATGTAATCCCCGATCGAATAAATCGGCTGAATCATTGATACCGCAAAAAATCCGACGGCGACACCGATAAAGACCATGAGCACGGGTTCAATCACGGTTGAAAGATTCTTCGTCATAGATTCAACTTCTCCTTCATAGAAGGTTGCTCCACGCAAAAGCATTTCGGAGAGCTTCCCTGTTTCTTCGCCAACCTCAATAAGCTCGGTGACTAAAATAGGATAGAGATTTCCTCGCCGCTCAAACACTTCGGAAAGCGCTTTTCCTTTTTCAATCTGAACACCTGCTTCCTTGAGGACCGCTCGATAATAAGGATTTTGGAGCACGTCTTGAGTAATCGCGAGTGCCTTCAGCATATCAACACCCGATGAAACCATGGAAGAGAGGGTTCGCATGGTGAGTGCTGCATTCGCGTTCTGTGTAATTGTCCGCGTCAAAGGCAAGTGAAGTAAGGTGAAAGAAAGTGCACGTTTACCAAGGGGCATTCTTAAAAACTTAATGAAAACTCCAAGAGAAACAAGTAAAAGAAGTATGAAGGGAAGTATATAGGCACTTAAAAATCCCGAAACTCCGATGACCATTCGTGTGGTAAACGGTAATTCAGCCCCGAGACTTTCAAACGTTTCAGCGAGCGTCGGGATGAGAAGTATAAGCATCAAATATCCCACAATCATCACGACGGTAATAACGATAGCAGGATAGATAAGCGCACCGCGGATTTTTCTCCTAAGTTCATAGCGTTTGGTGAGCTGCTCGACGAGGAAGGTGAGTGATTCGGGAAGACGCCCCGTTTCTTCTCCTGCGTGCGTCATGGCAACAAACTCCGGTGGGAAAACGTCGGGAAATCGCTCAAATGCGGCAGTTAAACTCAGTCCGCGGTTCGTGTCGTCAATCAAAGATCCGAGAACTTTGGTAAACTTCCCTTTCTTTGTCTGCCTCTCAAGAACGTGGAGCGCGCGGGCGAGAGAAAGCCCTGCTCCAATCATGGCGCTTAAATTACTCGCAAAGATAATTTTCTGCTTTGTACTCACCGTTCCCATTACGGAGACGCGTTCACGAAGCGATGTCTTGCCGCGTCGCACCGCCTCGTCCGCGCTGATTAAAGTCACCCCTTCTTGCCGCATTGAACGAGCAAGGTCAAAGCGATTGGCTGCCTCGCGCTCCCCTTTCACTTCCTCGCCGTCTGATTTCCTTCCCCGATAACTAAAAACTGGCATATCCGCTACTCGCTCACAACACGCAGAACTTCTTCAAGTGAAGTCAGCCCTTGTGCAGCTTTAAAAACACCATCTTCAATCATCGTGAGCATTCCTTCTTTTCTCGCAACTACAGTAATTTCGTCCGATGTCGATGACCTCATAATGAGTTCCTTAATGGAGGCCGTAACCGGAAGCACTTCATAGATTCCAACACGCCCATGATATCCATCTTCGCAGGCTTGAGAAGCTTGTGGTCGATAGAAAGATATTCCACTCCAGTCGGCTCCGGACGGGACAATCTTCTCCGCCTTGAGCGCTTCGAGAACGTGGTCGAGATTAGCATAAGTCGCGAGGTTTTTGAGTTCCGCATTTGAGAGGGTGTATTTTTCTTTCACCGTGCAGAGAAGTCGCACCAAGCGCTGGGCAATGATGACGCGGGCAGTTGAGACCACAAGAAATGGCTCTGCTCCCATTTCAATGAGGCGCGGCACTGCGCCGGCGGCAGAATTCGTGTGAAGGGTCGAGAGTACGAGGTGTCCGGTGAGCGAAGCATTAATGGCTAAACTTACGGTTTCCTCGTCGCGGATCTCACCCACCATGATGATATCTGGGTCCTGCCTAACGAGCGTCCGGATGCCGGAAGAAAAAGTAAGTCCAATATCGGGTTTTATCTGCGTTTGGTTCACACGCTGCATTTGGTACTCAACGGGGTCTTCAATCGTTGAAATATTAACGTCCGGCGTATTCAAAATATCGATCATTGTGTACAGCGTTGTTGTTTTCCCCGACCCTGTAGGGCCAGTCGTCAAAATCATTCCTTCAGTTTTTTTAAGCGCCGTATGAATGCGTTCAAGCTGGTCTCCGTGGAATCCGAGAGACTCGAGCGTAAATCCCTTCACGGCTTCCGGAAGAAGCCGCATGACTACCTTCTCCCCGAACTGTGTGGGGAGCGTTGAAACCCGAAAAGAAACTTTCTGATCTGGTGTTTCAATTTTAAATCGTCCATCTTGAGGAAGCCGTTTCTCGTCGAGGCGCAAGCTTGAAAGAACTTTGATGCGCGCCACAATACCTGGACCAACTTGCTTCCCCAAGGTCATGGCATCGCGGAGAATTCCATCGATGCGATAGCGGATTACCACTTGATTTTCATATGGTTCAATGTGAATATCCGATGCTTTCTGAAGAATTGCGTGAGAAAGAAGACTTTCGACGATACGCACAATCGGAATATCCTCGGCCATCTTCTTGAGATCGCTTTCATCGAGAGATTGGGCATCGGATTCTGAAATCTGGGCAATTGAGAGTGATTCTTTCTCGATTAAATTGCCGAATTCTGCGGAGAGACTCTGTTGGTACTGCGAAAGAGCATGCTTCACCGACTGACTGTCCGTGAGTCGCGGAAGGATTTTAAGCCCGACACTTTTTTTGATGAAATCAATCGACTCGAGATCCTGTGGGTCGAGCATGGCGACCTCAAGATTGGTGCCGGTCTTTTTATAGGCGACGATATTATGCGTTCGAGCCAAGGGCTCGGGAATAATGGAGAGTATTGCAAAGTCAATCTTATCGTTTTTTAAGTCGACATACGGTACCCCCAAGAGATTCGATTCAATCCTTCGAAGATCTTCCTCGGATATCTTTCCGCTGGAGACAAGAGCATCCGCCATCGGCACGCTTTTTTTCTCCGCAGAGGACTCTGCTTCTGTGACATCCTTCCTCGACACCAAACCGGAGTCGATAAGAAAATCCTTTAACTTTTCTGGGGAGAGTTGCATACCATATTAGTATAACAGAGCCTTTTATCTCTACCCGCGCCCGGGGCGTTGATAAAAGAGAGTCATCACTCTCAAACATTGACGGCGCACACTCTATCGGATTATACTCAAAGTGAGTCCGTTCTTTCGAGGCGGGCTTTTTGTTAAAAACTTGTTCGTATAACGTATGTTTGACTTAAAAGGCCTCAACTCAGCCCTCTCACAACTTGAGGAAGAGCGTGGTATACCGAAAGAAAAAATACTGGGCGCCATAGAAGACGCCCTTGCCGCCGCGTACAAAAAAGACTACGGGAAGCGTGGACAAATCGTACGAGCACATTTCGATCTCTCAGGCGGGACCGCCGAATTCTACCGCGTTAAAGTCGTTGTAGATGAATCAGTTCTGGAACACGATGAGAGAGGAGAGATGAAACTTGAAAACCCAACCGAAACGCCCGAAGAGGGTGCCTCACTCACCTATAACGAGGAGCAACATATCTTGCTCGCCGATGCAAAAAAAATTAAAGCAGATGCCGCGCCAGGGGATGAAATCTCATTCCCCCTTGAGGCGAAGGGTGATTACGGCAGAATTGCCGCGCAGACCGCAAAACAAGTTATCATCCAGCGCATCCGTGAGGCAGAGAAAGTTTCGGTTCTCGATGAGTACGTCGGCAAGAAGGGGGGGCTCGTGAATGGCACAGTACAGAGAATCGAGCGCGGGAATGTATTTATTGATTTAGGCAGGACAACGGCCATCCTTCCTCGAGAAGAGCAAATCCCGGGTGAATACTATCGGCAAGGAGAACGCATTAAAGCATATCTCTACGCAGTCGAAGAAACGGGCAGAAATATCGACCTCCGCCTCTCTCGCGCTCACCCACAATTTTTGGTTAAACTGTTTGAAGTCGAGTCCCCCGAAGTTGCGAGTGGCACGGTAGTTATTGAAGCTGTAGCCCGGGAAGCTGGCGCCCGTTCGAAAGTGGCGGTGTATTCCCGCGACGAGAATGTGGATCCGGTAGGATCGCTCGTTGGTCAGCGAGGTATTCGCGTGAACACCGTCATTAATGAGCTTGGCGGAGAAAAACTTGATATCATAGAGTGGTTTGATAACCCAGAGAGCTTTATTGCGCATGCCCTCTCTCCGGCGAAAATCAAGCGGGTGACTTTGAGCGAAGAAGCTCGGGAAGCAAAAGTCGAAGTTGATCAAGATCAGTTCTCGCTTGCGATTGGAAGGGGTGGGCAGAATGTGCGACTCGCGGCCAAACTGACCGGCTGGAAAATAGACATCTCGGCCCCATCGGGCGAAAGTATGAGCGAGAGTCCTGACGGAAATAAAAAAGAGGAAGTGCCACAAGAAACCCTAAACGAAGCCACAGAAAGCATTACTCCGGAAACCTCTCTCACTCAAGCTGTAGATGAAAATACCAAGGAGGAACTATTAAAAACGAACGAAAACTAGCATGAATCTTTGGCATGACATTTCCTGGGGGTCGGTAGAAAAACTCAAAGTTGTTATTGAGATACCGAAACTCTCGCGCGTCAAATACGAACTCGATAAAGAGACGGGGCTCATCCATGTGGATCGTGTCCTTTACTCGCCGATGCACTATCCAGCAAACTACGGGTTCGTACCCCAAACACTCTGGGACGACGGTGACCCGCTTGATGTCTTAGTACTCTCGCATGAACCCTTTGTCCCGGGATCTCTTGTCGAAGTACGCCCGATTGGCATTATGGACATGACCGACGATGGAGACCCGGATGCAAAAATACTCGCCGTCCCGACGACAGACCCTCGTTTCCGAGAAGTGAACGATATTGCAAAACTTGAACCACATACATTAGAAGAAATCCAGCATTTCTTTCGAGTATATAAAGATCTCCAGAAAAAAAAGGTCGTGGTGGGAGAATGGCAGGGGAGGACTGCCGCCCAAGAGGCTATTACAAAAGCTGTAGAATCGTACCAGAAACACTACCCGAAGGGTTAAGAACGAGAGAGTTCTTCACAGACACGGCGTAGTAGCATAGAATAGTGCTATTAGTCACATTATTTATTAGGTATAACATTCACACACTATAATGAAAGCATCGAAAAGACATGTGGTGGTAGGAGCTCTTTTTTTATCGCTTGCGTTCGCACCACTCTCATTTGCTCAAAATGAAGAGAGCGGAGTAACCCCAGAAAGAGTGGGAACCCCGCTCCGAGGCCGCGTAGAAGGGTTAAGGGATCGCTTGCTCGACCGAAAGGAGGGGGCCATCGAAAAGCGAGGAAATGCAACATCGAGCGTCGCCGAGCGACGCGGAGAAAGAATGGAACAAATGCGAAGTCGTGTTCGCGCCTTTTCCGAGCGGATGATAAAACGCATACAGGCGGCCTTTGAGCGTCTCGAGAAATTAGTCGCGCGCATTGAGGCACGGGTTGCAAAACTTGAAGAGACAAATAAAAACATCCAAACGGGAGAGGCAAAGAAATATATTGCCGATGCAAAAGGACTCATTCTATCAGGGAAAGCCAGCTTGAATGAGGCAGAATCTCTCATTGAGGAAACGGTTACTTCAGACTCCCCCCGAGAGTCCTTCCAAAAAGTACATGACCTCGTCAAAGCGTCAACTGCCGACTTGCGTAAAGCCCACGAAGCAATTAAAAATGCTCTTCGGTCTCTCAAATCTGCAATCGGCAAAGGTGCTGGCAGTGCAACTACCACACAATAATAATTAAGAGCTAATTAATTAAAGAAAAACCATGAACGGAGACCAAACCTACACCCCCGGAGAGCGTAATTCCCAAGAAAACTCTAATGGGAAAGGCCCTCTCATTGGGTCGATTATCGTCATCCTTATCTTGATTGCAGGTCTCGCCTATCTCTGGCAGAACTTTCCCGAGCAGTCGCCCGGGATGCCCTCCGGTATGAGCGGTGAAGACATCGAGAATCTTCCCGACGAGGCCACTCAATCGCTCGAAAGCCAGAGCTCTTCTGATGAAATTTCAGCGATTGAGGCAGACCTCAATAGCACTGACTTACATAACATTGACGCCGAGCTCGATACGATTAACGCGGAGCTTAACTCCGTCGAGTAAGAGTTTTCCCCCCAGAACTACGAAGCTCCAATGCTTATTCCAACCGTTATAGAAAAATCACCCTTTGGGGAACGGGCGTACGACATTTATTCGCGACTCTTAAAGGAGCGGATTATTTTCCTGGGCGATACAGTTACCGATGACGTTGCAAATTTGGTTATTGCCCAGCTCCTCTTTCTTGAGTCCGAAGACTCGAAAAAAGATATTAACCTCTACGTCAACTCCCCGGGTGGCTCAGTGACGGCAGGACTCGCAATCTATGATGCCATGCAGCACATCAAACCTGATGTATCCACGATTTGTGTCGGCCTCGCCGCAAGCATGGGGTCCGTTATCTTAGCTGGGGGGGCCAAAGGTAAGCGCTTTGCACTCCCGAATGCCGACGTCATGATTCACCAAGTTTCCGCAGGGTTCCAAGGTCAAGCATCGGACATTGAACGGAATGCGCAGTATATTCTGCGTATCAAGAAGCGCCTGATTGAAATCCTTGCGCGTCACACCGGTCACCCCACAGCGAAAGTTGAGGCTGATTCTGATCGCGATTATTTCATGAGTGCCGAAGAAGCGAAGAAATACGGCATCATTGACCACGTTCTTCTTCAGAAAGGGAAAAACGTTCTGCAGAAAAAATAAATCCGAAGTTTTTTGAGCTAGTTCACCTTCCCGAGCTGGGCCTCAATGAACTCCTTCACTTGCTCGTAGGGCAAAGCGCCTTCAATCGGGGTGGTTTCTCCACCGCGAACTAAAACAAGCGATGAAGGCGTGCCGGTAATGCCTGCCTTCCTCCCATCTTCAAAATCGTCGTTCACCTTGCTCGCATACTTACCAGATGAAAGACATGCCTCAAATGCGGCCTTCTCAATCCCCACCTCTACCGCGAGCGTCGAGAGCATTTCTGGTTCAAGTCGGTTGTTTGACGGCGTCACTTCAAAAACGCGATTTATGTATTGCCAAAATTTTTCCTGCCCGCCGAGCCCGGTAACACACTCCGTTGCCTCGGCTTCCTTTCGTGCTTTCGGGTGAATAGAGTCTATGGGAAAGTGGCGGTAGACCCAAGCCACCCGCCCATCCTTTCCATACTCATCCATAATGCGCAACATCGTTTGGTGAAATGTTTTACAGAAAGGACATTCAAGATCGGAGTACTCGACGATGACAACAGGAGCGTCCGGATTCCCAAGAACATGCTCGTCCGCAGAGACTTCGCGGATACTCGGAGCATTGCCCATGGAACCGCTGTCTAACACATTCGCCGTCCCGCCGTCGAGCCTCCCAGAAAAATAGATCGAGCCCCCAACAATTACCCCGGCAACCATAATAGAAATTGGCACGAGATAAGAATTTTTTGTTTCTTCTGCCATATGTTTCGCCTAGCATAGCAAACCCCCCCAAAGAGAGCAAGATAAAGAGCTCTCTAGACTCGGTCGAGCGATGTGCTATGATGGCCATATTAGCACTAGTTAACGATACTTGAATCCGCTCCTAAAAAATCCCTATGCTGTCAACCTCTCTCACTGCGTATTTTCCTCGTGAGTAGCGGCCTAAAGACTCGCTTTTTTATTTTTCCTTTTCAAATTCCGAAATCGCTCTGACACCGTAGGGTTTTTAAGCGGCACAAACGCTTATGAGCTCAACCACAATACTGCTTTTGATCGGCGTCGCCGGACTCGGAGGCATTGTCTCCGGCTATTTTCTCCGCTGGATTATCTCGCTTGGAAGAAAGGGCTCTATTGAGCTTGAAATCAAACAGTCCCTCCTCGACGCAAAAGCTGCGGGGCAAAAAATCACCGAGGCCGCGGACCACGAAGCCGAACGCGTCATTGGAGAAGCCAAACGGAAACTCGAAGAGCGTGAGAACGAACTTAAAAAAACCGAAGACCGGCTCGTCAAGAAAGACGAAACTCTCGATAAACGCCAGGCCGATCTCGACCGTGAACTCGAAGGGCTCAAACGGAAAGTCGATGAAGTAAAAAATCTCAAAGAAGGCGTTGAAAGAACGCAGGAGGAAGCGGCTAAAAAAATCGAGGAAGCGGCTGGTCTCACGCGAGAGAAAGCAAAGGAACACCTCATAGCCGAAGTCGAAACCCAGCATGAGGAAGACCTCAAAGTACGTCTCCAGAAGCTCGAAACCTCTGCGGGAGAAACACTTGAACGAAAGGCAAAAGATATCCTCGCGAACATTATCCAACGTCTCGCGATCTCAACAGTATCCGAAACGATGTCAACGGCAGTTGCCTTGCCCTCGGAAGACTTGAAGGGAAAAATCATCGGAAAGGAGGGTAGAAATATCAGGGCATTTGAACGCGCGACCGGTGTTGAGGTCTTGATTGACGATACGCCGGGCACTATCGTGCTCTCGGGATTTGACCCTGTTCGGCGTGCCACGGCAAAGCGCGCACTCGAACATCTCATTGCCGACGGAAGAATCCAACCCGCAAAAATTGAAGAGTTCGTCGGAAAAGCGAAAGAAGAAATTGGAAAAATTATTAAAGAAAAAGGTGAACAAGCTGCCTATGAGTGTGGGGTTTTTAACCTCGACCCCCGCATCCTCTCCATCCTAGGACGACTCCACTTCCGAACGAGCTATGGGCAGAACGTGCTCCAGCACTCGATTGAAATGGCGCATCTCTCCGGCATGCTCTCCGAAGAACTCGGCGCCGACACCCTCGTGGCAAAAGCCGGTGCTCTCCTCCACGACGTCGGCAAGGCGGTTGACCATGAAATTCGAGGCACGCATGTAGAGATCGGGAGACGAATACTCCAAAAATTCGGCGCGGACCCTCGAATCATCCAGGCTATGCAATCCCATCATGAGGAGTATGAGTACGAAACGCTTGAATCCATCATTGTCCAAACCGCCGACACCATCTCTGGCGGCCGCCCGGGTGCTCGTCGGGACTCTATTGAAAACTACCTTCGCCGGCTTGAAGAGCTCGAAGGCATCGCGAACTCTTTCGAGGGAGTCGAGAAAACCTATGCTATCCAAGCGGGCCGAGAAATAAGGGTTTTTGTGACTCCGGAGAAGATTTCCGACCTTGAGGCGCGGAAACTTGCTCGGGAAATTGCACTCCGGATTGAGCGTGAATTGAAGTACCCGGGCGAAATCAAGATTATGGTAATCAGGGAGTCTCGAGTTATTGAGTTTGCCCGCTAGGGCAATCCCCCTTGCACTGAAAATATGGCTTCACGTATAATGATTCCATGGCAATAACGGGGTCGGTTGTCATTATCAATTTAGCGCGGATGACTTATGAATAAAGCTGGTATCGTCGAAGCGGTGCACGGTAAATTAAACGGCACCAAGGTTGCGGCAGAAGAAGCCGTAGACACTATGGTAAGCGCAATCGTAAGCAGCCTGAAGCACGGGGAAGAGGTATCCATTGCGGGTC
The DNA here is from genome assembly GCA_964361405.1 of uncultured Candidatus Saccharibacteria bacterium. GTDB lineage: Bacteria > Patescibacteriota > Minisyncoccia > Phycocordibacterales > UBA3531 > CAYIAA01. The sequence continues at coordinate 20,164 of CAYIAA010000003.1, forward strand.
TTGGTATTTTCTCCGTCAAACAACGGGCAGCTCGAACTGCACGGAATCCAAGGACCGGCGCCTCCATACAGATTTCGGCCATGAAAGTGCCGAAGTTTCGTGCGGCGAAAGCTCTCAAAGACGCCGTTAAATAATTCCTGTATTTCTCTCGCGAGAGAAATATCACTACACCAAAACCTCCGCCACATGGCGGAGGTTTTGGTTATACATATTTTAGACTACCTGTCCCAACTCGCGCCTAAGTTTTTTAAGTTTTCTTCTCTCCGCAAGAGTAAGTGCCAATAGTGTCAAAAATAAGACCCGCACGATCGAGACAATGATTCCGGTCGCCAAAAGAAACCCTTCTGGGTGGATGACAAACTTAATGAATAGAACAACGCCGACGGATAAGAAACTATTATCAAAAAGTAGCCCCGCTATAATATCGAGAGCAATCCAAAAAACAACTACGGTAAATATCCAAAGACGCCTCCGATTCTTCTTTATTTGTTTTTCCAATGCCTCAAGGATGTTTTGTGATGACATGTCCGATGCGGGTAGGGAGAATCGAACTCCCGTCTACTGCTTGGAAGGCAGTCATTCTACCACTAAACCATACCCGCCCCTCTTGTATGAGAACCAGAGTTATCGTACCAGATGGACTACACCCCATCAATTTTAGAACCTTCGGATTGAGTGTAGAAAAAAATTACGAAAAAAGTTTTCGTCCCGAACTTTGCGCCGAACGTTCTTTCTCAAGCTTCATGTGGGCCTCCTGCATTTGGCGGTAGAGATTTACGATATACATAAGAAGTCCGACGAGTGCGGTGATGAGCGTAAAGAGCGCTGTCCACCCCAGGAAAGATTTCGGAAAATACGATCCATTTTTTGCTTCTTGATTACCTAGCCCGTCATTCTTTTCATCAATTTCTTTCTCGTCTTCCTTTTTAGCATCGGAAACCTCCGTTATCCCCTCGCCCGGAGTAACGTCCTCTTCCAGCGCTGGGGCAACATACGAAGAAGAGTCGGGCACCGAAACGACCGTGGACGGTGTATAGCTAGAAACGGGAGCACTAGTCCCCGACTGATATTGATAGAATGAGGGGTTTGAATTTTGATTCGTTACAAATCGAATGGTCGCGCCCCAACTCGATCCAAACTGCGTCTGACCGACAGCGCGGTAGTAGTATGTAGTATTGGGCATGAGGCCAGAGATGGCTTCTGAAAAATCCATCGTGAGCATTGAGCCGAGTCCACGTACCGGAGTAACATTCCCTAATCCCGGCGTTGTCCCCCATTCAAAGTATCCGTTTGCATAGAAATCTCCGCGAGGTAAGACACTGCCTTGTAACCGCGCACTTATCAAAGAAACTTCTGTCGGCACACTAGTAACCACGATCGGCGGAGGTGTTTGCGGTGGAGCAGACAATTCATACGGATAGATTGTCGGAAGTGAGGTGTCCGCAGTGCCGTCGGTCTTGAAATGTATCGTTCTCCCGACAACCACCCGATCCTCGTCTTGCACGATAAGCCGATAATAATATGAACGGCCTTTCTCAAGACTTCTCACTTGTGCCGTGATTTGCTTAAGGCGAGTCGAAGTCTGTATCACAACCGGTGATGTTTTTTTCTCCATCGTGATGGAGTCACCCCACTCAAACCACCCAACCACTTCGCGCCCACTTAAATTCTTCACAAACCCGCGAATGCGAGCGGATGTAGCGCCAACATTTATATTCGGGTAATGCGTGGTCACCACCACACTTTCAATACCGTAGGCAGGCGTAGCGGCGTCTGCAATCGGCACACCTACGAGTGACAAAAGAGTTACGCTCACGAGGTATACAGTAAAAAACCTTTTCATGTTTTTTTTCTAATTTTTTTCTTTGGGTTAAACGATTTATCTGACAATATACATAAGTAACATATTGAGAACAATTTGTCAATGCACCACAAGGTCAAATCGCTCGAAACGAAAAACTACTGCGTGTTACCCCTCGCTGCTGTTTCTCCATTCTACGGGGAATGAAAAAAAATAAACCGCCCCGATATTCGGGGGCGTGATCAAGCAATCAAACTAAACCGTTTTCAGTTTGGAAACAAATTGATGAGAAGTCCGAGCAAAAATTCGCGGAGTGTCGGCGGACGACTCGATTGCGGCGGGGGCACAGTAGTGCCACCCGGCTGTTGATACTGCTCTCGGTACCGCTGTTGAAATTCCTGATTAAATTGCTGTTGGTATTGATCCTGATAGCTCGAGCTCGGAGGAAGAGTGCTTGCGCCCGGCAGCGATGGTTGCCGAATTCCGTCCAGAGAGGGTGATTGCTGATACTGATACTGCTTCATTTTTTCAATTTCTTCTGGAGTCATGCGGTCAGGCGATGGTGAGACATACCCTGGCGGTATTTCCCCAGGCCTCGGTTGAAACTTCGGTGCTGTCATTTTCTTTTCTTCCATCATGTTCATGTCCCGACATTTGTCGGGGTTCTCTTTGCAAAACTCTTCCTGGTTCATCGGTGGTATGCCGCTCTCGCGAGCGCCAGGAGGTATGAGGCGCATATCTTCACCGCCCCGCATTTCCCCAGATTCACGAAAACAGAGTTCCATCGTCGCGCGGAGATCTTGGCCCGGCTCAACTCTTCCCTCTTTTATTGCCGCCGCCCGATCTTCACCCAAGGTGCGCCTCAAACACTCGAATACCACAGGCGGGAACTGCCCACCTTCCGTGCGCGGAATCATACGCTCGAAACACTGACGCACCCTCACTTCGACATCACCAGAAAGCGGGCTGCCAGTACCACTCTCAAGACTCGTTACAACATTCGGTCCGAGCGTCTCCTTGATGCAGGCAGCAACTTCGGGCGGCGCGTCGCGGAGCGCATGTACGAAACGTTCGGATCCTTCGCGAGCGTTGAATGCCTGCTCTTCCGTGATAATGCCGTGGCCCTTGGCAAATGAGATGCACTCCTCGAGGTGCGCTGGGTCGGAACAATAGGTGTTACATTCTTCTTTTCCTTTGCAGTCGCCGGGGCCGGCACGTTTGCCTATCTTCCGTGCCATTGTCGCCTCTTCGGGGCTCATCATTCCCATCTTCTCACCAAATGATACACATACTTCGAAATGTTCATCGCTCTCACAGTACGATTGACACTCCTCTTTTGATTTACAACCGCCGGGCGTCTCTCCTTTCCGCATGAGCTCAATCGCTCGTCGTGCTTGCTCGATTTCTTTCTTGGGTATAAATCCCGCCCTTTCTGCAAAAGCGAGACATTCATCTCCGTGGTTTAGATCCTTGCAGAAGGTCTCACATGTTTTCTTACTTGTGCATCCGCCGGGCAGTTTTGCTCCTTCAGTAATTGCCTGTCGCACTTGCCGTGCCTCATTAAGCTCGCGCTCGGACATCAAGTTATGCTCTTCAGCGAATGCGATGCATTCATCAATGTGCTTCAAATCCGAACAATAACTACGGCAGGTGTCTTGCGATGTGCATCCCCCAGGACCACCGCTTGCTACTACATCCGCAAAACGCCCTATGTCCGCTTCGCTCTTTGCTTGCAGTTGCTCATCAAGAAGATTGTGTGCACGCGCAAATAAAAAGCACGCGCGGTAATTCGTGGGTGCATCGCAGTACCGGAGACACGCGGCTTTGTCTTTACAATTACCGAGTTCAGTAACGGGATAGATAATCCCCTCTTCCTGCGCCAGAGCAAAAACCGCATATGACAAGACAGCTACCGTAAACGAGATCAAAATGAGAGCGACTATGTTTTTGCCATTCATTCGCTACTCGAACGGATTTTTGTACGTTTGCTCGAAAGGGTTTGCCGCTTCCGCAGGGTTCAAACTGGGAATGTCTTCTGCGGGATTTAAATCCGGCTCTGGAGTAATGACAATCGGCGCCTGATCAGGCGGAAGCGCCTCTTCCCCTCCCGGAGATACCACGAAGACGTACGCACCAATCCCGACAAGAATCACGAGCACAATTATTATTGCGGTGGATGTCACAATGCTCACGTTCTCCATACTTGATTCCATCATACCCCCGAATCGGGGGTAAATGTATGAGTTATCAACAGCGAGACTCCGCGTGGACACCTCTTTTTTCATTCGGGCTGCCGGGATTCGAACCCGGAGTCACCTAAGTTTGTTTCTGCAAACTTCCGCGAATATCCAAGGACATTCGGTTATCCTTCGTGTCGGGGTACCGGGATTCGAACCCGGAGTCACCTGGTCCCAAACCAGGCATGTTACCGTTACACCATACCCCGACACGAAGGATAACCCCAAACCAGGCATGTTACCGTTACACCACAGCCCGATTTCTCACTTCACCACTTTAGCACTTTCAAGAAAATTTAATGTCTTCGATGAAGCGAATATCCCACTTTTCTAATCGCGCATGAAAGTACACGGAAACTACATCAACGACGTATTCCTCGTCATCTGGAATGTCACGCTCAAGAAGGTAGGTTTCAATAGTGCGAGCGAGTCGCGCACGTTTAAAACTGTGGACATTGTCTTCCGGTTCATACCTATCGAGACGGTCTTCGTGGCCCTTCACTGAAACAGTTTTTACTTCAACAAAGTGCAACTCCTTTCCCTTTTTTGCGACAATATCTATTTCTCCCCACTTCTTTGCATAATTTCGCTCAATAATAAAAAAACCATGTTCTTTAAGAAATAACACTGCCTTGTCTTCTCCCAGTGTCCCTAAAATTTGCTTTTCTGTCTTAGACATTATTTGTTCATATGTTGTTTCTTAAGGAACACTTGAAGTAGTACTCGAACAGAAGGTCCTATATAAAACTGATGTTTTAAGCCAAATTTATAAGACGAACATTTATAAAGTACAAAACACTACGTCCTTTATGCACACTTTCCACAGGGTTATCAACAGATTTCAAGGACTCTCTTTTCGTCTTTTTCGGTGCGGGTAGGGAGAATCGAACTCCCGTCTCATCCTTGGCAAGGACGTGTTCTACCACTAAACCATACCCGCAGAAAACTTATCCATTCCTCCATCGCGCACCGTGCCGCAACATATGCCCCCGAGAGGATTTGAACCTCTACTCTTTTGCAAGAACTAGCTCCTGAAGCTAGCGCGTCTACCAATTCCGCCACGGGGGCATATGTTGCGGCAGCTGCCCTAGCTACCTACTACGATATCTATCAAAAAACGTTGGGGTAGAGGTATCCTCAAAAAAACAAAACAGTTTGTTTTCTCCGTCGGCTCACATCCGTTTGCCCCCGGCAGGATTCGAACCCACAATACAGCGTCCGAAGCGCTGCGTGATATCCATTTCACTACAGGGGCATAAAAAAGGTGATTCTAGAGCTTCCATACTTTAGTACAAAATTGTGAAAATATCAAAAAATGCGCTAAAATAAGGGCCTTATGAGACCCATCACCATTCCAGACGAGGTTTCACGTATAACATCTACCCTAGAAAATGCGGGTTTCAAGGCCTATTTGGTCGGAGGGTGTACGAGAGATCTCATCTTGGATAGAAAACCAAAAGACTGGGATATTACTACGGAGGCTGATCCAGAGAAAATTATGGAACTTTTCCCGCATACATTCTATACAAATACCTATGGAACAGTAACCGTCGTAAATGATGACGTAGAGAATGAAACTCTTAAAAACATAGAAGTTACACCCTTCAGGAAAGAGGGGATCTATAGCGATAAAAGACATCCTGACGAGGTGATATTTACAAAGAACCTTGAAGAAGACCTTTCGAGGAGAGACTTTACTATTAATGCTATAGCATACAGTGTTTCTAAAGGACAATTTATTGATCCATATAAAGGACAAGATGATATAAAGGACAAAATGGTACGTGCGGTAGGAAACCCTGTAGAGCGTTTTTCAGAGGATGCTTTACGAATGATGCGCGCGATTAGACTCGCCGCCGAGCTTGGTTTCACGTTAAACACAGACACAAAAAGAGCACTAAAGGAAAAGGCTCAATTAATAAGAGAAATCGCGGCGGAGAGGGTTAGAGATGAGCTTTCTAAGACCCTTATGGCTGAAAAACCTATACTTGCCGTCGAAGTTGCACGTGAAACAGGTATTATCAACTATATTCTTCCAGAATTGCTTGAGGGAATTGGTATACAGCAAAACCAAGCCCACAGTTATGAGGTCTGGGAACACAATCTTCGCAGTCTCCAACATGCCGCGAATAGGGGGTGGCCGTTTCACGTGAGACTTTCAGCACTTCTCCACGACATTGGAAAACCACGCGCGCGGCTCTGGGACGAAAAAAAGAAGGACTGGACATTTCACGGACATGATGTGATCGGAGCAAAAATGACCAAACATATAGTGGAACGGTTAAAGTTTTCACGTGAAACAGCTGATGTCGTCACAAAACTCGTGCGATATCATCTCTTTTTTTCAGATACGGAAAAAATCACCTTATCTGCAGTGCGGAGAGTAATCCGAAAAGTCGGTCCAGAGAATATCTGGGAACTCATGAAACTTCGTGCCTGTGATCGGATTGGAACCGGAAGACCTAAGGAAACACCGTATCGTCTCCGAAAATACGAAAGTATGATCGAAGAAGCCCTCCGGGACCCTATTTCTGTTTCTATGCTCGCCCTTGGCGGAGCGGATGTTATGCACATCACCCAACTAGAACCAGGACAAAAAATTGGTCACATTCTCCACGCCTTACTCGAAGATGTCCTTGATGACCCAAAAAGAAATACGAGAGAGTACCTTGAGAGCCGGGTAAAGGAACTTGCTACTCTATCCGAAAATGAACTTACCCAACTCGGTCAGCGTGGAAAAGAAAAAAAAGGAGAGCTTGAGGGAGCTGAAATTCAGGAAATTAGGAAGAGACATTGGGTGCAGTAGGTTTTTTAAGCTAAGAGAAAGCCACCACTGAAATGAGTGGTGGCTTTTTGTGGGTTGAGGACAGGGAGTAGGCACTCTCGTTCCGGCGCTAGTAGGGTACGGGGGTAGGTCGTAATACCCCCGGGGGCTAAGTGGGCCGCTCCCTGTCCCCGTTTGTTTAATTTCTCCTTGTTCTGGTTAATCTAACTATAATAATAACGAGGTGAAAATGGCAGGTCAATAGACTTATTCAGGTCGTCCACGTTTTCTTGCGTGAAATGCCTTATGCACATCACGGAGTTGTCTATCCGTAATGTGCGTATAGATTTGAGTTGTTGAAATACTGGCGTGACCGAGCATCGCTTGGACGGAACGGAGATCTGCTCCATTTTCAAGAAGGTCAGTGGCAAAACTATGGCGAAGAATGTGCGGTGTAACCTGTTTCCCAATCCCTGCTCGCACGGCGTACGTGCGCACAATGCGCTCAACACTCCTCGGAGAAAGAGCTGTATCGATACTTTTCTTGTTCTTATTTAATCCCTTGTTCACACTGACAAAAAGTGCATCCCCCATATCTTTTCGAGCCATAAGATATGCCCTGAGAGCATCCTTTGCGCGCTTAGAAAGAAAAACTACTCTCACTTTTTGTCCTTTACCACGCACCGAGAACTCATCCCGTGAGAGATCTACGCTCTCACGGGTAAGAGATGTGAGCTCCGAGACGCGAAGCCCTGTCGAAAAGAGGAGTTCGAGCAATGCTTTATCGCGAAGACCCTTCACATCACGCGTATCCGGGGCCTTGAGCAGGCGGTTGAGTTCATCAGAAGCAATGAGATCGAGGGAGCGCTCTCCGACCTTTGCCAATTCAATACGATCCGGCTGAAGCGCTGATATACCGCGTTTACCAAGATAGGTGAGAAGTGAACGCAGTGCTATAAGATGGTAATTCTGGGTGTTTTTTTTGAGGTGGCCACCGGTACCCGCTTGGCGATTAAGCCAGAGGCGAAAACGGCGGACCGATTCATCATCAATATCTTTTTCACTATGAATGCCGGCAAATTCAAAGAAACGTGTTAAATAGTGATCGTAGTTTTGAACGGTCTTCAAGCTTCTGCCACGTTCAATCTCAAGATGTTCCAAAAATTGGCGCTTCAATTTTTCAATATTCATACAAGTGATCCTAGTCGCACAATAATATTGTAACACCCCGGACACAATGATCCGGCGCCCGCATTTTTTACAGGTCGACAGTACTATTTGCACGATCACGATTTCGTGCTATGATTGCCCTCATGTTAGCGCAGAAGAAAAAGCAAACTATCATCAAAAAACACCAGGTCCATGAAAAAGACACTGGTTCTTCGTCGGTGCAAATTGCGACCCTGACGGGGCAAATTAATGAACTTGTCCGGCACTTAAAAAAGCACGGTAAAGACATCCACTCTCGCCGCGGCCTCCTTCAGATGGTTGCGCGCCGCAGGTCACATATGCACTATCTCGAGAAAAAAGATCGGAAGGCCTACGAAGCGCTCATGAAAAAACTTTCGCTCAAACTCGCGAAACCGACGAAAGGTATTCGATAAAGTATGGCAATTATCAAGCAGAAGGGTCAGCGGGTCGGTGTCTTCATCGATACGCAGAACCTTTATCATAGCGCAAAAAATCTTTATCGCGCCCGTGTCAATTTCACTGCGATCCTCAAGGAGGCAGTTGCGGGAAGAACACTTGTTCGCGCCATCGCCTACGTCATCAGAACTGAATCGGGAGAAGAAAAAGCATTCCTCGAGGCGCTCGAGAAAATCGGCATTGAGACAAAGACCAAGGATCTTCAAATTTTCTATGGTGGTGCAAAAAAAGCCGACTGGGATGTGGGGCTCGCCGTTGACGCCATCAAACTCGCGCCAAAACTCGACGCCATTGTCATAGCGTCTGGTGATGGAGACTTCGTCCCGCTTGTTGATTACTTGAAAGCAACCACGCAAGTCGAGGTACTTTCATTCGGCAAGAGCACATCCGCACATCTCAAGGAAGTTGCTGATGATTTTGTCGATATCTGCGAGGATCCAAGCTCTTATCTCATTCCAGAATCACGAAGAAAAAAGTGAAGTAAATTCGGATTTCGTTTCTATAATTTGTTTCGAAATCCTGTCGATCAAATATGACAAAAAAAGAATACACAACCGAGGTTGGCGACACGCGCCTCTCGGCGACCTTCTCTGATCTTACCGATCAAGCAAACGGATCCGTTATTGTGAGTTTAGGTGGCACTGCGGTACTTGTCACCGCAGTAATGGGAAAAGAAAATCGCGACGACATCGATTATTTACCGCTCGTGGTCGATTACGAAGAACGCTTTTATGCCGCGGGACTCCTCCTTGGCGGGCGCTTCATGAAGCGCGAGGGGCGGCCTTCGGACGAAGCAATTCTCGCAGGACGCCTCGTGGACAGAACCATTCGGCCTCTCTTTGACCAGTCAATACGGAGGGATATCCAAATCGTCATCACTATACTTTCAGTTGACGGAAAAAATGACCCCGATATTCCGTCAATCATTGCAACATCTCTCGCACTTGGCACATCGGATATTCCTTGGGGAGGGCCGGTTGGCGCGATTCGAATTTCAGGGGGTCACGATGGTCTGCTTTCTATTAATCCTTCTTACAGCGTACGGGAGGGCTGTGACTTTGATCTCGTCTTGTGCGGACAAGGAGAAACAATAAACATGATTGAAGCGGAAGCACGTGAAACCCCGGAGGAAACAATAGTGAAAACACTTGAACCCGCAATCAAGCATTTTGGAGCACTTGAAAATTTTCAGAAAAAAATCATTCGAGAGATTGGAAAGAAAAAAATCACTCTGGCGCACCGTGCTAAAGACTCGAAGATAAAAGAGCATTTTGAAAAAGAAGCTGCCGGAAAATTGAAAAATGCCTTCTACAGCGGCCCTGGTCACGATGGACTTGATGCTCTCCGAAATGAATGGCTTCAGAGTTTCACCGTCGCCTACCCAAGTATGCCAACCGAAGACGCCGCCCTCCACTTTGAAGAAGCAGTGAACACATTCCTCCATACGGAAGCGATTGAACGAGGTGGGCGCGCCGACGGACGAAAGGTTGATCAAGTTCGACCGCTCTTTGCCGAAGCTGGCGGCATATCGGATTTTCTCCACGGTGTCGGAATTTTTTACCGCGGCGGAACGCATGTCCTCTCGGTACTCACACTCGGGGGGCCGGAGGATTCACAGATTGTCGAGGGAATGGAGGTTAGGACAAAAAAGTACTTCATGCACCATTACAATTTCCCGCCGTTCTCATCGGGTGAAACCGGTCGTCTTGGTGGCACGAACCGACGTGCCGTCGGCCACGGAGCTCTCGTTGAAAAAGCGCTTAAGGCAGTGATCCCCGATCGAATATCTTTTCCATACACAATTAGACTTGTATCCGAATCAATGGCATCGAACGGCTCCACGTCAATGGCATCGGTGTGCGCAAGTTCACTCGCACTCATTGACGGCGGTGTACCGCTAAAGACTCCCGTCGCGGGAGTCGCCATGGGGCTTGCTATGGAGAATAGTTCACGGTACCAAATTCTCTCTGACATCCAAGGTCCCGAAGATCATCATGGCGATATGGATTTTAAAGTTGCCGGCACAAAGGAAGGTATTACGGCGCTCCAGCTCGACGTCAAAGTGAGCGGTATCCCAGTGAAAATCCTTGCCGAAGCCCTCACGCAGGCAAAAGAAGCCAGAACCCACATTCTCTCCGTGATGACGGAGGCCGTGAAAGGAAAAAATTTTGCACTTAAACCTTCCGCACCGCGCGTAGAACGAATCACCATCGACCCTGATAAAATCGGCTTCGTCATAGGACCCGGGGGGCGCACAATCAACCAGTTGAGCGAAGAGACGGGAGCGACCGTAAACGTGGAACAAGATGGTACAGTTTTTGTCATGGGAGGAAAAGATGCCGTCCTTCGAGCAAAAGACGAAATTCTTAGCATGACCAGAACATTCACTCCCGGAGATCGCATGGAGGGCACCGTCGTCAAGTTATTTGATTTCGGAGCCGTGGTTAGGTTAAGTCCTTATGCCGAAGGATTGGTGCACATTTCCGAACTTGCTCCGTTTCGCGTGGAAAAAGTGACCGACATTGTCTGTGAAGGGGAGAAGGTGCCAGTTATGGTGAAAGATATCGATGAACGTGGGCGTCTTTCTCTCTCTATCGTCAAAGCAGAGCCGAACTTCGCCCAAGATCGAGGGCCCAAAGTCTGTCCAGAGCCGGAAACTACTCATGGAGACGACGGGGTAGGATATAATAAAAAGAATGGGAGACATGAAGGAGGTGAAAAAAGATACGGGCGGGACCGAGAACGAAGGGGGCATTAGAAATGATTCGAAAAATTTCCACGCCGCAACGGCGGCGCAAAAAACCGAAGTCTCGGGATTGGATAGTGCGTCCGTAAAACCTCTTCGAACACTGGTGGGGGATATCTCCTCTATCATCAAAGACCAGCACCTCTCGAACTCGGCACTAAATATTCTCGACAAAAAACTCCGCGAGGAAATCGAGACCTATGAACGATCCGGCGGAGATAGACGTATTGCGGAAATCCTGAAAACCACCTCCCTTGAGAATGTAGTCACTAAGCCCGAGCCGCGGACGTTTACACACATTCCACACCTTGAAAACCGGAGCCCTATAGCGAGCGGGGTGGAAGAAAAAATAAATGATATACCACCGCCCTCCTATACCACTCCCACTCCGCCAAAAACCAGAGTTCCCTATGTACCAACTCAAACACCACCACACGAGACACATAGAGAACTGCTCCCTACGCCGAAAGAAGAAGACAGCGAGGAAGCCGCTCGAATGATTCTCGAAAAACATCGCGAGACTGAAGCCTTACACGCGAGTGAAGTCGCGTCCCAAAAAGAAGCAAGGAAGCGGAAAGAGCGGGAGCTTACCGACGAGGAAGAAAAACTTCGAGGGGAGACGCGTCTCCTTGAGGAAGCAATTGCCGTGATTCCTCAAATGCGCACCCGCGACGAAGAGGCAATGCGAAAGCCCTCGGCCCTACGTGAAGAACTCATACAGCGCCTCGCGAGCATACATGAAGAGGAAAAGCGAGCTGAAACCGAAGAGCTGCATTATGAGGAGATAGAATCAAGAAGCACGAGACCGGAAGAGAGACAGAAAGCAGAAATCAACCGCGCTCGCGCCGGAGACTTACGGGAAGCCGCCGAACGAAAGCGTTTTGAAATCGATGAGAAAATAGCCCAAATTGGAAACGAGCTCGATACCAAAACCAAAGCACTTGCGGCACTTGAAGAAAATGAAAAAAAATTAAGAGGGGAACTTGCGGGTATCGCCGCACGACGTACCACCATACAAAAAGAACGAGCGTGGTTCGGGCTCCGCGAACGCATTGCCGAGATAGCAAAACTCAAGGAGTCAATTGAAATGAATTGGATCGTTCTGAATGAAAAGAAAAAAGAGGTCGAGAAATCGCTCGCCCCAGTGCTCTCCCATGAGCGGGAGCTTGAAGAAAAAAAACACAATCTTGAAACGAAAGAAGCGAGTGCATCTGGGCCCGCGGCTCGCCACCAAATTGAGAGCGAGCGCTGGGAAATTGAACGAGAACGCAGAAAAGTTGAAGAGGAACGTTGGAAATTGGAGAGAGAAATCGAAACCACCAAACGCCCCATGAGAGAGCTCGGTGCGAAATATCAAAAACTCCTCGAGGAGGAAGAACGTATCACGGAAGAACTCCGTACTACGCCCGGAGAGGGAGAGTACACTAAATAAGCTAATAAACTATGGGCGCCGAGACAAACCCACCTTCCATGTCGCCTGATGAACTTGAGCGATTACGTCGCGAGGCTCGTCGGGCCCTCGAGGATACCCCAATCGTGGGCAGTCCCGCCACCGAAAAACCCTCTAATTTCCCCACTACACCTACACAGAGTCGAGATACGGCCCGTCTTCCAATCTCTTTACTCAAAGAAGAAAAAGAAAAATTGGAAGCGCATCGAAGCGAGGCGAGAACGGCTCTGACACAAAAAGATACACCCCATCCTCCACCACACATTCATTCAGTACGGACTGAAGCTCCTATCGAAAAACCACAAAATCCACCTTTCCTCGAAACTCAAATGTGGGCGGCGGGAAAAACGCCTAACGATATACGGGCACATTTACTTGAAGAAGAAGCGCGGACGCGCGCTCGATTGGGAGGAGAGAGAATACCAAAGGAACCCGTAGTCAAAGAAGAGAGACTTGTCCCCCCTATTGTTCCAATAAAACCCTCTCTATATGCGCCACCAGAGCCAAAGAGAACAGGTGGACGAGAAGCCATAAAAACCATGCGCGACGATGTGGCGCGCGCCGTAGAAACACAAAAACTCTCACTCTCACAAATCGTTCTCCTTGAACGGCAAAAACGGGCACGCGAAGAAAGAGAGACCGAGTTTTCCGAGCGGGGATGGAGCCAGAAAGTTTTAATCAGCACAAGTATTGTCCTCGTTCTTGCGGCAACCGGAATAATTTTCTATGTCGCCTTCATTGGTTCTCCCCGTATCAGCGACACTACACTCCCAGGGAAGGTCTCTCGAGAATCGATCGTGCATGCCGATTCGGAACGTGCGCTCGATATAGGAAGTCTCACCGGGGCGGACATACTCTCTCAAATGAGAGGGGTCGTTCTCGACACGGCAGTTGCCCCCGGAAAAGTTACCAGCGTCATTCTCACCGACGGGAGAGAGAAAGCTCTGATGGAATTCCGTGCGGCGGATTTTATCTCCACCATCCCTCTCGCGGCGCCGAGTGGATTTGGAAAATCCCTTGATACTCCTCTTATGTTCGGTATCTATAGTTCAGGTGATGCAAATCACGGTTTCCTTATTTTCAAATCTCGGTCTTATGAGACAACATTTAACGCCCTACTCTCGTGGGAACCAAAAATGGCAGAACTCCTCTTTCCGCTCGGCGCTGACATAGATAGGGGGAGTGAAGGAACCTGGCAAGACGTTGTCATAAAAACGATTTCATCACGCGCCTTAATTTCTCGGAGCGGTCGCATCAATCTCGTATATGCATTCTTGGATAAACGCACCCTCCTTATAACAACGGATAAAGACACCTTCGCTCTCATAGTGGAGAGATATACAACTCCGAAAGACGTCATTCGCTAAAGGAATCGCGTGATGCAGGGTAGTACTCTCTCGTGTATAGTAAGAGGATGATTGATACGGAACAATTAAAGCGGCGCCTCATTGAAGAAGAGGTGACACTCGTGAAAAGTCTCGGGAAAATTACGCGGGCGAATCCCGATAACCCCGATGACCTCATTGTCCTCCCACCGGAACCTGACCCCGTCCCAGCTGACCAAAATGACCTCGCGGACCGCAATGAGGATTTCGGCGAACGGAGATCCACTGAATTGACACTTGAAAATCGGCTCAATGAGGTGAGGCTTGCACTTTCAAAAATTGAATCCGGAACGTATGGCGTGTGCAAGACATGCGGGAAATTGATTGAATCGGAGCGTCTCGAAGCAAATCCGGCGGCAGAGACGTGCGTAGAACACCGGTAGCACGTCCATAACGTACTCTGGTGGAAAGAAACCAGAGAAATATTCGAGTTCATTATGCTTGCAAAGGTTCATTCTGCGCAAATCGTCGGACTTGAGACATGTCCGGTTGATGTTGAAGTTGACGTGGGAAGAGGACTCCATTCTTTTTCCATTGTCGGACTTCCAGATAAAGCAGTTGAAGAAGCCAAAGACAGAATTAATGCGGCGATTAAAAACTCTGGCTTCGTTCCTCCGCAGAAAGGTAATAAAAAAATCACGGTTTCGCTTGCTCCAGCTGATGTAAAAAAAGAAGGTCCCATCTTTGATCTTGCAATCGCGCTCGCAAACCTCGCCGCAACAAACGAAATTTCATTTAACTCGCGCGGACGGCTCTTCCTCGGAGAACTTTCACTCTCAGGAGAACTCCGAGGTGTTCGCGGCGTGCTCTCCATTGTTGAACATGCAGCCCGCAGTGGATTCGAAGAAGTATTCCTCCCGGAAACAAACGCCCGCGAGGCTGCTCTCGTTCGGGGTATTAAAATCTTCCCCGCAAAAAATCTTCGCATGATTGTTGCTCATCTCTCGGATCGAAAGATTGAAGGGTTGCCGGGGACCATGCTCGTCGAGCAACCCCCGACAGAAATTAGTGTTCCGCCCGAGGTACTAGAAAGCATCAATTTTTCAGACATCAGAGGACAAGAATCGGCGAAACGCGCCATCGAAATCGCGGCGGCCGGAGCACATCACATCGCGATGTCTGGCCCTCCGGGAACCGGGAAAACTATGCTCGCAAAAAGTCTCCCGGGGATACTTCCGCCGCTTTCATTCTCGGAAACAATTGAGGTGACGAGTATACACTCCGCAGCCGGAATATCCGAGGGAGGAATCATTACGTTGCCACCTTTCAGATCCCCTCACCATACTGCATCATATGTCTCAATAGTCGGTGGCGGTTCGTGGCCTAAGCCCGGAGAAGTTACACTTGCGCATCGGGGAATTCTCTTTCTCGATGAATTTCCAGAATTTGATCGCCGTGTAATCGAGAGCTTGAGACAACCGCTTGAAGAGTACGCTATAACCATTGCACGCGCCTGGGGCTCGCATCGCTTTCCCGCGCGCGTCATACTCGTCGCCGCGATGAACCTTTGCCCGTGCGGGGCAACTGGGCTCGAGAAAAAAGAGTGTGTGTGCTCGCCCGGAGCGCTGATGCGTTATCAGCGAAAAATTTCCGGGCCAATCAGCGATCGAATTGACCTCTGGGTTTCTGTGCCCGAGGTGAAATACGACAAACTTTCGGATGAAACATCGCTCGAATCGTCGAAGAAAGTGCGAGAACGGGTGGTGCGCGCCCGAGACATTCAGCGCGCGAGATTCCGCACCAAAAATTTAGGCAAATCTCATGGGAAGCACACAAGCCTCTCTCGAACAAACGCCGACATGGGTGTTCGGGAACTGAAAATCCACGCCACTCTCGGAGATGATCTCCGTTTGCTTCTCAATACTTCGGCAGAGAGACTTGGCTTCTCTGCCCGCGTCTATCACAAAATCATTAAGGTCGCACGAACCATTGCCGATCTCGACGGGAAAACTCATATCGGGAAAAATCATCTTCTCGAAGCGCTTCAGTATCGGCCACGGCAGGGACTGTGGTAGCTCTCTACGAAATAACCCCGCCAGGGCGGGGTTATTTTCTTTACTTGAAATACTGCTCAGACGCACATTTAAAAAGGATTCACCGCTCCACGCACTTCAAAATGGACATGCGGCCCGGTGACACGGCCAGTCGCACCGATATAGCCGATAACCTGTCCTTGTACCACGCGCTGTCCCGGAGTCACAATGTTTGAGGTGTTGTGCGCATAAAGTGTCTGTGTACCGTTGTCGTGTGCAATCACAATGTAGTTTCCATAACCGCCATTCCATCCGCTTCGTGAAATAATAACTTCTCCGGTTGCAGATGCGAGGATCGGAGTCCCAATCGGGGCGGCAAGGTCAACCGCATTATATCCATGAATTCCTTGACTCTTCGTTCCTCCAGTTACAGGGCGCAGATAGTAGTCGAGAAGAAGTGGTCCGCTTGTGCCGCGCACGATTGAAGTCCCTGGATTAGCATAGGTCGGCGTCGCAATCGTACCCTTAGGGACAATAATTTCATCCCCGACTATGAGTAAAGCGCCGTCCGAAAGACCGTTATAATCAAAAATTTCATGGGCGTCGGCTCCATATTTTGCTGCAATACTCTTTATGGTGTCTCCCTTCCCGACTGTATGCCGTATGCCGCTCACCGGGAGAACAACGAGCGTCTGGCCTTCATGGATGACATTCCCTCGTTTTATGTCATTTGCCCACACAATGGTATTCACCGACACCCCAAACATATTCGCAATCTGCGAAAGTGAGTCACCCTCTCGTACTACATAGACACTAATCTGGTCGGATCTCGGAATTACCGAGTCAATATCGGCAAGAGTGCCAAGGGGACCGGATTCTGGCATGAGAGCTCGTCCTTCAACAATCGTGATGTCTCCGCCTCCTTTCGAGGGATTTGGATCGTGGTTCACTGCCGCCTGGAGAAGCAACATGTTCTGGGACGTTGGCACACGGTCGAGACTTTCTTCACCACCCCCAAAAATACCACCCAGGAAAGAACGTAGTCCTGCGTGAGCAAGGGTTCCTTGTGAGAAGAGCATTAGAGCTAAAAAGCCCGAAAATACGAGCTTTTTTGAAAGCTTTCTGCGAAATCCCTTTTCTCTAGTTCTTAAGGCACTACAAAAGCCCGAAGGAGTATGTGTTGAAGGTAAAATAGGCCCAAAATTAACGGTTAATCAGAGGGTACAGTCAAAAAACCTTTATTTGAAGCCATAAAACAAAAAATGACCGTAGCTGGTCATCCATAATTTTATCCGACCCATGCCGACAAAGCAACCCGGAGTGGTAAAGCTGTGGATAGGAATTTTTGAGTGATATAGTGGGACGGTGGATTATTTTTCCGAGCTAAACGAACGCCAACGAGAGGCGGTTACCCACAAAGATGGCCCTATTCTCATTATTGCCGGGGCTGGAGCTGGAAAGACAAAAACTCTTACGTGCCGTATCCACCACCTTGTCCAAGGTGGTGTTCCTCCAGAGAAAATCCTTGCGGTCACCTTCACCAATAAAGCGGCCAGGGAAATGAGAGAACGGCTCGATGTCATCCTCGGACACTTGGATGAAGTTGGTGGCCGAAGGGGTCTTCGAGCGCCCTTCATAGGAACCTTTCATGCACTCGGCGCGCACATACTGCGCTCCCACGCCGCCCGCGCCAATCTCCACCCGCACTTTTCCATTGCCGACAGGGACGACTCCCTCTCTGCCATAAAAGATGCGATGAAACTCTCCAGCATTGACCCGAAACGTTTTGAGCCGCGCAAAATCCTCTCCGCGATATCGCGGCAAAAGGGCAATTTGATTTCGCTTGAGTCTTACGCGGCGGACTCGAGCGATTTTCTCTCAAAAATAATCGCGACCGTATGGGGACACTATGACGAGCTCCTTAAGAGAGGGCGCTCCCTCGACTTCGACGATCTCCTAGTGCGGCCCGTCAACCTCCTCACAAAAGACCAGAAAATACTCGAAAACCTCCAGAATGAATGGTTATACATTCACGTTGACGAATACCAAGATACAAATGCCGCACAGTATGAATTGACATCCCTTTTAAGCGGTGCGCGAAAAAATCTTTGCGTAGTGGGAGACAGTGATCAATCAATTTATAGTTGGCGAGGAGCTGACTTTGGAAATATGCTCAATTTCGAGCGGGACTACCCGGGCGCCGCCGTGGTAACTCTCGAAGAAAACTATCGATCAACGCAGACCATTTTGAGGGCCGCAAATAATGTCATCTCACGAAACGTCATGCGGAAAGAAAAAAATCTGTTCACCAAGAACAAGGTGGGGGAAGTCATCAACCTCTATGTCGCGCTCGACGAAACCGATGAAGCAACCTTCGTTGCCGCTTCTGCTCTACGTCTCATCAAAAATGAGGGTGTAGACCCGGGTGAAATCGCTGTTCTTTACCGCGCAAATTTCCAATCACGTGCACTTGAAGAAGCCTTTCTCGCCGAGGAAATTCCTTACCAAGTCCTTGGTGTGCGCTTCTTTGAACGGAAGGAAATCAAAGATATTCTTTCCTACATTAAGGGAGCGACAAATCCAAGCGATTTTGTCAGCGTTGCCCGAGCGCTCTCTGTACCGAAGCGCGGACTCGGGAAAATCGCGCTCGCTAAAATAATCGCGGGGCAAACCTCTCAACTTCCGCTCCGCCAGCGCGAGAGTGTTACTGTATTTTTGAAACTCCTTGACGACATCCGCACTTCACTCGAAACACTGCCAACTTCAAAAGTCATTAAAATGATTCTTGAGCGCTCGGGTATTCTCTCTGGGCTTAAGAGCGGCTCATCAGATGAAAAAGAACGCGCAGAAAACATAGAAGAGCTTGTAACTCTGGGAACACACTACGACTCCCATAACCCACCAGATGGAACGATGAAATTGATCGAGGAATCCATGCTCTCAAGTGGCGACGAGGACGGAGCTGAAAAACCAGAAAGTGGCGTGAAATTGATGACAGCTCATGCGTCAAAAGGTCTCGAGTTCTCGCATGTATTCGTCACCGGCCTCGAGGAAGGACTCTTCCCGCACGGAGGTCTTGATAATGAAGGAGACCCAGAAGAAGAGCGGCGGCTTTTCTATGTCGCTCTCACACGCGCTAAAGAAAAACTTTCTCTTTCGTATGCCATGTCACGGACAATCTACGGGTCGAGACGCATCAACATCCCGTCCGAATTTATTTCGGATATCGATCCGTCACTTATCGCAATGGAAGAAGGCGGCGAACGTATACTTGATCTCGAAAAACTCTAATGCGGGCAAAACGTTCACTCGGACAGAATTTCCTTATAAACGAGCGCCTTGCGAATAGCATGGTCTCTCTGCTCGACATAAAACACAGAGGAAAGGGGAAAATAGTGCTTGAAGTGGGGCCGGGTAAGGGTATATTGACACGTGCACTCCTGAAAGAAGGAGCTCGCGTCGTTGCCTTTGAAAAAGATGCCGCGCTCACAAAGGCCCTTACCGAAGAGTTCTTAAGTGACGTGAGGAGCGGAATGCTTACCCTCATTAACGATGATATCTTTAAGATACCTCTCTATAAGAACCACACCGTAGGAAAGCTATTGTCAGGTCCATACGTCATTCTCGCAAATATCCCTTACAACATTACGGGCGCATTCATTAAGTTTATGTTCTCACTCTCGCCACAACCTCTCTCGGCAATCCTGATGCTTCAGCGTGAAGTAGGGGAACGCATCGCGCGAGATCCGAAGGGAAGTATTCTCTCGATAAGTGTCAGGGTCTACGGTACGCCACAGTACTTGAAGAGCGTTTCTCGAGGAAACTTCGTACCGAAACCCCGTGTAGATTCGGCGGTAATCAGTATCGACGGAATTTCGCGACGCTTCTTCCATTCAATTAACGAGAAAAAGTTTTTTGATCTTGTCCGAAAAGGATTTGCGCATAAGAGAAAAAAACTTTCAAGAAATCTCGGTGTCGAAGAAACGCTTCTCTCTTCGTGCGGACTCTCCGCTCTCGCCCGGGCGGAAGACCTCTCACCGGGTGCATGGGCATGCGTGTACAAAAAAATCAACGAACAATGAATACGAAGCGTGTACTTATTTCTACTTTTATACTCCTCGGGTTCGTCTTCATTATTCTCGACTCAAATCCCGCCTATCGGCAGACAGGACCGATTAGTCCGATTGAAGAGAACCCTGAAAACACAGGAGATACGGTTGAGCAAAAAATACTCTCAATCGGCGAGACAAGTATTCAGATTGAAATTGCAGACGAGCCCGCCGAGCTATCCCGGGGCCTCTCGGGGCGAGAAAGTCTCGGAGAGGACGAAGGACTTCTTTTTATTTTTGACAAGCCGGGAATCTATCCGTTCTGGATGAAAGAAATGCATTTTCCGATTGATATCATCTGGATTGGGGAAGATATGCGCGTAGTGGATATCACCCGAAGCGCAACGCCAGAGTCATATCCGAAAACGTTTAGCCCAAGCACACCGGTTCCCTATGTGCTCGAAGTAAATGCGAACTTTTCCGATCGAGAAAATATTAAGCCCGGTGACGAGGTTATTTTTTCTAGTACGTAGCGTATAGTGTTAACAACTACATAGTAATGGCTCTTCTCTATTGATAGACTGTAGACGAGCGACAGAAACGAATCTTCTAAGAAAGCTCTCCATGATTAAAGTATTTCTGCCTTTTATTTCAATTATATTTTTATTTTTTCCTTTTTTCTCGGTAGAAGCACAGGTTTCTCAACCATCTCTCGTACAATATACTTTTACGCATAACCTGCGTTTTGGGGACAAGGGTATTGGGGTAAAAAACCTTCAGCGGTCTCTTAATTTATTTCCAACATCACTTGTTGCGGTTTCCGGTCCAGGATCTCCGGGAAATGAAACGGAGTTTTTTGGAAACCTCACGCTTCAAGCGGTCATCAGATTTCAAGAATTATATCGTAACGATATTCTTTTTCCGATTGGACTCACAAAAGGGACTGGTTTCTTTGGCCCGCTCACCCGAACAAAATTAAATGCCCTGTTGATTGCCGAAGGCAAAATGAACAGTGGAAATACTCCCGGCGCACCACGGCTCGTGAGTATATATCCGATTTCCGGAGCTGAAGGAACAAAGGTAACCATTACCGGTACGGGGTTCTCGGAAACGAACAATACCGTTCTTTCGGGAACTGCAACGTACAAAAATACTCCTTCGGCTAACGGCGTTATTGAAGTTACCGTTACTTCATCTATCCCAGACGCGGTAAAAAAGTATTATCTCCCTATTGACCTTAAGTTCATGGTAAGAACAGGTGATATACTAAGCAATGAACTGACTTTTACCTTAGTTGGAGGGAGTGATACTATTTCAGACGAAGTCAAAAACCAATATAAAAATAAAACACTCGAATTACTAAACTTGCCTGACGGTTTTCGCAATTTTTAATATAATGCACACTGTATGATTGCTATACGCACCCTGTTAGAAAAGACGACACTGTTCACGGCAAAAATACTGTTGTATATGCTCTTGTTTATTGGTGGCGCAGTTATCTTTATTATGATACTGGCTTCGGTCACTCAAGGACCGGCGAAAGGTCAGGGGCTTATGGTGCCGTTCGGAGGTGAAATTAGGTCAGTGAGCTACGAATGTTGCTATGGGAGTATAATCACGATTCACGACGTGAGAACCGATGAGGACATTGAAATGATGCTTTATCCAGGCCTTACACAAGTGTTTCGTGAGTATCAACTGTGGAGTGAGGGGCCCAATACGGTTGGATTCTATTTTCCATTCGGTATTTGTTTAGACATAAGTGGGCTCTGTTATCAAAGCGTTAGTTATACTGACGGGAGTATATTGGCAGTCGGCACCAGTGAACGCTAATGTATGTGACCTAGAAAGGTTTTAACTAAAAGAACCCCCTTGCGGGGGTTCTTTTAGTTACAAGGCAACATACTATATCCCGCAAAGCTTTTGTTATCCCCACGGAATATGCACTTTTATCGGGTATTAGAGCTACAATGGATGTAATTAGTAAAAGAGAAAAGGCATTGGGGGTTACATTTGTGAAAAAAACCCTAATCTTATTGAGTATCACCGCGGTCGCCCTCGTTGGCATATTTTGGTTTATTGGAATATCGAGCCGCATTCCAGGAAAATTCACTTTTAACGCCCAAAAAGCATCCCAACCGACGAACCCCACGATTACGAGTAGTGGAGAGTTGGCAGAAAAGTGGGAAGAATCTCTTGCCGCAAGCGCTGTCAAGACGAAGACAAATGAAGTCTCCGCGAAGATAGTCGAATACTTTGTCGAGAGTACAAAAGCATCGGGTGGAACTGATACAGAGAACACGCAAGAATTCGTGGACTCGCTTCTTACGGAAGCAAGTGAAACAACAGAACCTGTTCGTTACTATACACTCTCCGAGCTCACTATTTCAGACGACGAGAGCCCCGCCGCGCGCCTTCTGTACGACGATGAGATGTTACAAAGCTACGAAATACATACATATCCCGAGCTCGGAAATGAAGTGGCTCTCTTCCTTGAGACGACACGCGCATCCGCGATACACGCGGACATCGTGCGCGTGTACACCGCGCTCACAAAAGCCGAAGCCGCCTACCAGGCTACAGCGGAAACCCTGACGAAGGTTAAGGCTCCGCGTTCGCAGAGTGCTCGCCATCTCAAGATCGCAAATGCATTTGTGAAACTCTCCGTGAGTGTGCGCGAAATGAAGCGCGGTATTGGCGATCCTATGGGAGGGATTGCTGGTCTTGGTATGTATCTCGAGACTGCGCGCAGTCTCCTTGAACTTCAAAAATGATATGAAGACCGCTTTGAAGAAAATTGTAGCGTTCACCATAGTTCTTAGCACAGTAGGGAGCGCGTTCATTCCCGCCTTCGCTCCGCGCGCCGGGGCACAGCTCACTGAACTCATCAGCGACGCGGCAACGTGCTATATCGCCGATTCCATCGGGGATATCCTGACTGGGCTTTTTGAAAGCAGTGTCGGATTTAACGACACGTCCGGAGCAGAAGTTCCCGTTGCCGACGATGACCTCCAGAGCGCAGCATACACTATGCAAAGCAAGGAATTCGGTCTTGACTGTCTCGTCTGGGCCGCATCAAAGGCGGTTCTGGACTCTGTCACGGAATCTGTGCTCAGCTGGGCACAGAGGGGAAACTGGAACGGCACGCCTTTCTTCGTTGAAGACCCGAGCCAATACTTCTCATCGCTTGAAGACGACGTCAGTAACCTCTTCATTGACGAACTCGCCGATGCGGCAACGAACATTTCACCCGATTTTAAGTCCTCCATAATACAGGCAATACAGCTCGATACGGTACGCATTCCTTACCAAGAGTCGTCTCGGTGCACCGTATGTAATCCTGATGCCTTCATTAATGATCCGGACGGCCAAGGCGGGTGGGACACCTTCCTTGAAATCACATCAAATCCCCAGAACACGCCCTTCGGAGCCTATTCTCTCGCCACCGCGGAACTCAATCGTCGACAGGTGGTGGTGGCGAAAGAACAGCAAGATTTTCTCGACTGGGGCGGAGGATTCCTGCCTGAACTTGATCCCAGAACCGGATCGGTGCTCACACCGGGGTCCACGATACGCGATCAACTGACGAAGGTCATCGGCACGGGTCTCACCCAATTAGAAAACTCCGACGAACTCGCGGAAATATTGGCAGCTCTCGCCACATCGCTCATCACTACGGTTTTCGGAGGGGGTGGGCTCTTGAATGCAAATTAGCATGAAGCCGCGAGCGAGAGTACTCCTTTTTATCTCACTTACTGCACTAATTTTCCTTGCAGTCTTTGCTCCGGCATTGGTTCATGCTCAAGCCCCAGCAGCAGTACTTGAGGCTCCGGTGCCGATATCTGGTTTTCCTATAGTTGGCCCCCTTCTTGGAGCGATTGCGGGGGGTGCGGGTAGAATTGTGGTGGGGCTCTTCGACACCGCACTCGCTATTGTTGTCACAACAACTGGTGGAGGTCTCCTTTTTCTTGCTGGTTTTTTCTTCGACTGGATGGCCACTTTCTCTCTCTTGGGAACGATTTACCAGAGCGGGCAAGGCAGTATTGTCTATGCGGGTTGGACAATATTTCGTGACCTCGCGAATATTCTTTTCATATTTATTCTCATCTATATCGGCATCGCGACCATTCTTCGCCTCGCCTCCGCGCAAACCTACCAGCTTTTGGCGCGCGTTATCGTAATTGCCATCCTCATCAACTTCAGTTTAGTAATCACGAGGGTGGTGATAGATGCTTCAAATATCCTCGCCCTCACCTTTTACGATGCCTTCCCGCCAAGAAACGATTTCACCAATTTTACGAGCGGAGTATTGTCTGGACTCGGCAACACCAAGAGTTTATCGTGGCCATTTATAAAATCGTCCGGGGTATTTCGATTTTTTGAATCAAGTCTTTTTGATGGCTGGCTTGCACAACGAACTACTGGTTTTGGTATTGGAAGCGCTGTAGCTGAAACAGCAGTGTATAACATTTCAGAACTTGTTGTTCTTTTGATTGCGTCTTTTGTGCTTTTTGCCGCGGGGATTCTCTTTGCGATTCGCACCGTCATTCTCATGATGCTGATGATTCTCTCGCCTGCCGCCTTCGCAATGTACATTCTTCCGGGAACCCAGGGGTATGCAAAGGAGTGGTGGTCTACGCTCTTAAAACAAGCATTCTTCGCGCCGATATTCTTGGCGCTCTACTATGTCACAGCGCGCATCTTCGGCGCGCTCTTCCAAAGTATTAACATAACAAACACTGCAACCAATTTCTACGGCTCAATCGGGACTATTATCATCAACTTCAGTATCGTCACTATTTTCCTCGTATCAACTCTCATCATTTCACAAAAACTCGGCGCCTACGGAGCAAGCACCTTAATAAAGAGAGGTAAGAAGTTGGGTAACCGTGGCATTGGATTTGCCGCCCGGAATACCATTGGGAGAGTGGCATATGCATTGAGAGAGTCTGATAGATTCCGGGAATTCGCCGGGCGAAATCCGCGACTTGCCTCCCTTGCGCTCCAGCCAATTGCGTATACTGCCAAGGCTCCCTTCGGAGGCGGGAAGGGTGGCTTTGAGGGGTCGGTAAAAAGTAGTGCAGGACGAGGCGCTGATATTCTCGAACTTCTCGAAACTGATGCAAAAGGGAGACAATACTCCACAACCTCAGAGACGGGCGGAGGAATATTGAAAGGTTACTATGGAAAAGATGTTACAAAAGGAGGTAAAAATGTCATGGTCTCAAAACAAGTCTGGGGAGCCGCCAGTGAAATCAAGAGGCAGCAAAGTCGTTGGAAAAGGATGCTCATTGGCGGCGAGCGTGTAGACAGGGAGACGATGCGGGCATACACAAAGAAGAAAGGAAAGAGCTCGCTCGAGGAGGCGGCGGAAGAAGCCGGGAAAGCGGCCTCTCAATCTCAAACAGGTGGAGATAATACCACTCCCTAATCAATATCTATGACAGAAAAAATCGACGATACGACGGTAGAAAAAATAGAAAAAGGTTTCTGGGACCACATTCAATCTTTGAGCCCGGAACTAAGAAATTTCATCGCCTCTCCGACAACAATACAGTCCGTGCGGAGGATCGGGAAAGAGTGTGAGCTCTCAGACGCGGATATTGTGGAACTCCTTGATGAGGTCGGTCTCACCTTAATCGGATTCGGACCTCCTCTAGAATTCAAAATGAGACTCGCAGAACGATTACCGAACCCTGAAAAAGTAGAACTCATTGCAAACCGCATCGATGAGGAATTATTTGCGCATGTCCATAACGAACTCGACTCACTCTACAAGGAAACTTCAGACGAAAAACCAAAGCCCAACGAAACAACCCCCGCTCCTGAAATATTCAAGGGCGGTGTGGAGCAGTCTTCTCTCACGCCGCCACTCTCTCCACCCCCTCCTGAGGCGCCACTTATTGTGCCTCAACCAGAGAAAGCCCCCATTCCAAACGTTCGAAAGTGGCCGGAAGTGCCCTTTCCAGAGGTAGCTTCTCGTCCGCCGATGCCAGAGTGGAAACCAGAAGAACACCTTATCACTCCTCATCCATCGCTTCCGGGTGAAAGACCGGACGGAGCGACACAGTTGTTTACAGTAGCGCCACAGCAAAAATCTCCCACGAGTATCTTCGAACAAAAGGTCAGCGATTTCTATAAAGCGCCGAAGGAAAATGGAGCGAGCGGGGAGATAAAAGACCCGTACCGCGAGCCAACTGTCTAACAAAATACCATGCAATTCAACGTCCCTCAATTTATTGAAGAAGAGGATAAGATTTTCGGCCCGCTCACACTGAAGCAGTTTATCTATGTCGTCGGCAGTATCGGCGCTGGTATTGTTTTCTGGTCAATTTTTCCGCCAATCATTGCCATTTTCTTCGCCATTCCCGTAAATGGCCTCGCTATTGTGCTCGCTTTCTACCCAGTGAATAATAGACCTTTTTCTTACATTCTCGAATTCGCCGTCAAATACTTTATAGCCGACAAGCTCTACCTTTGGAGAAAAGAAAAAAAGAAAACTTCAACACTTGAAGAGATTGAGGTTATGGGGCATGTTACCTCTCCTCGCATAAGTATTCCCAAGATAACGGAGGGAAAATTGGAAGATCTTTCGTGGACGATCGATGTCAAGGAACGCGCAGGAGGGATCGCTCTCTAGAAAAATTATGTTACTCTCGTCAAAAAAAACAACACAAACCTTCGTCCCAATCAAAGACATCAAAGACGGCGTCGTGCTCTTTAAAAACGGTTCAATGAGAATGGTCATCATTGCGTCGTCTATTAACTTCGCTTTAAAGTCAGAGGAAGAACAAACAGCAATACTCCTCCAGTTTCAAAACCTCCTCAACTCACTCGATTTCAGTCTTCAAATTCTGGTGCAATCAAAAAAGCTCGATATCAATCCTTACCTCGCTATCTTGCGGGAGCGTAGTGAGGCCCAGACGAATGAACTCCTGAAAATTCAGACGCGCGAGTATATTGATTTCATTAAAAATTTCACTGATTCGGTCAAAATTATGACGAAGAGTTTCTTCGTCGTCATTCCTTATTCTTCTCCGGTCTTTGCTGGAAAAGTCGGACTCTTCAATCGCCTAATCGGAAGAGAGGTGCCGGCTGCCGAGCAAGAAATCGCCGATTCACTCTTCCGAGAAAGTAGGGTCCAGCTCGACCAGCGTGCCTCAATCGTTGAGCAAGGGCTCCGGGCCTGCGGCATCAGATCCGCGAGACTTGGCACGGAAGAGCTTATCGAGCTTTACTACAAATCTTTTAACCCGAAAGACATCGGGGGTCCGGTTCCCCAAGATGTCACCCGCGCATAACTATGGCTTTACCATTTTTCGGTAAAAAAAATTCGGGGAGTGAGGAAGATCTCATCACGGGAATATTGCCATCCGAGATGTACGCCAATCCGGCGCTCGAAATTTCGGATATCATCGCTCCGTCGGCAATTCGCTTCAGTGCAAGCACGGTCAATATCGGGGGAAAATTTGCGCGCACTCTTTTTGTGGTGTCCTACCCGCGCTTTCTCACCGAAGGATGGCTCTCCCCAATCATTAACCTCGATAAAGTATTCAACGCTTCTGTCTTTGCGCACCCGGTCGACACCACCCGCGTTCTCCGCCAACTCCAGAAAAAAATCGCGTCGGTTCAGAGCGAAATATCGACGCGCGAGGAAAAAGGGTTCGTCCGGGACCCGAAACTCGACATCGCAAGGGAGGATATCGAGCGACTCCGCGACCAGCTCCAGCAGTCACGGGAAAAGCTTTTCAACGTTGGTCTCTATATTACTATCTTCGAAGACTCGGAACGAGAGCTTAATACGAGCGAAGCTGAATTGAAATCGCTTCTTGAATCAAAGCTTATTTATCTGAAACCGGCTCTTTTTCAGCAGGAAGAAGGGCTTAAGAGTGTCATGCCTTTTTCAACCGACGAACTCCAAGTACACTCGAAACTCAATTCCTCTCCTCTTTCGAGCTTTTTTCCCTTCACCTCGTTTGACCTGACGTCAAACAAAGGAATTCTCTACGGCGTCAATCGCCACAATTCGAGTCTCGTTCTCTTCGACCGCTTCTCGCTTGAGAACTACAACTCGATTATTTTTGCAAAATCCGGTTCCGGAAAATCATACATGACCAAGCTTGAAATCCTGCGTTCTTTGATGTTCGACACCGACATCATCGTCATCGACCCCGAGAATGAGTACGAATATATGTGCGAAGCTGTCGGCGGACGCTACTTTAAAATCTCCCTCAATTCAGAACACCATATTAATCCTTTCGATTTGCCTATCCCCGGAGAGGATGAGCTCCCGGCGGATATTCTCCGGTCAAATATCATTAACCTCGTCGGGCTTTTCCGCATCATGCTCGGCGGCTTGACTGCAGAAGAAGACTCCATCATCGACAACGCCATCACCGAAACCTACGCGCTCAAAGATATCACCACTGATTCAAATTTCGCCGACATTGAGCCGCCGCTCCTTTCCGACCTTGAAACAGTTCTCGCTGGAATGGATGGTGGTGAGAGTCTCGCACAACGGCTCACAAAATATACGCACGGCACGTGGGCTGGTTTCATCAATCGTCCAACGAATGTTGACATCAACAAAAAATTCGTCGTTTTCTCAATCCGCGATATGGAAGACGAGTTGAAACCTGCGGCAATGTATATCGTTATGCACCATATCTGGAGCGCCATACGGAAAAACTTAAAGAGGCGGCTTCTCGTAATTGACGAGGCGTGGTGGATGATGAAATCAGAAAATACGGCATCGTTCATCTTTAGTCTTGCAAAACGCGGAAGGAAATATTACCTCGGGCTTGTCACGATTACGCAGGATGTTGAAGACTTTTTGAAATCGCCCTACGGCCTCCCCATCATCACAAATTCATCAATCCAGATACTTTTGAAGCAATCTCCCGCTTCAATAGATGTTGTCCAAAAAACTTTTAATCTGACAGACGAAGAAAAATATCTCTTGCTTGAATCCGGTGTGGGGGAGGGTATTTTCTTCGCGGGGCTCAAGCACGTCGCCATAAAGGTCATTGCGTCCTATACCGAGGACCAGCTGATTACCTCCGACCCCTCGCAAATCCTCGCCATTAAAGAGGCGAAGGCGGAATTAAAAACAATCCAACATGGCAAGTGATGAAATGTTAACGGACGATTCCATATTCGAGGATTCCTTCGAGGAATCGGAAAACGAGGATGGAGCTTTGAGAATGGCTTCTCCGCGGATTGAGAGTACGAGTGCGATGCTTATGCTTGGAACAGCACTTTTTTATGATGGCGTTGAAACCGTGCTTTCGTTGCTTCTTTATGCAATTCCCGTCGTCGGCATAGTGCTCGAAGCGGGGATGGGACTCATTTTCTCCGGACTTTTCTCGCTTACATTCTATATCTGGTTTAAAATAAAAGGTGTTCGTTTCATGGCGTGGCGGAGAGTTTTACCCATACTTGCGGCTGTGGTCATAGAACTCGTCCCCATTCTCGATATTTTGCCTTCGCGAGTGTTGAGCATATTCATCATTATCTTCCTCACACGTCTCGAGGATAAAACACACGCACGAATTAATCCAAATTTTTTAACCTAGCTCAATCCAGATGAAAGTTCGTATCCTTCTCACCATTCTATTCACGCTTCTCATACTCGTTTTCCCTGGGAGTGCCGCAGACGCAGTCGAGGGTACGAGCAATCTGTACAGCGCAGAAGACCTTGTCATCACTATCGTCCCGGAAAACCCCGGTCCAAATGAAAGTGTTACGCTCTCAACCCAAAATTTTCTGACCAATATCTCAAGGGCTCAAATAACGTGGTACGTTGATGGCGTCCTTAGTGTGAGGGGGGTTGGCAAAACAAGATTCGAATTTACGACTGGACCAGTGGGCTCACGGAAAACGGTGCGTGCGGTAGTAGAAACCGAGGAGGGGCGGGTCCTTTCAAGAACGCTTGTTTTTGAACCAGGGGATCTTGATATCCTGTGGGAAGCCAATACCTATACGCCCCCCCTCTACCGAGGTAAGGCCCTCCCGTCCTCGGAGAGTGCCGTAAAAATTATTGCAATCCCTCGTTTTAGAAACCCTCTCGCCGGCCGTCCGGAAAACACACTGTATGAATGGAAACAAGACGGGAGAAAACTTCTCCTTGAATCCGGGCTCGGGAAAAACACTATCACCATAACAAGTGCGCGGCTTATGGGCACAACGGAGATTAGCGCTGTCGTGCGAACACTCGATGATACCGGGGTTGCCGTAGGCAGTCTTAAACTTCTGAGCGTATTCCCCAAGGTCAGACTCTATGAAGAAGCTGCCATTTCCGGAACTAAATATGCTGAAACGCTCCAGGGTGCGTTTACGCTCCAAAGCGGGGAAGTCGCCCTCAAAGTTGAGCCGTTCTATTTTTCTTTTGAAGATGTAAAAAATGAAAGTATAGAGTATTTGTGGCGCATCAATGGAAAGGAGGCATCGTTCGGGAGAGAAAACCAGCGCGTCGTCGTTCTACGTGTGCCTGATCAGGGCCAGGGTGGCACATCACGAATTAACGTTGAAACAAAAAATACAAATAATCCTCTCCAGTTTGTGAAAGATTCTTTCACAGTAACTTTCACCAGAACGCCAAGTGCGTTTTAACCACAGCAACTAATAATGAAACTCGTTAGTCACATCGTTCTTGTCCTTTTGATGCTCATAACTGTCTTCGCCGTAAGTCCAGAAGCGAGAGCACAAACGTATACATTTCTTGAGCCTTTGCCATCCTCCGGTAACGGGCTCACTGGAGTGGAAGAACGAGCCGGACTTTTTGGGCGTTACGCAAAAAATGCTTTTAACGTGAGCATTGGCGCGGCCGGCATCTTGGCAGTACTTATGATGGTGGTAGCGGGGCTACAGTACACACTCTCCTACGCGAGTGAGTCACAAAAAACCGATGCGCGAGACAGGATTAATGCCGCAATAACAGGGCTCTTGATTGTTATAAGTGCCTACCTTGTGCTCTATACCATTAACCCCGATCTTGTCCGCTTGGGACTAAACGTTCCCTGTGTCACCGACCCCTTGGTCTCACCCCCTGACTGTCCATCCTGATTCCTAACATGAATAACAAAAGAGCGTCTATCGTATGAAAACATTTCTGGTGATAAGTGTACTTGTTGTGGTCGTCGTCCTCGGTGGTGCAATTTTTCTCTTAAGCACTATGGGGGGAGGGTCAAATATACTTGGTCCTCTCGGTGATTTCTTTCCTATTTCCGGGCAAGAAGACATACCTACCTCGGAAAATGTGCCCGGCGATGGGACAGATGAAGTCGACTCCCCCTTGGGGAATGACAGTGAAGGGTGGAGTGTTTCCCTTCCGTATCGGAAAATCACCGATAGGGAAATTGTCGGCTACACGATTATATCTAATTCGAAGGGTGAAAAACTTCGATATCTTGAACGCGGCACAGGCCATATTTATGATTATGCTCTCCCAAGTCGCGAAGAATCGAAGGTTTCAAATAAGACCATCACCCGGGTGCAGGAGGTGCTCTGGGGTACGGGTGGAGAGTCATTCATTGTGCGGCAAAGCCCTGATACGAGAGGTATTGTGAAAAATATTTCCTTTGCCTTTGAAGTTGAAGATGGGGTTCGGGATAATACCGCGGGACCACTTATTATTATGAGCACTCTCGGAGTAGGGGACACGGGGCCCGACGTACTCTCACTCCAAAGAATACTCAACATGAGTGAATCAACTCAAATCGCTTCTTCCGGGCAAGGTTCACCGGGGGCGGAAACTATGTACTACGGGTCGCTCACTGCATCCGCCGTAAAAAAGTTTCAGGCGCTCCACACCACCCCGGCCGAGCCGACGGGTGTCCTTGATGAGGAAACGCGCGCACAATTGAACGAGGTAGCAAAAAACGAGTATGACAGGGGGTTTGGGTCCTCCGGAGAAGTGGAGGGTGAAACACCCCTCGAGGCCCTTGAATTACCCAGTATTCAGGAAATTACTCTTTCTCCCCGTGGAAACCAGATATTCTATATCGCCAGAGAAAATGATTCTGCGGTCGGCCGCACTGCGGATTTGAAAAATAAAGGGGTGCGACGTGTGTATCAATCGCCCTTCGGTGAATGGAGTGTTAGTTGGCTACAGGAAAATACGGTCGCGCTCACGACCAAACCATCCGAATCGGTCCTTGGATATCTCTATTTCTTGAACATCTCCTCGGGTTTACTCACTCCAATCTTAAAAGACATTCTTGGATTAACAGCACTTGTCGATCCGGGGTCTCTTAACCTGATCTATTCCGAAAAAGCAAAAATAGGAAATGGACTCTTCATGTACTTCTTCAATCGGGCTAACCGTACGACGTCAATCCTCCCCATTCAAACACTCCCCGAGAAATGCGTCTGGAGCAAAAAGACTGCGGGACTCATTTACTGCGGAGTTCCCAACACCCTCCCAGGAGGAGAGTACCCAGACTCGTGGTACCGGGGCGAGATACGCTTCTCTGATAGTATTTGGGGCGTGCGTACACAGGAAAGTGAACACCAGCTCATCTGGAATCCCAAAGAAGAAACTCTCTCTCAAGATATCGACCTCATGGTTCCACTTCTCAACTCGGACGAGACCACGCTCTTCTTTATGAACAAGCGCGACGCATCACTTTGGTCGCTTGACCTAGACAAGTAATTTCTTCGCCCGTCTCTTTACGAGAAGTTCGTGACTAATGGAAAATAGATTGCTGGTACACCAGTAAAGCGGGACTGCGGCTGGAAACCCGATAGAGACGAAAAAAACTACCCCCGGCAATACATAGCGCATCTGAAAACCCATACTTCTCTTGATTTCATCTCCAAATGAAAGATTCCCTTGGGATTCTTCCCGTGGTGGGGTCGGCGGGAATGACAGTTTGATCTGAACAAACTGCGACAGTGCGGCAAGGACAGCAAGAATAAGGCTTTTTTCACGTATATCAAGTATGCCGAGAAATATAAAATTAACGCTGGGCAAGGAAATAAAGGAATACAGATTCTCGGCGATAAGACTGCCGCCGGCAAGCCCCTTCCAAAATACCCAGTAGAGAGCGATAATGACGGGAAATTGGATGAGGGCGCTCGCACACCCGGAGAGCGGGTTAATGCCGTGCTCTTTGTAAAGATTCATCATCGCGCGGGCTTGCTCCTCTTGATTCCCGCTGTGTCGTTCTCGCAATCGTTTAATCTCCGGGTCAATACGCCGAAGAGTTTGCTGGGTCTTTACTGATTTATGAGCAAGCGGCAAGAGGGCTCCGCGTACAATGAGCGTGAGGAAGATAATTGCAATCCCAACGTCGCCTCCCGGAACAATTGTCACGACAAGAACAAGCGCGTTATAGAGCGGCTCGTAGAAAACGGTGGAAAAAAATTCTCCAAAGCTCATGGTGTTTTCCTATCAACTGCGCAATTGGGAAAATAATCAACGCGCGGCTCTTGCCATGGGTGACAGCGCATAATCCGGAGAAAAGCATAAAGCGTGCCTTTCAAAAAACCTGTATTTTGAATTGCGTCTACCGCATACTGCGAACATGATGGGTAGTACATACAACTCCACTTACCACTTCCAAACCCCGTCCGCGGAGAAAAAAATTCTTGGTACACCTTGATGGCGCCAACCGCGATAACCTTCATTGATCTATTGTATGTAACATTGAGAGAAGTTCTTCGCGTAGTACTGTGAAGGGGAGTGTGAGAGCTCCTGGTTTAAAGAAAAACATATACCGCAATGATTTTTTATTTTTAGGAAGGATGTCTTTTAGTATAGCCCTTGCTCTGCGTTTCAGTAAGTGCCGGTCAACTGATTTTTTATAGTATTTTACAGGAACAACGATGATAATTTCGTCGATCTTAAGCTTTGGGTCTTTGGTGAGAGAAAACCCCATGTGTGTAGAGGTAAATCGCCGTGTGTAGAGAGGAGGGGGTCTAACCGCACCCGCTCGAATCCCTTGGGTTCTTGGGGTCCCGGGCTTGTGCATTTAACGATTAAATTAAACCGAAAGACGGCTTCGGTTCTTTCTCCTTCTCCTTTTTAAAACATTTCTACCGTTTTTTGTTTTACTGCGAACTAAAAAACCGTGGGTTTTTGCTCTTTTCCTTTTTTTGGGTTGATACGTTGTTGACATGATAAAGCAGTGTATAATAGCTGATGCGGGAAATCAACTTGTTGTTCTTTTTTCGGTTTTCTGGTCTAGCACACTTCTCCACATAAAGAATCCCCTTTTTACTCACAGATTTTCACTCTTCTTTGAGTTGAGTGCGGGCACTATAATCTTTCTACGTATATGCACGCAAGCGATTACTATAAACCCCTTGATGACGCCGGTGGACTTTGGGAGAGAGCGCTTATTGAAATAGGGCTCTCTGTCTCAAAAGCAAACTTCAGCACGTGGTTTAAAAACACCGCAATCTCAAAAAAAGACGAGGGTGTAATTATTCTTTCGGTACCAAATGCATTCGTTAAAGACTGGTTGAGCAATAAATTCCACAAACACATCCTTCGTGCGCTTCGCAACATAGCTCCTGAAGTTCGGAGTATTGAGTATATCATCGCACACTCCGTTCCTGCCAACCGAGAACCTGTGGGGCGAATAGAGCCTCCAGTTCTATACTCGGAACAACTTCGGATGAGCGAGCTCGACGCAAACCACGAAACTGGTTTGAACCCTAAATACGTTTTCAACTCATTTGTCGTTGGGCCGTTTAACGAGCTTGCCCACTCTGCCGCACAAGCGGTGATTAAAAATCCTGGCGTCAGCTATAACCCACTCTTTATTTACGCGGGGACAGGTTTAGGAAAAACACATCTAATACAGGCGATTGGAAATCAGATTAAAAAAACGGATCCGGGGAAAAGCGTCTATTACCTGACGTCTGAAAAATTCACACTCGATTACATCGAGTCGGTCCAAAACAACAAGATGTATCTCTTTAAGGAAAAATACAGAAAGTATGATTGCCTCATTATGGACGACATACAGTTTGTCGCAGGGAAAGAGCGTACACAAGAAGAACTTTTTCACCTTTTCAACAATCTCTATAACAGCAACAAACAGATTATTTTTTCTTCCGATAAGGCGCCAAAATACATCACCTCAATAGAAAGCAGGCTTCGGTCTCGGTTTGAGGGGGGGATGATTGTTGACATCTCACACCCAGATTTCGAGTCCCGGTTCGCTATACTCAAATCAAAGCTCAAGGAGCTTGAGTTTGCGCCGTCTGATGCGGTGGTTGAGTATATTGCTTCAGCTATCCAAGATAATATCCGAGAGCTTGAGGGAGCTCTTAACTCGGTCATTTGTCAATCACAACTAAAAAGGAGAAATCTAAATGTTCAGGAGATAAAAACCCTTATTAAAAACAACATTAAACCCAAGAGAACTATTTCAGTGAAAGAAGTGATTAAAACGGTAGCGCAATTTTATAACATTGAAGAGCGCTCTTTATATGAAAAAACTCGAAGGAAAGAGATTGTGAAACCACGGCAAGTGATAATGTATATTTTACGGGAAGACTTCAACACTTCATACCCGTATATCGGCCAAAAACTCGGTGGGAGAGATCATACTACTGTTATCCATGCATATGAAAAAATTAAAAAAGACCTCCGTGGTGACTCGCTTTTAGTACAAGAACTCGATCAAATAAAAATCTTATTAAATAACGCCGAACCAGTTGGTGTATAACCAGTCAACTTCTTGTGTATAATTTTTTATCTATTAATAAAAAGCTCATCAGTTTTTTATTAACAACAGATTTTCCAGAACTTACCAACACCCTTGTTGGTAAAATATCAAACCAATACCTCATATAATGTACTTTTCCACTTATACACAACCATAATAATAATTAATCTTTCTTAATTAAATAAACTTAATTAATTTACACACCACTTTGTATGAAAGTTGAATGTTTTAGAAAAAAATTACTTGACTGTATTCTCCTCTCCGGACGTATCGCAAGTAAAGATTCTACCCTCCCTACACTTAATGCAATTCTTTTTAGTGCTAACGGATCATCACTTAAACTAAGAGCGACAAATCTCGATGCCGGTATTGAGTTTGATATACCAGCGAAAGTTCAAAAACAAGGGTCTGTGTTAGTTCCTAGTGATGTTATAGGAGGTTTTCTTAGTGCTCTTGAGGGGGATGAGTTTGTAAAACTTGAGGTGGTGGAAAAAAACCTTTCAATTACAACAAAACACAACTCAACACTTTTACACTCTTACCCCGTAGATGATTTTCCTAACTTACCCCCACTAGAACCAACACACACCTTTGAGATTGATACTAAAGAACTGGTTGGGTGTATTAAGTCTGTGTGGTATAGCACCTCAACATCTGACATAAAACCAGAACTTGCAAGTGTACTTATTTATCCACACCACAATACGTTAGTATTTGTGGCCACAGATTCGTTTCGTTTGGCTGAAAAAAAGACAGCACTTGAACCCCCCCAACAATTTCCCCCAATACTCATACCGTACAAAATTGCATCCGAAGTAACCCGCATGTTTGAGGGTATTGATGGTTTTGTTTCTGTGCGATTTAACAAAAACCAAATTTCTTTTTCAACGCAGGGTATTTACTTTACTTCCCGACTTACTGACGGTGTATTTCCTAACTACCAACAAATTATTGTCTCGACGTTTAAAACAGAAGCCGTTGTTTTAAAAAACGATCTCCAATCATCATTGAAAATTGCCCATATTTTTCTCAATAAATTGAATAAAGTTGATCTTAAAATCTCAAAAGAAGACAAACTATTTGAAATTGTCTCGCGTGGGGGGAATGTTGGGGAAAACACTAGCACAATTTCCGCCGCGATTGAGGGAGAAGATATTGAGATGAGTTTCAACCACCGATATGTGTTTGAAGTTTTTCAATCAATAGGGGAGGACAGTGTGGTACTTAAATTTAATAGCCCAACAAAACCAATGGTAATTGAGGGAGTGGGGAATAAGACATTTACGTACTTGGTTATGCCTATGAACCGTTGATATGTCGTGGACAGGAATTGGGCATTATTTATCGAGATTTAGACAATTTCACCCACCAGAAGATACTGTACAGATTCGATGCGCTGAAGTTTTAAGTCGGGCACTAGGAGTCATTATTTCTTCCGAAAATATCTCGATTAAGAATCACTGTCTTTATGTTCAAAAAATCGACAGTGTAACGAAAGGCGAAGTGTATCTTAAAAAAGAGAGTTTACTCAGACTGATTCGAACAGAACTCGGGAGTGGGGTAGTCACCAATATTAAATAGTGATAGTAATAGGAATTCTTGATTCCCCTTGATTGCGTACCGAATCAAAGACACGAATGAGGAGCTCGCCAACTCCTGGAGAAACACCACTCTCATTTGGTACAAAGGAGAAAGCTGACGCAATTCCCGTTCTTGACCCAAGAAACACGCCATTTAGGTAGTAATCGGTTTGTGTAATTGGAAACTTTCCAACCGCATTTACACTGACCAAGATTGTTTCGTTTTCTCCAAAC
This sequence comes from uncultured Candidatus Saccharibacteria bacterium, assembly GCA_964361405.1. Lineage (GTDB taxonomy): Bacteria > Patescibacteriota > Minisyncoccia > Phycocordibacterales > UBA3531 > CAYIAA01. The sequence goes on from CAYIAA010000003.1 coordinate 57,710, forward strand.
GAAGCCCCACCCAGAGGCTTTATAACACTCACCCTTGGTGTGTTGTCGGGCGTGTGTATGTCATCAGTCTCTTTAGGGATGGTGTCTTTTGTTTCATCAACAATACCGTGATCGAATGCCCACTTTCTCACCCACGGCTCCCAGAGATTGAACTGCGGATCATCCACAGGATTCCCGGGTCGACCGCCACGGGGGTTTGATTTATCGAGCCAGTAAAGAATCGAGTGAACCTCGGTTACCACATGCTCTTCGCGGACCTCTGGCGGCGTATATTCGGTTGCCAGTTTCTTAGAGACTTTATCTAGGAAGTAGTTTTCTCCACCCCGCCACATCCCCCGGAGCACGGGTTTCAAACTCTCGTACCCGGGGTCTTGTTCGGGCGCGGAAAATTTTTCGACCGGAAGAGATGGTAAAATAGCGTCCATAAAAGCCCTCCACATCGGAGCAATAATGAAACCGGCGACACGTTTTTCCATTGACGAGCCATCGTTGTTCCCTGCCCAAGTACCAACAACAAGGCTAGGTGTGTAGCCCACAGTCCAAACATCTTGGTAATAATTTGTAGTACCTGTTTTTGCGGCGACTTGGCGCTCGGGGACATAGAGAGGGGAAGCATCGCCGAAGGCGGGTGCGCGCGCCCGGTTGTCGGAGAGGATATCGCTTATCTGCCGAGCGATGTTTTCGTCTACAGCACGCTCGGGCCGAAGGTCGAATACTTCAATAGTTGCGCCGTTTTGGTCTTTAACTTCGATAATCGGTATGGAGATATTTCGTATTCCATCGTTTGCAAACACACCATATGCACCAGTGAGCTCAAGGAGCGTCACCTCGCCTCCTCCCAAGACGAGTGTGAGTCCGTAGCGATTTGGGTCGGTAAGTGTGGTAATACCCATATCTCGAGCTGTCTCAAGCGATTCTTTAATACCAGCGAGGTAAAGTACTTTGACCGCCGGCACGTTAATTGACTGAGCAAGGGCGTTTCGGAATGTTATGGGGCCACGAAATATGTCGTCGAAATTTCCCGGCGTGTAGCACGCCTCCGGGCTCGCATTGCCGAGGGGGACACCTTCTGGTGTGCACTCTGTCGAGAACTGTGTCTGTACATCAAACACAATTGTCTCAGGTGTGTATCCACGCTTAAACGCCGTAGCGTAGACGAAAGGTTTGAAAGCGGATCCGGGTTGGCGATGACCGAGAGTGACGTTAAAATTTCCTTCCCCCTCGATGTCGAAGTAATTTCTTGACCCGACCATTGCGAGAATATGACCCGTTTTCGGGTCTATAGCCACAAGCCCAGCGTTCTTTGCGTTAAAAGTTTCTGCATTTATCGCGCCGAAGCGCGTGACAACCTCTTCTGCTTTCTTTTGCATTTCCCAGTCCAGGGTTGTGATGACCTTAAATCCTCCGGTTTCCACCGCTTCAACTCCATAACGGTCCTCAAGGTGTTCCCGGACGAACATCACAAAGTGCGGGGCCTTAATACCTTTTTCTTGAGGTGGGAGAAAGGTAACTTGTTCAAGGCGCGCTCTATTTCTTTCACTCTCCGAGATAAAACCAAGCTCCACCATTCGACCGAGGATGATGTTCTTCCTTTCAAGGAGCTTTGGCACATGCTCCCCGTGTGGAGAATAGTAGGTTGGTGCTTTGGGGAGTGCGGCGAGGTAGCTGGCTTCGGCAAGTGAAACATCAGTAGCACTCTTTCCAAAAAAAGCCTGACTCGCTTCCTCGACCCCATACACACTCCCACCATACGGCGCGTCGTTTAGGTAAAGAGTAAGGATGTCGTCCTTCGACATCAACTTCTCGAGTTTCAAAGCAAGTACCGCTTCTTTAATCTTCCTCGAGAGTTTTTTCTCTTTACTGAGTAACGTATTCTTAATCACCTGTTGGGTGATAGTCGATCCGCCCTGCTCCACCCTCACTGAAACCAGATTCACGAGGAAAGCGCGAAATATTGCGGTTACCCGAACACCACGGTGTTCGTAGAATTCGGAGTCTTCAATTGCAACCGTCGCATTCCGTATATGGAGGGAGATTTCTTCATAGGGGATAATGCGCCGCTTAATCTGCCCGTGAATATCATAAAGAAGTATTTCACCGGTACGGTCGTATATTTTCGTTGATTGCGCAATCTTACGCTCCTCAAACGTTTCAAAGTCTGGCAGGGGAAGTGCTGATACCCAGAGGATAAACCAACCTGCAAAAAAAATAAGAAGCGCTCCGAAAATGACAGCAAGGTGAGAAATTTGTTTTTGCAGGACCCGCTTTCTTTTCAGGCCTTTTAGGTTTTGACTCATATGCGCCATTTATTTTAGCACAAGATTCGTGAGTCAAGACAAATAAAAAAAGTTGTGGTAAAGTACGGAGCGTGGAGATAATTACTGACGCATCTAAAATCGAGGAACTTTTAACGCGGGGTATTGAGGACAGTATCCAGCGTGAACATCTTCTGGATAAACTCTCGCGAGGAGTAAAACTCAAAATAAAATTCGGTATTGACCCCACATCGCCCCATATTCATCTGGGAAGAGCGGTACCACTTCGAAAACTCCGTCGCTTTCAGGAGTTGGGGCATGAAATCATACTTGTGGTTGGGGACTTTACCGCGCAGATCGGAGACCCTTCTGATAAACTACTCCGCCGCCCCATGCTCTCCGAGGACGATGTTCACACCAACATGAAAGGATACAAAGAAACCCTCGGAAAAATCCTTGATATCGACTCCGTTACCTTCCTCTATAACAGCTCGTGGCTCACAGGGCTTTCCATGAAAAAGCTTACCGAACTTGCCGAAATTTTTTCAGTTCAACAGATGCTTGCGCGAAGAAATTTTAAAACTCGCTATGAAACAGGAACTGAAATCAGCTTACGGGAGTTTCTCTACCCGATTTTTCAAGGGTATGACTCATTCCATATCGCGAGCGATGTTGAAATTGGCGGGTCTGACCAACTGTTTAATTTAAAAGCGGGGAGGACTATTCAGAAATATCTGGGGCAGAGCGAGCAAGACATCCTCACGACGAAAATGCTCCGCGGTACTGACGGCAGGAAAATGTCGAGTGCGTGGGGAAATGTGATTTCCATCTCCGATGCGCCACAGGAAATGTTTGGCCGGACTATGTCACTACGCGACGAACTTATCGGAGAATACCTTCTTCTCTCAACCGACACATTACTTTCAGAGATTAAAGAACACGAAAAAGGAATCGAAGATGGGCACGTCAACCCAAGAGACGTAAAACTTCTCCTTGCGGAGAGAATAGTCGCGCTCTACCACGGCGCGGGAGCCGCCCAATTCGCCCGGGAGGCATTTCTCGATACGTTTAGTCGCGGAAAACCAAAAGAGACCGAGGCAATACTCGCACGAAAGGACGAGCGACTTGAAGATGTGCTTCTTAAACACAAAATTGTTTCTTCGCGGAGTAGTTTGCGCCGGCTTCTCTTGGCCGGTGCGATTCGGGTGTACCGAGACGGTATTGAAACACCACTTTCGAATCTTAGCGGGGCAGTCGAAGAAGAAATGCTTGTCCGTGTGGGGAAAAAAAAGTTCATCACCATAAAAAACCCCCCGCTCTAGGCGGGGGGCAGGGACCACTCGCAGACCTTATTCTTCAAGCGGGTCCACGCTGTCGTCTGTCTTTTCTTCTTCGTCGCCCTTATTGCCGACTACCGCCTCACCCTCGACGGGAGAATCGTCGTCTCGGAAGATATCATCGTCGGGCACGGGAAGAGCATATACTGAAATCATAGTATTCATGCTAGGTTATTAAAAGTTAAAACGACCTTCCCCTATTAGGGTGTACATATTCTCGTAGAAAAAAAATTACTTTTCAATACCTTCACCAGTCTTCTGTGGATAAAGACGTTTTCTCTCGGCGATGGCGGTAAGGGCGAGAGCGATTGCATCGCACTCATCGTCCGAGCGTGGTACTTGTGGAAGCGCGAGGAGGGTTCTAACCATACGCGCCACTTGTCCTTTGTCCGCCTTTCCGTAGCCGGTTACGGTGAGTTTCACTTCAAGCGGGGTAAACTCAAGAATCGGAACACTGAGTTTCCCTGCAAGGTAGAGAATAACGCCCCGTGCTTCCGACACACCCATTGCGGTTTTTTGGTTTTTTGAAAAATAAAGTCGCTCGGTGGCGAGAATATCGGGCGACCACGCTTTGATAATCCGTTCGATTTCCTCCCCTATATACCGGAGACGAGAGGGTGTGGGGTCGCGCGGGTCAGTTTCAATACAAGACGAATAAAGAAGACGCTCTTTTTCGTGTATACGCTCTACTATCGCGACGCCAAGGCGCCCGTATCCCGGATCAACACCAAATGCTTTCATGCTTGTTCGAGAGGAGTGTTGGTGAAAACATCCTCGACATCATCGAGAGTGCGTAAGTTTTCTATTAAAGACAAGAGTTTCTGGTGATCGAGAGCAGAAATTTGAATGGTGTTAAGCGGAACAAATTTACCCCCATCTTTTTTGAATGCCCAGAGTGCGGACCCCTCTCCCGCAAGAGAGAGTTCGTGGCGAGAGAGACACTGTTTTATTTCCGCCAATGTTTTGTTTTTTCTATCGGTGAGGGTCGAAACGAGTATTGCCGTTCCACCTGGTCCATAGACCTCGCACACGAGTTCCTCAACAAGAGCGCCTTCCGATGAGAGTCCTCGTGTCACCGCACGGTCGATATTTTCGGATGGAAGATTTACGGCGCGAGCTCGGAGAATCGCACTGCGGAGCCCCGGGCTCTCGCGAGCACCGGCGGCTTTTTTTGATTCAAGCGTTATGGTGCGCGAAAGTATTGAAAAAAGTTTGCTTTTCTTTACGTCCTCAACCGCTTTTTTATTTTTTATTTTTGACCACTTGTTGTGTCCTGACATGGTGCTAGGGGGCTAGAGAAGCGTATCTTGCTTTGAAGGGAGGGATAGAAGACCAAGATGTGTATGCGCATCCTTAGTTGTGGTTCTCCCGCGGGGAGTGCGCTCAAGAAAGCCCAGTTGAATCAGATACGGCTCGACAACCTCTTCGATGGTTGCCTCCTCTTCACTTACTGCGGCGGCAATCGTGCCGAGACCGACGGGACCTCCGCCGAATTTCTCAATAATGGTTTCTAAAACTTTCCTGTCAAGAAGCGTGAGTCCTCGTTCGTCAACACCTAAAAGGCGAAGCGCATCGACAACAGCTTCTCGGTTTAAGGGTTGTCGCCCGACTTGGGCAAAATCCCGCGCTCGTTTCAAAAGATGGTTCGCAATCCTCGGCGTCGCGCGGCTCCGTTTGGCAATCTCAAGTGCCGCATTTTGGGGAAGCGCGACGCCGAGGATTTTCGCGCTACGGTTGATGATTTCCGTAATCTCGCTGTCGGAGTAGAAATCGAGTCGGAACGTTCCTCCCGAGAATCGCGACCGGAGAGGTGCGGAAAGAAGTGCAATGCGGGTTGTCGCGGCAATAAGGGTAAAGGGAGGTAATTCGAGTTGGATTGTCCGCGCGCCGGCCCCCTTACCAATAATGATATTTAAGGACCCGGATTCCATCGCTGGATACAGAACTTCCTCAACAAGTTTATTGAGGCGGTGAATTTCGTCGATAAAAAGAATGTCTCCCGGGGAAAGATTGGTAAGTACACTCGCGAGATCTCCGACACGCTCAACGGCGGGACCGGAGGTCATTTTTATTTGCGCCCCCATTTCTTTCGCCACCAAATGCGCCAGTGTTGTTTTCCCGAGACCCGGCGATCCGTAGAAAAGAAGGTGTTCCGGAGCATGTCCTCGCTCGCGCGCCGCAGAGAGAAGAATGTGGAGATTTTCTTTGACAGCACGCTGCCCAATATAATCGTCCCAGCGGGAAGGGCGGAGGGTTGAGTCGAGGAAAATGTCCTCGGAGGGCTCGTTTGTAGGGTTACTTGACATAAATATATTTTTATGCTAGCCTAATCTAAACAGTGAACATTGAATTTATGAGGCTAGAAATCTCCAAGCAATCTGTCGCAAGGCATACAGGGTCTCTTGAGAGGACACTCTGGTTACCCCTTCGGGGTGTGTACTGGGGTTATCCTTTTGGGAGGTTTTGACTTTTGACCTCCGGGCCGGAAGAGATTACTTGGAGATTTTTGGCCTTTTTCTCACTCCTCCTTTAAGTACACCGCCTTCCCCACCTCTTCGAGCGTCGTGACGCCGTCGAGCACCTTTATTAAACCATCCTCACTCATTTTTAACAGCCCTTGGGAATCCGCAGCCTTTTCGATATCGTGTTCGCTCGGGTTCTTGAGAATCGCTTCTCGGACGGCATCGTCGGTCAGGATTCCTTCAAAAATTCCAATCCTACCTTTGAAGCCTGTTTTATTGCATCGATCGCATCCGACCGATCGCCAGACCGATCGCTTTTCGATTCCACTCACCCGTTCCCGAAATTCGCTTGGCACGTTCTCGACGAGCGGACGCACTACTTCAAGCTCCGCTTCCGTCAACGTATCTTTTTTTTTGCAGACTTCGCAGAGTTTTCTGACGAGGCGTTGTGCGAGTGAGATATTCAAAGCGTCGCCGAGGATTTTTGTCTCGACACCGAGACCAAGGAGCCTCGGTATGGTGCCCGCCGCATTATTGGTATGAAGTGTCGAGAAAACAAGGTGTCCGGTCTGTGCCGCATTCACCGCAACTTTTGCGGTTTCTCCATCTCTGATTTCTCCCACCATAATCATGTCGGGGTCTTGGCGAAGCGCAGAGCGGAGCCCTTCGAGAAAACCATACCCTTTTTTCGTTTGTGTTTGCGTGATGCCATCGAGGTGGTACTCAACCGGGTCTTCAATCGTGATGATTTTAATTTCCGGGTCATTCACTGTGGTAAGGAATGAGTAGAGTGTTGTTGTCTTTCCTGACCCCGTGGGGCCCGTGGTAAGTATCATTCCGTGCGGCCTTCTGATTTGGTCCTTAAGGATTCCGAGGAGTTTCGGTTCGATGCCGAGGGAGGTAAGGTCGAGCGAGACGGTCTTTGGATTGAGTAGCCGAAGCACGATAGATTCTCCGAAAGCTCCGGGAATGATCGAGGTTCTGATTTCTATGTCGTTATCTTTTATCCGAATACTCATCCGCCCATCCTGTGCTTCTTTTTTTATGTTCAGTTTGAGCCCGGAGAGGATTTTTATTCGAGACAAAATGAGGTGATACACGTCGTGCGGGAGATCTATTACGTCGTGGAGTACGCCATCGAGGCGGACTCGGATTCGCGTGGCAACCTCTTCCGGTTCGAAATGGATATCCGAAGCGTTCGTAGCAATGGCGCCGGCGGCAAGAATCTCGATAATGCGGGAGACTTTTTGTGCCCGGTTTTTCTCCGCCATCTCGCTTGAAATGAGAGCCCGGATGTCTTCGGTAGTGTTGATTTTATCCGCGAATTCAATGAGGCGCTCATTCGAGATTTCCATGACACCCTCGGTCGATTTTGTGGCGAGTGAAAGTTCTCGATAGCGTTCCCACGCTTTTTCCAAACTTCGATTGCTCACCAGAAAGATTTTTACAGTAAAACCTTTTTCTTCAAGTTTTTTCAAAAGGGCCCGTGCTTTAGCGTTGTTGGGTGTTAGGATGCCGACGTCAAGTTTTTTTCCTCTTGCTTGAAAAACAGTGATTTTTCCCGCCCGCGCATCTACCTCGGAGAGCATCTGAACTGCCTCAACGGAGACGGGAACAATGGCGAGATCGGTGTACGAGACGCCGTATTTTTTCGCGAGCGTCATTGAGAGTTCCTCGGCTTCTTGTAGCCGGATTTCCTCGAGTTCTCCTTCTTTGATCCCCTTTTCAAATGCCATAAAAGGCAGTATAGCACCGTTTTTGGGCCTGTGGTTGGGCGGCTAAGGGGTACTTGACAAAATTGCCCCAATATACTATACTAAAAACAGATTGCAGACTACAGAGGGAGTTCCGAGAAATCGGCTCCCGAGGAGGCTTGAAAATGTATCGTTTTCTATTCATTCTCTTCTTCGTGGTGTTTCTCTCGGCGTGCACTGGAACGATTCCGGGTTCGACCTACCCCACGTCGGGCAGGGTCCGCGAGTCCGGCCAAACGGTCTATCAGAACGTCGAGATCACCGACCGGCAGATCGTGGCTTGCCCCTTCTTTCACGAAGGCATGACCCCCGAGGAGGTGCGTAAGTTCCGTGCTTGCCATGACAACTACCTGCGCTGGTACAAGGCCGGACTTGCCCAGCAGCGTGAGGATGAGCGACAAGAGCTTGCTCGACGTCGCCAGACGGGACGCGAGGTTGATGACGTGGTCAAGCGTACTCGCAAGGGAGTCGACACATTCGGTAGGGTGGTCGCCATCTTCGATCGGCATCGTCGTCACTAGCAGTCGGGAGGAGGTGAATCATAACAGGGCCCGTTTCGAAAGAGACGGGCCCTTTTTCTACCCCCTTACCCCGAGTGCTACAATGGCTCCATGAAGGGAAAACGGATATCCGGAAGCGAGGAAGAAACATACGAACTCGCTGAAGAATTCCTTCGAGACATAGATACAAACCCCCCGAGCGGTGCCACGGTTATTGCTCTCTCTGGAGAACTTGGATCAGGGAAAACGGTTTTCGTCCGGGGTATTGCCCGCGCGCTTGGTATTGAGGACACCGTTCAGAGCCCCACCTTTGTCCTCGAGCGGATGTACGAAATAGAAAATCATCCGCAGTTTAAAAAACTTATTCACATTGACACCTACCGAATGGATCATTCGAACGAACTTGGAAGTCTCGGATGGAATGAGATCATCGCCGATGCCAAGAATTTGATATGTGTTGAGTGGGCCGAGCGGGTAGAGGATTTGCTTCCGCCGGAAACAAGGAAAGTGCACTGTATTTTTATTGACGAGAACAAACGGGACATCCAATGGTGAAAAAATCCGGCACGAATAACAAAATTCTCGTTCTCCTTGATACACATGCCATCATTCATCGCGCGTATCACGCTCTGCCTGAATTTACCTCCGCTTCCGGCGAGCCGACCGGCGCCTTATACGGACTCGTTGCAATGTTACTCAAGATTATTCGCGACTTGAAACCTGATTACGTTGTTGCCTGCTACGACCTCCCAAAACCGACTTTCCGCCACGCGGTTTACGTTGACTATAAAGCCGGACGCCCCAAGGCGGACCCTTCACTCGTGGCACAAATCAAACGCTCACGAGATGTGCTCAAAGGATTCGGCATTCCAATCTATGAACTTGAAGGTTTCGAAGCCGATGACATCATTGGAACGATTACGGAAAAACTCTCGGGTGAAAAAAATATCGACACCATCATCGCTTCCGGCGACATGGATACGCTCCAGCTTGTTCGTAAAAAAGAGGTGCGTGTTTACACTCTGAAAAAGGGGATACAGAATACGATAATCTACGATGAAGAAGCAGTTCGCGAACGCTTCGGTTTTGGACCCGAGCTTTTACCGGACTACAAAGGCCTTGCAGGGGACCCATCGGACAATATCAAAGGTATTGCCGGCATCGGAACAAAAACTGCAACCGAGCTTATTACAGAGTTCGGTACGCTCGAAGAACTTTTTAGAGAGCTCAAAAAGAACCCCACATCGCTCAAAAAACGAGGTGTTAAAGATCGGGTGATTATGTTGCTTACCGAAGGAAGAGAAGATGCACTTTTCTCGAAAGTGCTTGCAGAAATTCGCCGGGACGCACCAATTACATTTACCATTCCCAGGAAAACATGGAGGGAGTCGTTTGACGTGGCCCAGGCAAAAAAAATCCTTTCAGAGTTCGGTTTTAGGAGTCTTACGGCGCGTCTCCTTGAAATTTTTCCCGCGCCGTCTCCCTCGGGCACAGCCCTGCCGGCAGTAGACCTACGGGCGAGTCTCTTGGACAGCGTAGAGAGTAATGAAAGTGTTGTTGCGAAAGAGCTGGACCCCGAGGAACTCAAGGATACCGCGCTCGCGCTCTGGGTTCTTGATTCGCATATGACGAGCCCCTCGCTCGAAGATATTCTTCTCTACGCGAAAACCGAGGATTTTAAAAAGGCACAGAAAAAAATTTTTGATGAGCTCAAACGGACCAAACTCGACCGTATCTATGAAACCATCGAGAAGCCGCTCATGCCAGTACTTGGTAGGGTTGAGGAGCGAGGAGTCTTAATCGATATCCCATACCTCAAATCACTTTCCGAAAAACATCACACCGAACTCAAAATTCTGGAGGGTAAGATATGGAAGCATGCGGGAGAAGAGTTCAATATCAATTCCCCCAAACAGCTCGGAGATATCATCTTCGAAAAAATGAAATTGGGGGATTCGAAGACAAAGAAAACACCGACCGGAGGGAAATCAACTCGCGCCTCCGAGCTCGAGAAGCTTCTAGGGAAACACCCGATTATTGAGGCGCTTCTTGCGTATCGCGAAATCCAAAAACTCGTTTCAACCTACATCGATACGATACCGGAAATGGTTGATGCAAATAACCGTCTCCACACGCATTTCATCCAGACCGGAACAACGACCGGGCGCCTGGCTTCACAGAACCCGAACCTCCAGAATATTCCGACTCGAAGTGTTTTCGGCCGCGAGATACGCCAGGCATTTCTTGCCACTCCCGGTTTTTGCATACTTTCCTGCGACTACTCGCAGATTGAGCTTCGGATCGCCGCGGTGCTTTCCCGGGACACAGAGCTCATCCGGGTGTTTCGGGAAGGGGAGGATGTGCATACGGCTACCGGAGCACTCGTTTTTAAAGTGGAATATAAAGACGTAACGCCCGAGATGCGGCGGATGGCGAAGGTTATTAACTTCGGAATTCTCTACGGTATGGGAGTGAATGCGCTTCGGGAAAATCTAGGCGGCACGCGCGAAGAAGCGCGGGAATTCTACGAGAACTACTTTCTCTCGTTTAAAGGGCTTGCGAGCTACATCGAAACCATTAAGGAGAATGTGCGGAAACTAGGTTACACCGAAACGTATTTCGGACGCCGCCGGTACTTCCCTGGTATCAACTCCAATGTTCCCTATATTCGCGCGCAGGAAGAACGGATGGCGGTGAATGCCCCATTTCAAGGCACGAGTGCCGACATCATCAAAGTCGCCATGGTACGGATTGGAGAGGCGATATCGCAGGAAAAATTTAACGGGAAAATTTTCATGCTTCTCCAAATCCATGACGAATTGCTCTTTGAGGTTGCCGAGGATTCCCTTCAGGACGCAGTGCCCCTCATTAGAGGTATAATGGAATTTGTGATGGAGGCAGACATCCCTTTTAACGTTGATGTGTCCTCCGGCCCCAACTGGGGCAGTATGAAACGATTACCGCTTCCTTAATAACTAACCCCTTATGCTTCCTAAAAAAGCACTCTACATTGTACTCTTCACGTTTTTGGGGATTCTGGTGAGCTTAATGTTTCACGGGCTTATCGAAATTGTCTCCATCTTTTTTCTCGCAAAGGATTTTTCTCGCTACGGTCTCGGCTTGACGTGGGATATGTGGTTTACCATTCACCGCCTGACTGCACTCATACTTTTTCTTCTGGGATTTTTTGGAGGGTACTGGCAAGGGAGACATTGGTGGGGTGTACTCTATGACGGGAGTGGCAACCGGCGCCCTGGTAGTCGCTGGAAAAAATGATTTATCTTTTTTTCGGTGACCACGACCGCGCTCGTGAGGTAGCGCGAGAACTTTTTCAATCGCTTGCCGAGAAAAAGCCGGACGCAGGACGGTATGTTTTTGACGCTCTCACGTGGAATGAAGCTCTTTTTGACGAGCTCATCGGCGCACAAGGACTCTTTACATCAAAAAGTCTCGTCTATTGCAATAAAATAAGCGAGAACACTCTCGCGCTCGAGTTTATCCGTCGCTTTGCCCCTGCACTTCAAAAGTCCCAGAATATTTTTCTTTTGGTGGAGGGGTCCGATCTTGACCCCACTCTTATGTCGCTTCTCTCGTGTCATGCGGAGAAAGTGCGTAAGTTCAAGAAGGTTTCCGAAAAAATTTCGGTCTATAAAAATGAAGCGCGCGGAGCACTTTTTCGAGTAACCGATGCATTCGGAAACCGTGACTGGGGTCTCGCGTGGACGGGCATACAAAAGCTCTATCGAGAAGGGCATGCACCTGAAGAAATACATGCAATGCTCTTTTGGCTTTTGAAAACAATGCTCCTCGCGAAAGGTTTTGAAGGGGACATAGAGGAGGGCGCGCGAGAAGCTGGAATGAAAGTGTTTCCTTTTAAAAAAGCACTCGGGTTTTCGAGACGGTTTGAACGAAAAGAGCTTGAACACCTCTCGTCCGAGCTCGTTTCGATGTACCATGAAGCCCATTGGGGAGGACTTGATTTTGATCTCGCGCTTGAAAGATTACTACTCGTATCCGCCCGGCAGGAATCAGTCACGAGTTCCCGCTAACGCAGGACTCGCGACCCCGCCTCCCAAGCACATAACTAGTTATGTGCTTGGTCCGGCTTTCGATTCCTGACGAAAACACCCCCGGTGTTTTCTCCGGGTGGGCAATTCACTTCGTTCGTATCCGCCCGGCAGGAATCGAACCTGCGACCGTCTGCTTAAAAGGCAGCTGCTCTACCGACTGAGCTACGGGCGGATGTTAATAAAGCCGTCACGGACTATCTTCTCAAGGTAGTCCTTTCGTTTGAGCTTTTTCAGTTTTCGCTCAACCGACCTGGCCATGCTTACGGTAGTATACTCCTGTGAAAAAACCAATGTCACCACACCTAACTTTTTTGTGGATGGTGTATAACCATTGCGATGATGCTTTACACGCTCGACAATATTTTTCGTGCTCCCCACGTAGAAATGCCCACTATTGCTTTTGAGTATATATACCCAAGCGCTCATTATTTTCATAGAGACTGAGTCCCGACGCCCCGGTCATCGGGGGTCGGGACCCCGACTTCGCGTCGGGGCTACGGGCGGATAGGTGCACTATAGCCGAGGCGAGGCGGATTTTCTAGAGTGGGAGGTCAATAGCGACCGCACCAGGACCCAAGAAGAGAAGTGCGACGGAAACTCCGAAGAGGAGTATATAGTAAGGGAGCACATGCATCATGAGTGATGATTCTCCTCTCCGATAGAAATTTACGATGATGACAACGGTCACAATAGCGAGGAGAAGCCCTGCTATTTGCGTGAAAAGTCCGATAATAAGAAAGAAACCGACAAGTAATTCAAATGCACCCACCACCCTCCCTCCGCGCATGACACCTTGGTATCCTGAGTGGATAACGAGGCCTCCTAAGAAAAGACGCAAGATAAGCGGGCCAAAAAATTGGAATGTGTAGAAATCGGGGATGGCACTCGGAACAGAATATAGAATGTCTCCTATCATCGATAAAAAGTATACCAAGAAACACTCCGTAGAAAAAGGAGAAAAAGCGCATGGGACTAGAAAACCCCGTGACGTATCTCTTCTTCTCCACGATATCCGGAGTGTGCACAATGTCGGCGCGATTTTTCGCTCGGCCGAAGCCGTGGGTGTAAACCGAGTGTACCTCTCCGGCTACACTCCTGGGCCCCGCGATCGTTTCGGGAGAGTGCGGAAAGATTTTGCCAAAACATCGCTCGGTTCTGAGCGCATGCTCGCATGGAGCCATGTAGATGACCCAGAGCACCTGCTCTCCGAATTAAAAAAGAGTGGGGTCCAGGTTATTGCTCTTGAACAAGCACCGCAGTCGGTTGACTATAAGCGAGTAGAGGCCGGGTTACAGTGTCTCATCATGCTCGGGAATGAAGTGAAAGGGTTGCCCAAAAAACTTTTGAACGTGGCAAGTGTGATTGCCGAAATCCCGCTTCGCGGGAAGAAAGAGTCCTTGAACGTAAGCGCGGCCGCGGCCGTATTTCTCTTTCGTCTCCTAGATTCCTAGATAGAGTGTATCGACAAGTGCGTCTCCACTATCAAAGAGATCAACGCGTCCCACACGCCGAACGAGAGTGCCACTTCCGAGAAAAATACGCCATTCTCCCATATAAAAATCATAGTCTCCCGAATGTTCATTGATACACCCTTCATAACTTGAAGCAAGTTGGAGCGGGTCTTTACATAGAAGAGGAATCTCCGGGGCAAAAGTGAGTGGGGTTTCACAGGCGGACAGACGTTCGAGGTACACAGAACACAAAGGAGCGAGTGGAGCGTGGTTGGGCCGGGGACAGCGTTTCACGAGTGGGGGATCAAAATCCTGAAATTGTTCGAAGTACCCACTACAGCGATTAATTCGGAACGAGTAACCAGTCGGCGACTCACGGAGCGAGAGCACGGCGGTGTCTGTCGGACCGAGCGTAATAAAAGAGGTTGTGTTTACTGCTCCAAAGTGTGGGAGATGTGCGCCCTCTCCGATTTCAAATGTTTCTTTTCCGAAGACGAGTTTCCAACCAGTAATGGTGACACCGATTGGGTTATTTTTCCCTGCAGTGAGTGTAATATTTCCTCGTTCGTGAAATGCCGCCCGCGCCTCTTCCCCGTCAACAATCGAGACCTTCCCTCGGAAGTGTGAAAATGGCAGTCCGATGTCCGTATAGAGTCCGGAGAGTAGCGGCGTATCACCGTCCGGGTATCGGGTATCCGCTATGACAAAAAGGATGAAGGCTACAATCAGTGCGGCAATAATAGCGGTTGCGTACCAGAAATACATCTTTCTTCGCCCGGGTTCCATATCAGCGTTTCGATTTGTTCATTTCTATTCTTTTTCGAATCGCGTCGCGCGCCACCTCGGAATCACTCCACGGCGTTTTTGTTCCCCGGGGACCCATGATGAAGGGGTCTGTACCTTTCCCGGTAATGATAACGGTGTCACCTCTTTTCGCCGCATGTACTGCCGTCTCAATGGCCCTCTGTCTGTCCATAATGATTTCACAAGGGGTTGGCGTTTCTCCACGCTCTGCCTTTTCTTTATTCACATAGTCAATGCCCTTTTTAATATCCTCTACGATTTTAGACGGGTTTTCATCATACGGGTCTTCATCGGTAAGGAGTATCTGTGCGCAGTACCGTGCGGCAATGCCACCCATGAGCGGCCGCTTCCAGCGGTCTCTCCCGCCACCAGTTCCGCCGAAGACGCAAATTTTTCTTTTCTGTCCGAGGGATTGGTATACAGCCTCAAGCGAGTCCTTGGTGTGCGCGTAGTCGACGATGACAGAGAAGGAAAGAGGATCCTCAACATGGATTTCTTCCATTCTCCCATGGATTACCGAGAGCCCTTCCACCGCCCGTTTAATTGTCTCCGGGTCAATACCGAGGTGCTTCGCAAGTGTCGCCGCGGCAAGAGCGTTCGCAACATTAAACTTTCCCCGGAGCGGCGTGTGCATACTCACTCCGGAGAAAATAAAGTCGCTCCCGGATTCGGTTTCCTCGATTACTTCGGCATCTTTGAGAGAGTAGGTGAGGCGGGCGGGTACTAGAGCAGCAGCGGCAATAAATTTTGGTGTTTCTTTGTCGTCCGCATTCGCGACGAGTGCGCGACTGGGTTTCGGCGATTTCGCAAGGGCGCGCGCGAGAGAGAGCTTGGCGTCGAGATACTTCTCGTAGGAACCGTGCGACTCAATATGCTCGGGGGCGATGTTCGTCACCACAAGCGCGTCGAGGTCGATGTAGCGGTGTCGGTTTTGGGTAACCCCCTCGCTCGTCATCTCGATAATGGCGTGTGTGCATCCGGAGCGGACAGCCTCACGGAGGAATTTCTGGAGGAATGCATGCCCGGGCATGGTCATTTTGTAGCGGTTTTGCCGCGACTCATTTCCCACTTTGAAACGAAGCGTTCCCGAGAGAGCGGTTTTGTACCCGGCTTTCTCGAGGATTGCGTTTATGAGTTCCGTCGTCGTCGTTTTTCCCTTCGTTCCCGTCACGCCGATTACGACAAGCCGTCTCGAAGGAAGCGCATAGAGGAGGGCACCGAGGAAGGCAAGTGCATGATGGTAGCGAGGGATAAGAGCGTTTTCTAATCTCTCTGGTAGCACGGCGCCGAGAGTGCGAAGGAGTGAGTTGAAAAGCGACATATTTGTATCTCTACCTATCTCCCGAGGTATTTCAACGCTTCTTTAATCCGCGCACTCGTTCCGGAAATTTCTTCGGAAACTTTTTTGAGGGACTCGCGCGCTTCAGCTCTCGTGTAGCCGAGCGATTTGAGCGCTTCCACGACGTCGGAATCTTGGTGGAGAGGACCTGATTCTCCGATCCGGACTGCGTCAACCTTATCCTTGAGTTCAAGGATGATTTTTTCAGCGGTTTTTTTGCCGATGCCGGAGACTTTGGTGAGATAGGAAGTGTCTCGGGAAGTGATTGCGCGAACGAGAACATCAGGTTTTGCGGTTGAGAGGACACCAAGAGCACTCTTCGGCCCGATACCTGGCACAGCGAGGAGGAGTTCGAAGAAGTTAAGTTCTTCTTCGACCGCGAAGCCGTAGAGATTCATCGAATCTTCGCGCACGGCGAGGTGCGTATGAAGGGAGATTTTTTCGCCCACGGAGATGCCCTCGAGAGTCGACTCGAGTGCGCGCACACGATAGCCGATACCACTCACGTCGATGACGACGCCCTCGGCATCTTTTTTAATCACTGTTCCAGAGAGGTGAGCGATCATGATAGCCATGATAGCAAAGAGCTTGCCTCTGGGCGATACGCGCTGTATGATGGGTCGCGAGTATGCCGATTACGAAAGGAGCAAAAAAAGCAATACGGGTTTCCGCGCGGAAGCGCGTGGTGAATCTTCGGAGGATTGACGCGATGAAAGGGAAGCTGAAAGAGCTTCGCGTTCTTGTAACCGAAAAGAAAGCAAAAGAGGCACAGGCCCTCCTCCCTGCAGTCTATAAAGCTATAGATAAGGCTGCGAAGCGCGGCGTGATTAAGAAAAATACTGCAGCCCGAAGAAAGGCCCGTGCCGCCCGGATGATAAAAAAGATTTCAACTTAAAAACCACCCCCAGGTTTTTGTTCGTCAGCTTCTTACTTTCTGATGCCCCCGCGAGGAATCGAACCTCGATTACAAGCTCCGCAAGCTTGCGTCCTATCCGTTGAACGACGAGGGCAAAACTTTATTTACAGCATCCACACCCTACCACGCAAAAGTTCAAAACCCCAAGAACTCCGTAATGGTATCGATAATGCCGATTTCAACTGGTTTTTCTTTCAGATGATGTAGTAGGTACGCTCTGACGTGACTCGGGTCTATGCCGTCGAGAGGTAAGCGCAAGTATGAAAGTGCTCGAGATGATTTGACGTAGAGTTCTTCCGCCCCCGCCTCGTCGTGAACCCAAAATGATTCGAGTTCCTCGAAGGGATAGAGATTGTTTTTTATTCGTATTCCCCGCGGAGAGATAGAAAATAATACGTGTTCCGGGTGGCGTGCGGCACGAAGAAAAAGCGTGAATACGGCAATAACGATAAGTACAATGAAGAGAAAATTATTGAGATAGATAGCGGTTCCAACAAGAGCCGTTGCAATAATGAGAATTGTCGTATACCACCCGCCACTCTTTTTTCTGTGGCGGTACTCAAGCGCTTCCCACTCGATTGTCCCTTGTTCTTCCACACCACTACTTTACCAGATTCTCGGGGGAGAACTAATATGAGAGGTGTTCAACGAGGAAGTGGATGTTGGACCAGAGTCACAATTTATCTTACTGCCCTACAACCTCTAAAATCTTGCCACGTACCCCGATAGCAGTCAGTGGAATTAGTGTTACGGTATCTGCTTGGTTTGCTTGAATCATATATTTTCCTCCGAACTCAAAATCTGATTTTGATTTCTGGCGGAGGGGGTGAGATTCGAACTCACGGCCCCGTTTCCAGGGCTCCGGTTTTCAAGACCGGTGCATTCGACCACTCTGCCACCCCTCCCTAATCAGGTATTTTTGTTTTCCTTTTGTTTTTTGGAAAACCAATATACGTAAATAATTTCAAGAACTCCCAACGTATTTACGACAAGTAAGACTGTAAACCAGTACCAGTGTCCCCGCCGCGCAGATTTCCAGAGAGCAATACCTTTCCAGACGATTGACTACACTGCGGCGAGAATAGCGAGGAGAAAATATCCCGGATGTGCCGCAAAAAATGCATTAATCGCCGCAAGATCAGTCACGAGTCAATCGTAGCGCAAAGCTTTTGGGAACACAATCTTTTGTGTATGATTCACTCCATGCGCACGAATATCGTCCATGCCGGAGCCGATGAGCTCACGTACGAAATCCGCCAGATCGTCGCCGTTGCGGAAAAAGTGGAAGCGCTCGGTACCCCGGTTATCTGGGAAAATATTGGTGACCCCGTCGCAAAAGGGCACTCAATACCCGAGTGGATCAAAGAAATCGTGGTCCGGCACGTGAAAGACGATCGGAGCTATGCGTACTCGCCCACCAAAGGTTTACTCGAAGCGCGTGCATTTATCGCCGCAGAGCGTTCGCGCGAGGCGGGTATTACCCTCACTCCCGATGATGTCATCTTTTTTAACGGTATCGGCGATGCAATCTCGAAAGTCTACACTTACCTCAACCGCGGGAGCCGCATCATCGGGCCCTCGCCCGCCTATTCCACGCATTCAAGCGCCGAAGCCGCGCACGCGGGAGCACACTATCTCACTTATGCGCTTGATCCGAAGCGAAACTGGCTCCCAGACGTGAACGACCTTCGGAATAAAGTGCGTTATAACCCGCAGATCGCGGGCATCCTCATTATTAATCCCGACAACCCGACTGGCGTTGTTTATCCAAAGCGTGTGCTAGAGGAAATCGTAGGAATCGCGCGCGACTACGATCTCTTTCTTATCTCGGATGAAATCTACGCGCATTTGGCATACGGGTCGGACCCTTTCGTGCCGCTCGCCTCGGTTATCGGCGAGGTGCCCGGCATCGGCATGCGGAGTCTCTCGAAAGAGTTCCCGTGGCCGGGAGCGCGCTGCGGCTGGATTGAAGTCTATAATAGAACGCGCAATCCGCTCTTTAGCCGCTACATTCAGTCAGTTCTCGACGCGAAGATGCTCGAAGTTTGCTCAACGACACTCCCGCAGTCAGTTCTCCCCGAAGTTTTAGGAGATCCGCGTTATGCCGGGTATCTTGCCGAACGCCGCGCTTTGTATGCGAAGCGCTCCGAACTCGCGCACAAATTATTGAGCACTATTCGCGGCATCTACGCACCGCGGCCCGGCGGCGCATTCTATTTGTCAGTTGTTTTTGAAGACGGTGTACTTCCCGCCATGGGGTCACTCCCAATCGCGAATGAGTCCGTGCGCACATTTATTGAAAAAATCACCAATGGGGTTTCACCCGATAAGCGTTTCGTTTACTACCTTTTAGGTGCCACAGGAATCTGCGTGGTGCCGCTCTCGAGTTTTAACACCACACTTCAAGGGTTCCGGATGACTCTTCTCGAACACGACGAGGCTGTGTTTCAGAAAACACTTGAAACGGTTGCCGGAGCGATAACTTGCTACCTCTCTAAATAAAAAGATGAAAACACTTGGACTTGATTATGGAGGGCGCCGTATCGGAGTTGCTCTCTCGGATGACACGGGGAGGGTGGCGATGCCACACTCGGTACTCACGACGACATCTGACTCGGCGAAAGATATTGGGGTGATTGTGAAACGTGAACATGTGGATCGTATCGTTCTCGGCGAGTCGCGCAATTTCAAGAACGAACCGAACCCAATTATGGACGATATCTCGCGATTTAAAGAGGAGCTGGCCGAAGTCGCGAAGGTACCGATTCACTACGAACTTGAAATGTTAACCTCGGCAATGGCCCGGAGAGTGGAAGGAGAGCACGCAAAACTCGATGCGTCGGCCGCCGCGCTCATTCTTCAGAGTTTTCTCGACCGCGAGCATGAGGCGAACGAAGAGTCGGGATAACGGTTACATACAATTATACAACCTCTTTTGCCCACTTGGAAGCGAAGCTTCCAAGTGGGCTCACCCACTCACCCCCTTTTTTCCTCTTGGGAGCGCACGGTATAATGAACAGAATGAAACAGCCGCTCCTCGAGCGTTTTTTCCCAACCCCAGCATTTCTTCGGATGTTGCCGGGCGGGCTCGATATTTCCGACCGCTCGATTAAGTTTCTTGAGCTTGGGCACACGCACGGGAAAATAGCACTTGGTCGTTACGGCGAAGCCGTTGTGCCCGAAGGGGTCATTACGGGCGGTGAAATCATCGAGCGCGAAGAGCTTCTTCGTATTCTCCGCGAAATGCATACACGGTTTGGTATGCGGTTTGTGAACGTCTCACTCCCCGAAGAGAAGTCTTTTATTTTCAGTCTCGACCTCCCGCGCCTTATGCCGAGCGAAGTGCGGGCGAGCGTTGAACTCGCGCTTGAAGAACACATTCCGCTTCATGCTGACGAGGTCGTCTTTGATTTCGAAGTCGTTGAGTTCCCAAAAGACGGAAGTGATCACTTAGACGTGAACGTCTCCGTTATGCCTCGCAGTGTGGTTGATGTGTATTCGGAGATTCTGAACGAAGCGGGGTTTGTGCCACTCGCTTTTGAGCTCGAGGGGCAAGCTATCGCGCGTGCTGTACTCCGCGAAGGCGATATGGGTACTTTTATGGTCGTTGACTTCGGAGCGACGAGGACAAGTATTTCCATTGTGGAGCGCGGGGCCGTGTGGTTTACCACGAGTATTGCTATTGGAGGAAAAGAACTTACGAATGCGATTGTGAAGGATTTTGGTGTTCCTTTTGCGGACGCAGAGCGAATCAAAATTGAACAGGGTCTCGGACAGAAGAGCGGCGAGCTCGGCGTCTACGCCTCGCTCGTTGCCACCTTGAGCGTTCTTCGCGACGAGTTATCGAAGCATTACCAGTATTGGAACAAGCGCCACAAGGGTATGCGCCACGAGCGGGGAATGATAGAGAAAATTATCATGTGCGGCGGGGATGCAGTGATTCCGGGAATTATTGAGTTTTTGACCGCGGATGTTGGTGTGTCAGTGACGCTCGGAAATCCATGGATTAACATTTTTTCTCTTGAAAAATATATTCCCCCGATACATCTCAACGATGCACAGCGTTATACTCCCGCAATCGGCCTTGCGCTCCGCGAGTTTAGGGGAAATTAAGATGGTCAACCTTCTACCGTTTAGGGAGATAGCGTCCATCAAACGGGAGTACCGGCTTCGGCTTGGTGTTGTCGGGGGTATTCTCTCGATTGTCATATTGGTAACTGCGACGGTGCTCCTTAGTTCGACGTATTTCGTGACGAATAGCGACGGCAACGATGTACGTGAACGTCTCCTAGCATTTGAGGCGGAGGGAACGGGGAGTGTTGGAATGAATAAAGAATCATTTGATAAGTTAAAGCGCGAGCTCGCCGTTCTAGATTCCACTCGAGTGGAACCAAAGCTTTCGGCGGTTTTAGACGACATCCTGAAACGGAAACCCGCGGGTATTTCAATCGATGAACTCCGTTTCGTCCGTACGGGAGGCGACCCGCCCCAGAGTACGATCTCCCTCGGAGGAATTGCGCGGCGCCGCGAGGATTTGCTCTTGGCGAAGCGCGACATCGAAGCGTCGGAGTTTGTGAGTACAGTGACAACGCCAGTATCTGTGTTTACGAAGGAAGAGAATATTTCGTTCTCGATGGATGTAACACTCGAGAAAGGAAAACGCTAATATGCCGTCGAAAAGTATCACGGGAAAAGCTTTTGCGGTGGTTATCGCGATTGACATCGCCCTCCTAGGGCTCTGGGCGTATTTCTTTTTTATGCTGCGCTCCGAAGCACAGGAAATTGAAACAGCCACGGATCGAATTGCAGAGCTTGATGCCAAAGGGAAGGGTGCGGTGGCGCTTGAACACTTATTAGAAGAAACAAAAAGCGAGCAAGACAAAGTCAGTTCGTATTTTGTAAAAGGGGAGGATGGCACGGTTGAATTATATTATGCACTCGAGTCTCTTGCGGACGAACTCAAACTCAAACTCACCATCAGTGGTGCCGCGGAAACTCCCGGAGTGTCGGCTTTGGGACTTGAACTCGAGCTCGAAGGAGCATTTCAAAACATCGTTCACTTCATCAACCTCGTTGAGCTTTCGCCATTTGTGTCAGATTGGATTGATATGGGGATGGAGCTGGTGTCGAAGGGTGCGAAACCCCAGGACTCGGTATGGAGAGCGCGGCTCTCACTCCGTATTTCGAGTTATGTAACAAACTAGCACCATGGACGTAGTAAAAGTGAAGCACAAATTATTTAGAACTTTTGTCTCGAAAAAGCATTATCCGGGAGTGCTTTCTCTTTCACCTGCCCGCGACTGGAGGATACTTGTCCTTGTCTTTTTTGTACTCGTGGCGGGATTGTTTGCTCTCCACTACGCGATTTATACATATTTCCGTGCGGCGGCTACGGTCGATGAGGAGGAAGTGCCGAGCGGAGTGGAGACATTCGACCGCGACTTGCTCACGAGAGTGGTCGAGACGTACCAAGCTAAAGAGAGTGAGTACGCGCGTTACCTCGCCTCGCCGCCAGAAATCGTTGACCCATCCCAGTAGACTTACCGTTGATCTGCTAAACATGTGAGTGTGGCTCGGGTTAGAATCGAGTGGTATAATCCCTAGATGCCATACAAAAATAGGGAAGATTTGTATAAAGCACAAAAAAGACACCGATTAATGATACGAGGGAAAATATTCTCTCTACTATCTACAAAGAAATGTCTTGATTGTGGAGAAAGGGATCCAATAGTTCTTGATTTTGATCACATAGACCCCAACATTAAGTTTAAATCTGTATCAAAAATGTTGTCAGGTCACTATTCATGGCATGCGGTGGCTACAGAAATAGAGAAGTGTGAGATAAGGTGTGCCAATTGTCATAGACGCAAATCTTATATACAGTTTGGATACTTTGGTAGAACAACAAAGTCCCCGTAGTTTAATGGATAAAACAGAAGCCTTCTAAGCTTCTAATGGAGGTTCGATTCCTCCCGGGGGCAATAGAGTTAGGTGTGTAAGGCAGTGGAGGGAAGATGTGCGGGCGATTAGCTCAGTTGGTAGAGCATCTCGTTTACACCGAGAGGGTCAGAGGTTCGAGTCCTCTATCGCCCACCAATGATGGAAAAAGATTTGATGGAAGAGATTAAAATTATTTATGAAGATGCGGATATAGTCGCGATCGATAAACCGGCGGGGTTACTAGTGCACAGTGACGGAAAGAGCAACCGCCCAACCGTCGTCGACTGGCTCGTCCAGAACTATCCCTATATCCGCGGCGTCGGGGAACCGATGAAAATACCGGACGGAAGTACTATTGATCGGCCTGGTATTGTTCACCGCCTTGATAAGGATACGAGCGGTGTTTTGGTGATTGCGAAAACACACAATGCCTTTCGTCTTTTGAAGGAGAGTTTCAAAGAGAGACAGGTGAAGAAAATATATCACGCGATTGTCTACGGCGACGTCCGTGGTGGTTCCGGGGTCATCACCATTCCTATCGGAAGAAGTGAATCGGGTTTTGTCGCGCGAAGGAGTGTGGGTACTGGCCGAGGAAAGGGCACAGAAAAAGTAGGGAAGACACGAGACGCAGTGACACGCTACAGCGTTTTGAAGCGTTTCCCAGGGTATACCTCCCTTGAGGTGAAGCCGGAAACCGGTCGGACGCACCAGATTAGAGTGCATCTGAAATCAATCGGGCATCCGGTGCTCTGCGACAAGCTCTATGCGCCTCGCCGCGTGTGCCTCGAGTCAATAGGGAGGCAAGCGCTCCATGCTTCGGAAATAGAGCTCACGCTCCCGAGCGGGGTGCGCCTCACCCTTCTAGCTGATGACCCGCCCGATTTCCAAGCGGTTCTTGCCGAGCTCGGCGCTTTGTGATACGGTTTCATGTGCTATGGGTGTAAAAATGCAAGTTATTTCTCCAGTCAATATTGCCGAGCGCGCGAAGATGGATATGCGTGCAGGGGATACCGTGCGCGTGTGGCAGAAGACGAAAGAAGGTGATAAGACGCGACTCCAGGCCTTTGAAGGTCTCATTCTCGCGCGGAAGCATGGTACCGAGCCGGGAGCGACGTTCACTGTGCGAGCGACCTTAAGCGGCGTCGGTGTTGAGAAGACGTTTCCGCTTTATTCTCCGATGATTGATAAAATTGAGATTCTCCGGCGTTCGAAGGCACGTCGCGCCAAGCTCTACTATATCCGCGACAAATCAACCCGCGAGATCAGAAAGAAAATAAGCCAAATCCGATTGGCGAAACCAGTGGAAGCGGAAGAAAGTGAGACCACCACGGAGGTTTTGGCGGAGGTGGAACCGGCAAAGCAGGTCGAGTAATTCGCCCTTTTATAATTATAGTATAGTGACCTTGAGCCACACATGCGCGGGTGGCGAAATTGGTAGACGCACTACCTTGAGGTGGTAGCGCCCTCACGGGCTTGGAGGTTCAAATCCTC